>DASWJQ010000057.1:0-70897 GCA_036397095.1 Anaerolineales bacterium
CGGTTCAGTACATGGTCGATCTGTACCAGGGGGCCATGCGCCCCGACAGCGTCTTCGACTGGACCGCCGCCACCAACAACCAGGGTCTGATCGCCGGCGACCTGTCCTACATCATGAACTCTATCTCGGCCTACCGCAGCCTGCAGAAGATCGACCCGGAGGCGGCCGATGACATCGGCTTCGGGCCAGCCCTCGAAGGACCGCGTGGCGACCGCTGGGCCTCTTCACACGTCTGGGCGATCTATGTCATCCCGAACTATGTGGAGGGCGCCGAGCTGGAGGCCGCCAAGGCCTTCATGCTGCACCTGGCCGCCAACTACAACCAGGCCACTTTCAACAGCGAGCTGTATACCTTCCCGGCCTTCGGGGACACCGTTCCCCAACTGAGCGAGTGGCTGGCCAACGATCCGTTCGGTTCACGACCGGCCGACAAGCTGGCACTGCTCGGCGAAGCCCATGAATGGACCGCCTGGATCGGCTTCCCGGGGCCGGCCAACCCGGCCACCGGCGAGGTCTTTGGGACGTTTGTCATCCCAACCATGATGGCCCGCGCCGCCCGCGGTGAGGTGACGCCGGCCGAAGCGGTTTGTGAGGCCCACACCGCCATCGAACAGATCTTCGACAAATGGCGGGCCGAAGGCCTGGTCGGGGGTGAATCGACCCCCGAGTGCCAGGTCCAATAGCTCACCTCGACGGACAGGCCAAGGGGCCCGCCGCGTTGCGGCGGGCCCCTCCTATCAAACTGTTGAGACCCATCCACCATGGCTGTAGTCGAAACCAGAGACATCAAGAAACACTTCCAGGACGTTCGTGCTGTTGATGGCGTAACGCTTTCCATCCAGCAAGGCGAGTTCCTCGTCATCCTCGGCCCTTCCGGCAGCGGCAAGACCACGCTGATGCGTTTGATCGCCGGCCTGGAAACGCCGACCGATGGCGAGATCCTGATCGGAGGGCAAGACGTCACCGATCTGCCGCCCCGCCTGAGGGACATCGGGATGGTCTTCCAGAGCTACGCCCTTTACCCGCATATGACCGTCTTCGACAACATCGCTTTCCCGCTGCGCGCCAGCGGCAGCCGCTCGACCGAGGAGGTGCGCCAGGCGGTCGAGTGGGCAACCGGCATTCTGGACATCCAACATCTATTAGAGCGCAAACCGCGTCAGCTCAGCGGCGGCGAGCGCCAGCGGGTGGCCCTGTCGCGAGCCCTGGCCAAAGAGCCCGATGTGCTGTTGCTCGACGAGCCGCTGTCGAACCTCGACGCCAAGCTGCGGGCATCCGCGCGTGACGAGCTTCAGCGCTTTCAGCGCCGCTTGGGTATCACGACGATCTTCGTCACCCACGACCAGGTCGAGGCGATGGGGCTCGGCGATCGGATTGTCGTGATGAGCGGGGGCAAGGTGCGTCAGGTCGGATCGCCCCAGCAGGTCTATCACGACTCAGCCGACACTTTCGTCGCTACTTTCCTCGGTTCGCCCGGCATGAACTTCATCAAACGCGACCAGCTTCTGGTTGGATTCCGGCCGGAGCAGTTCGTGCCTATGGCTACCGTCCAATCAGAGAACGATTTGACCGTTCTTCCATTCCGGGTCGGGCGAGTGGAGTACCTCGGGGCGGACAAGCTGATCTACGGCGAGGTCCTGGATCAAGGCCACGAGACCGCCATCATCTCGCGCATGTCCTCCGAGCAAACCTTCTGGCTCGAGCCCGGTGAGGTCTACGACTTCGCCGTGCAGAAGCAGCAGCTGCGGTTCTTTGACTCAGAGACCGGCGAACGCGTCGCGCCGGTTAAGACCTGAGTTGGCTGTCGTCGACACGCCCGCGGAAAAGCGGTCCGGTTTCTTCACCGGCCTGGCCGACCGCGAGGAAATCCTGGCGCCGGCCTTCCTCGCACCCGCAGTAGCCTACATCATCCTGCTGGTCGGCGTCCCCGTCACGCTGGCCATCGCCTTCAGCGTTACCGACGTGACGGTCGGCGATACCAGCCTGGACTTTGTCGGCCTGGCCAATTTCCGGGCGGTGTTCCAGACACCCCAGTTCCGACGGGCCCTGGTCAATTCGGTCGTGTTCACGATCGCAGCCCAGGTGATCGTCATCATCCTGGCCAATGTCCTGGCAGTCATCCTGGCCGAGGACTTCCGGGGAAAGTGGTTGGCCCGCTTCTTGATCATCCTGCCCTGGGCTACCCCCATCAGCCTGGGCACGATCGGCTGGCTGTGGATGCTCGATTCGACGCTTAGTCCCCTCGACTGGGTGATGGTCCAGCTCGGTCTACTGGGACCCGGCTCACTGTTTGGCCCGAGTGATCACATGAACTTCCTTGGCAAGGAGTTCCTGGCCATGGCCTCGGTCACCCTGGTCCACATCTGGCGCGTGCTGCCTCTGGCAACCGTCATTCTTGTCGCCGGCCTCACTTCCATCCCCAACGATCTGATCGACCAGGCCAAGGTGGACGGCGGCTCGTTCATGCGCATCTTGTTCCGAATCAAGCTGCCTCTGATCCTGCCGATCATGGCCATTGCCCTTCTGTTTGGCATCGTCTTTACCTTTACGGATATGACCGTGGTCTATGTGCTGACCCGCGGCGGTCCGGTCTACTACACGCAGGTCTTGCCGGTTTGGTCGTTCTACACTGGAATCAACGGGGGGGCATTGGCGCAAGGGGCGGCTATTGCGCTCTTCCTGTTCCCGGTCCTGCTGGCGGTGGCCATCCTGATGCTGCAAATGGCCCGCCGGATGGAAGTCAACTGAGATGCGCAATTTCAGACGCGCTCTTCGCCGGCTGCCACTTTACGTCGGCGTGTCGCTCTTCTGCTTTGTGTACTCTTTCCCCTTCCTGTGGATGGTGATCACGACGTTCAAGCAGGACCGCGACTTATACCGGCTGGAGGGCAATCCCTTCCTGTACAACCAGCCTCCGACGTTAGACAACATCCGCCTCTTGTTTGAGCGGACCAACTACGCCACCTTCTTGAACAATTCGGCCGTGGTCGGTGTGGTGGTGGTGCTGATCACCTTGGTGATCGCCATTCCGGCAGGTTACAGCCTGGCGCGGCTGGCCGGCCGTTGGGGCGAGCGGGCCGGGATCCTGATCTTCCTTGTGTACCTCGTTCCGCCGACCCTGCTCTTCATCCCCCTGTTTCGCATCGTCGTAACACTTGGGCTGCAGAACACAATCTGGTCGCTGATTGTCGTGTATCCGACGATGACGATCCCCTTCTCGACCTGGCTATTGATGGGCTTCTTCAAATCGATACCGCGTGAATTGGAGGAGGCCGCCCTGGTCGATGGCTACAGCCGCCTGGCCGCGTTCCGCCGCGTGATTCTGCCGTTATCCATGTCCGGGATCACTGCCGTGATCGTCTTCACCTTCACGCTCACGCTGCACGAGTTCATCTACGCCCTGACCTTCATCTCGTCTTCGGCCCAGCGCACCATCAGCGTCGGCATTCCAACCGAGCTGATTCGCGGAGATGTCTTCTACTGGCAGTCGCTGGTGGCGGCGGCCGTAATCGTCGCCATACCGGTCGGCATCATCTACAACTTGTTCCTCGACCGGTTGGTGGAGGGCTTCACGATGGGTGCGTTGAAAGGCTAGCGCTGAGCGGTCAGCAGTCAGCCGTCAGCAAGAGCCCATAACACGAAGTCTCAATGTCACAAGCACATGCTCTGCCTTTAAGTCTTTGTGCCTTTGTGTTATTCGGTCTTTTCCCCGAGGGATACGCTAGAACTTACGAGTCCACTCGTCGGGCCAGCGTTCGACGACCTCCTTCTTCTGGGTGAAGAACTCGACGGCGTCCCGGCCCTAGCCATGCAGGTCGCCGAAGAAGCTGTCCTTCCAACCGCTGAAGGGGAAGTGCGCCATCGGCGCCGCCACACCCAGATTGATGCCGATGTTGCCGACCTCGGCTAGATAGCGGAACTGGCGAGCGGCCGCCCCGTTGCGGGTGAACAAACAGGCCATATTGCCGTAATTGCCGCTGTTTAGTAAACCGATCGCCTCGTCCACCGTCTCGACGTGGATCAGCCCCAGGACCGGACCAAAGATTTCGGTGCGGGCCAACTCGCCCCCAGCCGGCAGATCGGCCAGGACAGTCGGCCGGATAAAGAATCCATCCTCGTAGCCAGCGATCGAGGTCTGTCGGCCATCTGCCACCAGCCGCCCCCCCTCTCCGACACCGGTCCCTATCAACCGCTCGATCCTGTCCCTGGATTGCGCCGAGATCACGGGGCCCATCTCAATGGCGGCATCCAACCCCGATCCCACCCGGCGCTCGCGGGCAACCGTGCCAATCGCCTCGGTGAATGTCTTTCCGCTTTCCCCAACCGTGATCGCCAGCGAGGCCGCCAGGCAGCGCTGCCCGGCGCAGCCGAAGGCGCTGTCGGCCACAATCGTGGTCGCGGCTTCCAAGTCGGCGTCGGGCAGCACCACCATTGGGTTCTTGGCGCCACCTTGCGCCTGGACCCGCTTGCCCGTGGCGGCCTTAGCCGCCTGATCGACCTGCGAAGCCGGTGAGAGAGGGGTGGTAGCCAGCCTCTCGCCGGTGGCTGGATTGATAACTGCTAGACTCTCGGCGTCATCGACCAGGATCCAGTCACCGTTGATATAGTTGCGAACTGTACTCGGCACCTCGACCATCGCCGCACACCTTCCAACCCGGACGGATCTGCCCTACCTAGAATAGCATTCGCTGGCCAACTGCCCTGTACTATGGCCGGCGGCGAATGAGAAGGAATTCAGCTTTAAAGCGGGCCTGCTCCACCTCAATCGGCGCCTCTGCCGGACTCTGTCCCTAGCCCAACGGCACCACCACCGTCGGATGCGCATCCTTGCGCGGGTTTTTCGAACCGATCTTGCACCAGCCCAACTCGACCCGGCTCTTGCCCGGGTTCCAGTAGCCCATGAAGGTGCCCTCCCCCTGGCGTGAATCAACCAACCACATCCATTGGGTGTCTTCGACCGTCCGCCCGTAGTAGTCAAAACGATGATCCTGGTGTTCTTCGGCCGACCGGCGCTGCAGCACAAGGTACTCGGGGAAGGTAAGCGAGGTCCAGTCTTTTTCCCGGAAGAGCTTGTCGATTTGGGGTCCTGTCCTTCCCCGGGTTTCATCCGGATAGCCATTGCCGCCGATCCTCAGCAGGTAGGCAGCCTCGGTCCGATTGCGAACTTCGGAGCTGGTAAGCAGGTCGTCCACCGGCGAAAAAGGCGGCTGATACTGCTCCCCTTCGGGCAAGCCGGCCAGCTCGGCGACCGCCGTTGCCTCCAGCAGCTTGGGCGCCTGCTCCAATTGGGCCGACGGCGGCGGAAGGACGAAACCCAAGTCCAACCCCGCCTTCAGCGCGCGTCGTAGCGCGGCTTCTTCGTCAGGGCTCGGGTTGACCTGCTCGGGCAGCGCGTTGGCCGAATCCGGCAAGCCATGCTCCTCGAAGAACAGCCGCGAAGCCTTCAGGACTCCAGCAACCTCCCTGGGACCACTGACTGGATACATCCACCATGCCTCCTTCGCTTGCTGAACCTCGAGCTGCTGCCGGGGCGCGCCCAGGGTTTCCCAGGCCGCGCGGCACACTCGCTACCCGGTATAGCGGTCTGAGGCGCAATGCTGCGGGGCTCAATCCAGCTGGCACCCGATCGACACGTTCGGAGAGGTCCGCCTGCATACCCCGTGTAGATGCGTCGTATACAACGTCCCTACAAGGCGCGTAAATGACCCAGAGGGGAGCGACCGCACCTCGCTCCCACGGATAGGTAACACGGAACACGGGACCCCAACTCCGTTTCCTGTGCCGCGAGTCCCGGATCGCCTTGTCTGCCGCCGCCTGCGACCTCTTTGACAGGCTCATGGGCGCTCAGCTTTGAGTGGTGTGCCCCCTGTGGGGACTCGAGCCGTATTTAGGCCTTTACCCGGTGCAGGAAGGCCCCGATCTGCTCGATCGCTTCTTCGGTCGTCATCCCGTAGTACAGCTGGATGATCGCCACCAAACGATCCAGATCCCCTTCGACCCAGTGCAGCTCTTCGTTGGGGATCCCCGGCCACTCACGTCCGATTTCCCGGCCAAGTATGCCCCAATGATCACGCAGATAGCCTCGCATGTTGACCTCCCTTTGCCGGCCGGCCCTCGGATGTGGCCTGGTTCGCCGGCGGCGCTTGCCTGCTAGCTTGTCCCACTTCGGAGGTCCATTGGAGTGCCGCCGGATATGATTGGAGGTCGATACGAAGGCCCAGACGCTTGTGGCGGGGCCCACCCTATGCCGCCCCATGAAGGAGGCTGGACTATCGACCACATTCGTCGTCTATGGCGCAAACTTCGCCCCCCGGCCGAGCTCTCATCCCACGAGGCTCGCTTCCTGCAAGGTCGGCTGCCCTACCTGGCTGACCTAGCGCCGGCCGACCAGCAACAACTACAGCAGTTGACGGCCCTATTCGTACGCCATAAGAAGTTCGAAGGTGCCGGCGGTATGCTGGTCGACCAAGCGGTCCGACTCACGATCGCCGGACAGGCGTGCCTGCTTCACCTGCGGCTCCCCGGTCCACTTTTCCCGACCTTGCGGACGGTGATCGTTTACCCTGGCACCTACCAGGTCGATGAAACCATCCGCCGCCCGGAGGGCGTCGAGCTTGCCATTCAGGAAGCGCGCGCCGGTGAGTCCTGGTCCCATGGCACATTGGTGCTGTCCTGGGAGGATGTGCTGGACGGATTTGCCGACCCGGCCGACGGCTGGAACGTCGTGTTTCACGAGTTCGCCCATCAACTCGATAGTGAGACCGGTGAAACCAACGGTGCACCGGCGCTGGCTCACCCAGAAGACTATGCGACATGGCAGCATCACTTCCGAGCGGGCTTCGAGCTTGCCCGGCAACGTATCCGTCGGGGGGAAGATGCCTACCCATTTGACGAGTACGACACCGAGTCGCCGGCCGAGTATTTTGCCGCCGCCAGCGAGCTCTTCTTTGAGCTGCCAGCCGAACTCAAGGTCGCCGAGCCGGCCATCTATCGCCAACTCGCCCACTTCTACAGACAGGATCCAGCCGCGCGGCGCTCGGGCCGGGCGACTGTATAATCGCCCACCCGAGCTGGCATCCGCCTTGGAGACCTACTCATGCCCGTAAGTTCCATCGAACGCCTTCAGACGCTCTACGGCGTCAGCCTGGCGCTCAGTTCGGAGCTTGACCTGCAAGCATTGCTGCCGGAGGTCATCGACCAGGTCATCGCAGTCACCGGCGCCGAGCGCGGCTTTCTCATGCTCGGCGGCGGCAAGGATGATCTGGTTTTCCATGTAGCCCGCGGCCTGGACCAAGCCACGATCGAATCGCCCGAGTTCGAAGTCAGCCGCGGCGTCGTAGAAAAGGTTGCCGACAGCGGGGAACCGGTCCGCAGCCTCGATGCCCAGACCGAGGGCTGGTTGGCCGAACGCAAGAGCATTCATCAACTCAAGCTGCGATCGCTGATGTGTGTTCCGCTCAAGGCCAAGGGCCGGTCGATCGGATTGGTCTACGTCGATAACCGGATGCAAGCCGGCATATTCACGCCCGACGATCTGGCCCTGCTTGAAGCCGTCGCCAGCTCGGCGGCCGTCGCCATCGAGAATGCACGCCTGTACAGCCTGGCGGTCCAGCAAGCTCGGATGGAGCGCGAACTTGAATTGGCAAGTGAATTACAGGCGGCGCTGATTCCCGCGCGGGCGCCTTCGATCCCCGGACTCGAACTCGCCGGGCAATGGCACGCCGCACTCGAAGTAGCCGGTGACTTCTACGACTTTATCCCCCTATCCAACGGACGACTAGTCGTCGTCATAGGCGATGTGACCGACAAGGGCGTGCCCGCCGCCTTTTTCATGGGATTGTCCAGGACGACCTTGCGCGCCAGCCTGGCCGCCGACCTGAGCCTGTCGCAAGCCATCGAGCAGGCCAACCGGCTGCTGTGTGCCGACTCGAGCGGCGGCATGTTTGTCACGTTGTTTGCCATTTCTCTCGACCCGCAGCAGTGGCAGGTCGAGACGGTTTGCGCCGGCCACAATCCGCCGCTGCTGGTCCGGCCCGGATCGAAGACCGCTGAGGAGCTGCCTGGCGGGGGCATGCCTCTGGGAATCGAGGAATCTCAAGCGTACCCGGCAACCACGATCGAATTCGAGCCCGGCACCTTCCTGCTGCTGTACACCGACGGTGTGCCGGATGCGGTCAATGGCAGCGGCGAATTCTATGGACTGGCAAGGTTGCAGAAACTTGTGCCCAAAGCCGGCCGGCAGGGGCCGGAGAAGGCGTTGGCGATGATCCACGCCGATGTGCTCGCTTTCGCCGACGGGCAGGCGCCGTATGATGACCTGACCCTGGTGGGGTTGCGGCGTGTCTAAGCGCGTCCTGGCCGACCGCTACCGGCTTACAGCCGAGTTGGGCCAAGGCGGCATGGGGACTGTCTACCGCGCCCATGATGAGCTGCTCGACAGACCGGTGGCAGTTAAGCTTCTCACCGACTCAAATCTGGGCTCGGAGGGCCGCAACAACTTACTGCGCGAGGCCAAGCTGACGGCCCAACTCAACCATCCCAACATCGTCACCGTGTACGACGCTGGCGAATCCGAGGGTGCTCCCTTCATTGTGATGGAGCTGGTGGAAGGCACCAGCCTGTACCAGTCACCGCCCGAATCTCTCGAGACCACCCTGACTCTGGCCAGCCAGATTTGCGCCGCCCTTGAGCACGCCCATCAACACAAGGTCATCCACCGGGACCTGAAGCCGGAGAATATCTTGGTCGGGCCCGAGGGCACCTACAAACTGATGGATTTTGGCCTGGCCCGCTCGATCACGTCGCGGCTGACCTCGGAAGGCATTATCGTTGGCACGGTGTTCTACCTGGCGCCAGAACAAGCCATGGGCGAAGACATCGACGGGCGGGCCGATTTGTACTCCCTGGGGGTTATGCTCTACGAACTGACGACCGGCCAGCTCCCTTTCCAGGCCGACGACCCGCTGGCCGTGATCTCCCAACACTTGCACGCCCCTGTGGTTCCGCCAAGCGCCATCCGGCCAGACCTTCCGGCCGCATTGGAGGCGGTCATCCTGCGCTTGCTGGCAAAAGATCCCCAGGCGCGCTTCGCTACCGCAGCCGAGGTTCAAGCAGAATTGGCGCGGCTGCAGGCGCAAACGCCTGCGGGGCCGTCGGCTTTGCCACCCGATGCTCGGCTCGAACAGTTGGCCCGCGGCCGGCTGGTGGGGCGGCAAGAGCAGTTCCAATCGCTGCTCGAACTCTGGCGCCTGGCGCAGGCCGGGCAGGGGCAACTGGCGATGCTTTCGGGCGAGCCAGGAGTTGGCAAGACGCGGCTGGCCAACGAAATGATCGTCGCGGCCAGAGTACACGGGGCCGTGATCTTGAAGGGTGGCTGTTACGAATTCGAGGCCAGTTCTCCTTATATGCCATTCGTCGAGGCACTTCGAGAGTGGGTCCACCAGTCTGAGGCGGCCGAACTGGCGGCTCACCTGGAAGGGTTGGCGGCCGGCCTCACCAAGCTTGCCCCCGAGGTCTCCACCAAGCTTGGCGAGTTCGAACCCCTGCCAGCGCTCAGCCTCAATGAAGAGCGCTTGCGGTTGTTTGACCATGTGGCCCGACTCTTCCGGCGGTTGGCCGCGACCAAAGCGATGCTGGTGGTGCTGGATGACTTGCATTGGGCCGACACCGGCACCCTGCAGCTCCTTTCCTACCTGGTGCGTCACCTGGGTGACCACAAGGTGATGGTTCTGGGCTGCTACCGTGAGCTCGAACTTGACCGCGCTCACCCACTTGCCGAGGCGCTGGTAGCCTGGAACCGGGAACGTGTCGTCAGCCGCGTGTCGCTCGATCGCTTGACGATGGAGGAGACCGGTCACCTGCTGACGACTTTGTTCCAGGATGAAATCACCGACGAATTCCGCCAGGCCATTCACGATGAGACCGAAGGCAATCCCTTTTTCATCGAAGAGACCGTCAAGGCCCTGATCGCAGGCGGCAGCGTCTACCGGCAGGAAGGCAAATGGCAGCGGGCCGCCCTCGAAGATCTGGCCATCCCCCAGAGCGTCAAGGAAGCCATCGGCCGGCGCCTTGACCGATTGGATGAAGACAGTCTCGAGGTCCTGCATGCCGCCAGCGCCCTTGGCAAGAGCTTTGCCTACACCGAGTTGGCCGCGCTGTTCCCGGACGAAGATCCATTGCTCGACTCGCTTGACCAGGCCCGCCAGGCGCAGTTGCTCGACATCGCCGGCCCCGAGTCATTCGTTTTCACCCACGACAAGATCCGCGAGGTGCTCTACCAGGAACTCAACCCCATCCGACGGCGCCGGCTCCATCAGCGCATCGGGGAGAGCCTCGAGAGCGCCATGGGTGGCAAGCCCAATGGCCGGGTGCAGGATATGGCCTACCACTTCGTCCAGAGCGGCGACCTGGCGCGCGGCATGCGATACTGCCTGCAAGCGGCCGAAGGCGCGCTTGAGGTCTTCGCTTTGGACGCTGCCTTGCAGTCCTTAGATGCCGCCGAAGACTGCGCTCGCAGCCTGGGCGACGAAGCAACCTTGGCCGTCATCCTGGTCAAGAAGGCGCGCACCCTGACATTCCAGGGTCGAAACCGGCAGGCCATCGAAGCCACCCAAGCGGCGTTGGATCTGCCCCAGGCTTCAGGCTCACGCCTGGAAACCCTGGTTGACCTTGGCTCCTACCTGGTAGTCCTAAGCGATGAGCGGGCCCGCCCGACCCTGGAGCGGGCGCTGGACGAGATGGATGAGACCACCGACCCCAATCTGCGTTCGCTGGCGTTGACTTTGCTTGGCCGTGACTATCACTACCGGGCCCAACATGGCCAGGCCGTAGCGCTTTATGAGCAGGGGTTGGCCCTGGTCGACCCCGACGAAGAACCGTACGCTGCCATCTCGGCCCATCTTTACTTGGCAGGCGGGCTTCAGCACCAGGCCGAGTTTGACAAAAGCAATCAACACGCCAACCAGGCGATTGATATCGGTCAGCGGCATGGACACCTTTTCGGCATTGCTGCCGGCCACGAGTTCCTGGCGGAGAATGCGGCCACCTGCGGCGATTGGCAACCGGCCATTCAACATGCCGCCGAAGATGAGCGCATTGCCCGAGAAATTGGCTCGCTGGACCGTCTCGCCTGGGCGCAATTCGCCATGGCCTGGGCGCTCCACGGGCGCGGCGATCTCGCCACCGCCGCCGAGCAGGCCAGCTGCAGCCTACAGTTGGGCCAGGATTTGGGCGAGCTGCGGCTGGCCTCCTTTGCTGGTGGGCGGCTGGGAATGATCGAAGCCGATCGCGGCAACTTCGAGCTCGCCGAGCCGGTGGCCGTCCAATCCCTGGAATGGGCCGAGGGCTTTGGCCAGGTTGTGCTGCTCACAAATGCCCTTACGGCGCTTGCCCTGCTCGAGCTGCGCCGGGGGGAGATCGCGGCCGCGCATCGCCATTTGGCACAGGCCGAGGATCATTATGGAGAGACCGAAAACAAGACCAGCTTCCTGCTCTGCGAACCGTTGCTGGCCGAGGTGCTCGTCTTGCTTGGCCGCGTCGACGAGGCCGGCGTGATCGTCGAGAGAGCCACAGCCTTAACCCAGCGCTGCGGCGCCCGCTCTCTTCAAGGCCAGCTTCATCGGGTTCGTGGTCTGATTCTGCTCGCCAACGAACAGCTTGAGGCCGCCGAGACCTCGCTCAACCGGGCGCTCGACCTGAGCACCGAGCTGGGCGGGCGGCCCGAGCAGGCCAGGACACATGTGGCCCTGGCTCAGTTACGCCAGAACCAGGACCAGCCAGTCCAGGTTCGCCAGGAACTGGAACAGGCGCTGGCAATCATGACGGAATGTGAGATGGCCCCGGAGGCCGCCGAGGTGCGAGCCCAACTCGCCGGTTTGGTTAAGGCATAACCTCGGAGACCCACTTGAGCCGAATTTGTGACACGGAAGCCCTGAGTGGTCCCCCCACCTCAAGCGCTCACGCCTTTCAGACCGGACGGGTCTGGTTTACAATCAAGCCAATGGAGACACGCAAAGCATGACACAACAGTCAGCCGTCCGACAGGATCCGCCTATTCGGCTGTTTAAGTCGGATTTCCTTGAATTCTTCAGCCACATCAGCCCGCTGGCGGTCGCCGCCATTTGGGCGCCGGTATCTGTGTTCTTTCTTGGGCGCGCCGTGCTCGCCTGGCAGCCGGGTACCAGCTGGCTGCATATCCCTGCCGGCATCTTCCTCGGCTGGTTCGTATGGACCTTCGTCGAGTACACGCTGCACCGCTTTCTGTTCCACTACCATCCACGCACCGAGCGGCTCAAGCGCATGTTTTTCATGATGCACGGCGTCCATCACGCCCAACCGATGTGCCGCACGCGGTTGGTGATGCCGCCGGCGCTCAGCGTGCCGATGTCGTCCGTCTTCTTCGTGGGCGGGTATGCGCTGATCGTGGTCGGCCTGGGCGTACCCCAGTGGTTCGATCCGGTAATGGTTGGTCTGGTCGCCGGCTACCTGATCTATGATCTGACCCACTATCAGATTCACCACGCCAACGTTACTTCCGGCTGGTTCTTCAAGCTGCGCAAGCACCATCTACGCCATCACGGCGCCTGCGATTTCATGCGCTTTGGCGTGTCGACCACGATATGGGACCACGTGTTCGGCACGATGCCGAAGGCCCCGTGCCAGGAGCTGATCAACCGGGGCTCGGGCAAGCCGGCCGATTGGGAGCCGCCTGCTCCGGCCTGACCGGCGACGAAGGGGGCCCGCGGCGTCTTGGACTAGAATCCAACCGGCCGGTGCATAAATGCACCGGCCGGCTCTATTTTGCCCACAAGTTTAGCCCCGCGGGGCCTAGCCAGGCTGTTCGACAATGTGAATGGCGCCAATCCCCAGGTCTACGCTGCCGGTGATCATGCCGCCGGTGCTGGTGCCGGTGGAGCGGACGAAGTCACCGTCCCGCGCAAAGCCGGCCCCTACCGTAACTGCCTGCAAGCCGTCGCCGACGTTCAGCTGCAGTCCGCTGCCGGCCGGCACGCGCAGGACAACGTCGCCGATGCCTCCATCGATTTCGATTACCACGTCACGGCCAACGGGCAGGGTCACCTCGACCGTACCTACCCCAAATGAGATGTTGGCCCGGTCGAGCATCGTGCCCGCCAGATCCAACTCCTGCAGTCCGACACCCACATCGGTCTGCAATCTCAGCGGCAGACTGGAAGCTAGGCTCAGGTGCCAGACACCACGCCGGCCCGGCAGCCAGAAGTTGACACCGTTGTCCAGGTCCTGGCGGATCTCCACGTTGACGACCCCAGCCTGCAGATCGCTGGTCACAAGGATGCGTTCGTCACGCAAAGGCTCGACGATCCCGTCCACGACCAGACCATCAGACGCTTCCCCGTCGAGTTTCAGCTCGCCAACCCCCGGCGCCAGCAGCACGAAGGCTTCGTCAGCCTGGCCAACCGTCTCGGCAACGCTGACCCCGTCGATTGGTCGCTGGTCGACGTTGGCCAGCAGATACAGGCTGCCGGCGAACACACCCGCCACCAGCACGACCGCCAGAGCCGTGCCCCACACCGAGCGACGCGGGATCAGCAAATCCACCCCGGCCGCCAGCAGCAAGGCTGGCCACAGTTGCAGTGCCAGTTCCCACAGATTCCAGTCGGTGATGCCGAAGTTGTTCAGCAGCACGATGGTGCCGATCGTGACCAGCAGGATCGGCCAAACGACCTCGCCCCGCCGGTAGTTACGCCCGTTCATCTGAGCCTCCCCGTCGCAGGATGACAACCAGGCCGCCCAGGATCAGAAGCAGCGGCCACAAGTAGTCGAAATCAAGCCAAGCCAGCCATGGGATGTCGAGGCGCCGCAAGAAGACCAGGGCGCCCAGCAGAACCAGGCTGGCGCCGATCCACGTCATCACACGCGGATCGCGCTCTTGCGCCAGGTTCTGCATTTCGGAGCGCATGGTGCGGGCCTTGTCGGCCAACTCTTCGCGGGCCTCGCCAGCGGAGTCGGCTTCAGGCACCTCAGCCGGCTCAAGCGGCAACACCACCCACAGCAGCAGGTAGAGGAAGACGCCCAGGCCATCGGCCAGTGCGAAGACGACAAAGAACAAGCGCACCAGCGTTGGTTCGATGCGCAGTTGGTGACCAATACCAGCGCACACGCCGCCCAAGACTTTGTCTGTGCGGCTGCGGAATATGCGATTCATGGCTGCAAGCCTCCGTCTCAGCTGACTTTGACCGAACCGACACCGGTCTGAATGTCGATGTCAATTCGGCTGCTTGCCGTCTCATAGTCGGCGGACTGGTAGACACCAGCGGTCTGCGGGAAGCGACTCCCGTCCACCTGGATATCCGCCAGGCCGCTTTGCACCTGGATCCTGGCAGCCGTCGATGCCGGCACGCGCAACACCACCGACGACACACCCGACTCGACCCGCACCTTGGCCTGGCCTGCGACGGCCGGCAGATCGACTTCGGTCGAACTGGCGCCGGTTTTCAGAAGCAGGTTGCGGACGGCCAGCTCAGTCAATGCCAGCCGGGTCTCGCCGGCGCCGGTCTCGAGCACCAGGGTCCAATCGACTTCGGGGGTTAGCCGCAGGTCCCATTCGAAGCCGCTGCCCCAGGCAAACGGTAGGTCGAGCAGCCGGTCCGAAGGTACCGAAAGCTCGAGCTCCGTCGAACTACCGTTTCTGCGCCGGGACAATTGAACGCCGCCGGCTGCCGTGCCTTCCAGCAAGACCGCCGGCTCCTTCGATGAGCCGATAGTCAGCCGGCCAGCTCCATGCTTGATGCGCAGGGTGGCCGCGCTTTCGCCGTCCACGGCCACCCGGACCGGCTCCCGTTCCAAGACGGCCGGCCCCGCCGACCGCCGCAGCAAGATCCAAAGCCCGGCAAAAACCAAAAGCAGCGGCCAGAACAAATCGCCAGCCGCCGCAGGCAGGAACCCCAGGTTGTTGAGCAGGAACAGAGCGCCTGCCAGCAGCAACAACCCGCCAAACAATAGTCGTCCTCGGTACATCGAACGCTAGCCCCCGGGCGCAAGCCCGTTCAAATTCGCGGATACGTCGCTAACCTGGTCAGGCTTGGCGTCGTCCGAGCAGCGATTGGCCCAGCAGGATCAAGCCCAGCACGACGAGCAGCAAGGGCCAATAGGGGCCAAATGTCCCCAGACCGCCAAGGAAGGAGCCAAAGATGGCGAACATGATCAGGCTGATCAGGATCAGCGTGCCTCCTTCTCGCCAGCGGTTGGCCAAGGTGCCTTCGAGCGCACCCATCAAGACGATGCCGACTCCGACAAAGCCCGGGATGAGCGCCCACGCGTAGGCCCAGGACTCCCAATGGCCGGTTGCGTTCTGCCAGGCCAACAGCCCGCCAATGCCGGCGATGATGGTCGCCGGGATGGCCAGGCCGGGGGCATTGACGACGAGACCAAGCACCAGGAGCAATACGCCGAAGCCAATCAGGATCGAGGGCCACTGAAACAAATCCCCCAAGCCTGGTATGACTTGTACGGCGAAGAACCAGGCCCCGGCCAGGATCAGGAGCAGGCCGAGCGCCAATTGAGACCTCACTTTGGTTTGCATAGCTGTTCCTCCGGCAGTGGTTCGTTAGTCAAGTCGTCCACTCGCGTCAAACGGCGCTGCCACCCGGCGCGCCAGACCGCCTCCTTCCTGCTTTTTATAGTGGCATACATGTCAGGTGTCACCTGCAGGAAGTCATCCCATCTGCAGCCTATACGCTTGTGCGTCCTCTCAAGTTGTACGCAATCGCTGCTATTGTCACAGGCCTAGGCCAGCAGACCTGCCACCAGCGCCGCCACCGCCCCACCGACGACGCTGAGGACCGTACCAATCAAGGCTCCGCGCGCATGGAAAGCAAAGTCACGGTAACCGGCCATCCCTTCTGTGCCCGGCAGCACCATGAACGAGGGCTGGATCAACACCATCAGCCCATCCAGGATCAGCAGGTCGAAGATGTTGAAGGTCATAAGGACAACGAAGGCCACTACGAACCAGTCACCAAACGACAGCGGGCTGGCAGGGATCCGGGTCAGGGCGAGAACAAGCACGCCGATCACCAAACCGAAAAACAGCACGGCAATCAGCGGCCGGTAGCGTTTGCCCCGTTCACTCATCTCCCCGTAGCGCTCACGGATATCGGGCGGGTAGTCGCCAACCCACATATCTGGTGCCAGCGCCAGGCTCAGGCCCATGACAACCAGCAGGCCCAGGCTCAGCACCAGGCCGTACAGCAAACCGTGGATGACTAGCGGTCCCAACATCATCAAATGCCTCCCGATGGACGGCTCAGGACGACCAGCGCCGTGTCGATGGCTGGTCCGTCTATCTCTAGATTCTAGGGCAAACGGCGTCATTTCCTACGTGCCATCCGGCTGCAATCCGGCCGCTGACGTTCAGGTGACACATGGCTTGTCACCGGTGGTTGGTTGTCACTTGCCGCCGATGGGACTGGATTCGAAACTACTAAGGGACCAAGCGCCCAGCTCCAGCAAGTGTGCGCGGCGCCGCCGGCTGACTGGGGGAGAACCCGTCGGTCGCAGGTCTGCTTGCAAGGAAAGACTGAGGGCCAGGAGGCATGGTCAATCCGGCGCACATCCCTGCCGTCGATCTGCCCGCCCTGCCCGGGCGGCGATCGACACCAGCCGCCGGCCCTTCACAGTCTGACCTCCTAGTGGCTACGTTCTCTTTGGGCTCATCGTGATCTCACTCCGCCGCCCAAAAACACCGCAGCCGCCGCTAGGAGGTCGCTTTATCCCAGCCAACGGCAGGCGCCGGACGATCTTTCCCGTGCCAATGGCCGCATCGTACGTCAATTTCGGCCACAGAGAAGGTGAGACATGCTGGAACCACATGTAGCTCTCCCGCCGTTTGACTACATCAAACCGACCAGCCTGGACGAGGCCTGCCAATTCCTGGCCGCCCACGCTGGCGAGGCCCGGCCGCTGGTCGGCGGCACCGACATCTTCGTGCGCATGCGCGATGGTCATTGGCACGACAAATTCCTGGTGGACATCAAGGGACTCGACGGCACCGATGACCTGCTGTTCGACGAGCAGGATGGTCTGACCATCGGCGCCGCCGTCAACATGAACCGCGTCATCGCCTCGGCCACGGTCGCCGAGCACTACCCGTTGCTGGTCGAGGCGGCCAAGACCGTCGCCAGCTACCAGCTGCGCAGCCGGGCGACGATTGTTGGCAATATTTGCAACGCCTCCCCGGCCGGTGACACGATCGGCGCCTGTCTGGCCTATGAAGGTGTGTTGAAGATCCACGGTGTCAATGGTGCGCGCCAGCTGCCCTTGGCCGAATTCTTTAAGGGACCGGGCAAGACGGACCTGCAGTCCGGCGAGGTCGTAACCGCCATCAACCTGCCCGCCCCGCCCGACGGCGCGGTGGGCCACTATCTGAAACTTGGCCGCAACCAGCTTGGCGACCTGGCCATCGTGGGTGTGACCGCCCTAGGCTATCCGCAGCCCGCGGCCGCCTCCGGCTTTGCCTTCCGCCTGGCGCTGTGTGCGGTGGCCCCGACCCCGCTCCGTGCCCTTGAAGCCGAGGCCAAGCTGGCCAACGAGCCGATCACGGAAGCCAGCATTCAAGCAGCGGCCGAACTGGCCATGAAAGCTTCCACACCGATTGATGATGTGCGCGGCGGCGCTGACTACCGCCGCCTGATGGTGCGCAATCTCACCCGCCGCGCCGTATCCGAGGTATGGGCGCAGCTGGCCTGAGGCCGGCTCTGCCAGGGAGAATGCCATGAGTACCCACCAAATCAACTTGACGATTAACGGGGTTGCTGAGACGCTGACCGTGCCGTCCCACATGACCCTGCTCCAGATGCTGCGCGATCACCTGGCCTACACCGGTACCAAAAACGGCTGCGCTGCCGGCGAATGTGGCGCCTGCACCGTAATGCTCAACGGCGAGCCGGTCAATAGCTGCATGGTGCTGGCGCCCGAAGTCGATGGGGCCGAGTTGGTGACGGTCGAGGGTCTGGCTCACGACAGCCAGCTCGACCCGATCCAGCAAGCGATCCTGGAGACTGGCGGTGTGCAATGCGGCTTCTGCACACCGGGTGTCCTGATTTCTTCGCGGGCCCTGCTCGACCGCAACCCCAACCCTTCTGAGGACGAAATACGTCAGGCACTGCTCGGAAACCTGTGCCGCTGCACGGGCTACTTCCGGATTATCGAGGCGGTCCAGCAGGCTGCCCAAATGCCGGCGACGGTGGAGGTGTAGCATGACCGCAGCCAAGGAAGCCCGCCAAGGCAACGGCCATATTCCCGACCTGATCGGGGCCAGCGTGCCCAAGATCGACGGCACCGAAAAGGTGATTGGCGCCGCCGTCTATACCGACGACATTCAGTTCGGGCCCAGGCTGCTCTACGCCCGCATCCTGCGCAGCCCACACCCGCACGCCAAGATCGTCTCCATTGACACCTCCAAAGCCATGGCGCTGCCGGGTGTCAAGGCGGTCGTGACCGGAGCCGACTTCCCCGGTTTCATCGGTCTGTATCTGCAAGATCGCCACATCTTTTGCCGCGACCGCGTGCGCTACATCGGCGACCCGGTGGCTGGCGTGGCCGCCAGCACCGAGGAGATCGCCGAACAGGCGCTTGGTCTGATCGCAGTCGAGTACGAACCACTCGAGGGTGTGTTTGATCCCGAGATCGGCGCCCAGCCGGGCGCCCCGCTGATCCACCCCGATCTGGCGGACTATCACGTCAAACCTTTCATATTTCCGCGGGCCAACTCCAATGTCTCCAACCACTTCAAGATTCGCAAAGGTGACGTCGAGGCGGCCTGGGGCGACTGCAAGGCGGTGATCGAGCGCACCTACCGCATCCCGCAGGTGCAGCACGTGCCCCTTGAGACGCACATCGCCATCGCCGAGGTCACGCAGGACAACAAAGTAACGCTGCACGCCAGCACCCAATCGCCATTTGCACAGCGCAATCTCATTGCCATGGCGCTCGGTATCTCACAAAGCGATGTGCGGGTGGTGGGCGGCGCCATCGGCGGCGGTTTTGGCGCCAAAGCCGGCGTCACCATGGAAGCGCTAGCCGTCGCCATCGCCCAGAAGGTTAAAGGCTTCCCGGTCAAGCTGCGGCTGACCCGCGAAGAGGAGTTCTATACGACTTTCGTTCGCCAGGGCCTGATCATCAAGCTTAAGGTCGGCTGCGACCAGGACGGCAAGCTGCTGGCGATGCAAAACACGATGTACTGGGACGGCGGCGCCTACACCGAGTACGGAGTCAACGTCACCCGGGCCGCCGGCTACAGCAGCAGCGGGCCCTACGAAATCCCCAACGTCAAGACCGACAGCTACTGCGTCTACACCAACCATCCGGTCGGCGGCCCGTTCCGCGGCTTCGGTATGCCGGAGATGCACACCGGCATCGAGCAGGCAATCGATGAACTGGCCCATGAGATCGGCCTCGACCCGGTCGACTTCCGCCGTATCAACTGCCTCAAGACGGGCAGCGCGCTGGTGACGGGCAGCAAGATGCACCCAACCGGCCTGCCCAAGGCAATCGAGGCCGTCGCCCAGGCGATCGATTGGGGGGTGGAAAGCAAGGCCAGCGCGCCCAACAAGCGGCGGGGCAAAGGGATCGCCTTGATGTGGAAGGCGCCGGCCATGCCGCCCAACCCCGGCTCCTCGGCCTGGGTCGAGTTCAGCGAAGACGGCACGATCATCGTCGGCGTTGGCGGCCAGGACCTGGGACAGGGCGCCTTCACCATCGCTGCCCAAATCGCCGCCGCCGGCCTGGGGGTGCCCTACGACTGGGTCCGGGTTGCAACGCCGCTCGACACCAAGTACTCTCCGTACGAGTGGCAGACGGTCGCCAGCCGCATCACCTGGAGCATGGGCAATGCCGTCTTGGCCGCCGCCCGCGACGCACGACAGCAGGTGCTGGAGCTGGTAGCCGAAGCCTGGGACGAGAAGATCGAGGATTTGGACATCATCGAAGGGCGCGTGGTATCGTACCGCTCAGAGGAGTCCATCTCGCTGCAAGACATCGTGATCTACGGCCTGCCAAAGGAAGGCGACAGCGGCTGGCGCGGCGGCCCGATCAGGGGCCAGGGCAAGTTCATGCCAACCTACGTCACCGGGCTCGATCCTGAGACCGGTCAGGGTGAGCGGGCCGTGGTGCACTACACCACCGGCGCTCAAGCCGTCGAGGTCGAGGTCGATATGGATACCGGCAAGGTTGAGGTGATCCGCGGCTCGGCCGCCTTTGACCTGGGCAAGGCGATCAACCCCGAGCTGGCCAAGGCGCAGGTCGAAGGTGGCTTTGTCCAAGGGTTGAGCACGGCACTGTTTGAAGAGCTCATACTCAAGGACGGCGTGCTGCAAAACCCGAGCTTCGTCGACTACCGCATCGCCACCACGGCCGATACACCCCGCCAGTTGGCGACGATCCTGGTCGAAGAACCTCAGGACGACGGACCGTTCGGTGCCCGCGGCGTCGGCGAACATCCGATGGTGCCGACCATCGCCGCCATCGCCAACGCCATTTACGACGCCATCGGCCTGCGCATCTCGGCACCGCCCTACCTGTCCGAGAAGGTTTATATGGCGATGCACGCTGCCGGTTTGGTGACCTAGTTCAGGAGACCACAGCCTGTGTCCGACACGTTCGATCTCTTGATCAAGAACGCCAAGCTGCGAACGGAGCCGGACCACAGGCTAGATATCGGCATCAAGGACGGCAAGATCGGGGCCATCGAGCCGCAACTCGATGGCCCCGCTGATTCCGTCCTCCAAGCCGATGGCGGGTTGGTCACGGAGTCCTTCGCCAATCCTCACCTGCACCTGTGCAAGGTCTACACACTCGAGCGGATGGACGAGGCGGCGCTCAAGGACTACCACGGCGCCGAGATGGGCAAGGCGATGACGGCCATTGAACTGGCTGCCCGCGTCAAGGCCGATTATGACGAGGCCTGGATCATCGAGAACGTCCGGCGGGCGATCGCATTGTCGGCCATTTACGGGGGAACCCATGTGCGCGCCTTTGCCGACGTGGACCGGCAGGCCAAGCTGGAGGGGGTCAAGGCTCTGCTGCGGGCCCGGGGTGAATTCGCCGGCGTCGTCGACATTCAGGTGGTCGCCTTTGCCCAGGATGGGCTGGCCCGCGAACCGGGCGCCGCCGAGTTGATGCGCCAGGCGATGGAGCTTGGCGCCGATGTGGTCGGCGGTATCCCCTGGATCGAATACACCGACGCCGACATCGCCGACCATGTTCGCCAGATCTTCGACCTAGCCCAGCAGTTTGACGCCGATGTCTCAATGCTCGTCGATGACGCCGGCGACCCTGGCTTGCGTTCGCTTGAGCTGATGGCGGTCGAGGCCGACCGGCGCGGCTGGCAGGGTCGGGCGCTGGCCCATCATGCCCGCGCCATGCACTTGTATCCCAAACCGTACCTGCAAAAGGTGGCGGCGCTGCTCAAGCGCGCCCAAATGGGCGTCGTCACCGACCCACATACGGGGCCGCTGCACGCGCGCGTGCGCGAACTGCTCGAGGAAAGCTGCCTTGTGTGTCTCGGCCAGGACGACATCTCGGACGCCTACTATCCCTACGGGCGCAACAACATGCTCGAGGTTGCGTTCCTGGCCTCACATCTTCTGTGGATGACGACGGCCGCCGAGATGGAGACCCTGTACGACATGGTCACGACCCACGCCGCCCGAGCCATGGGTGTGGCCGATTTCGAGATGGCCGTCGGCCATCCGGCCCACCTGGTGGTACTGGAAGCACCCAATGTCTTGGAAGCGCTGCGCGAACATGCCGCACCCAGATTCGTCGTAAGCCATGGCCAATTGATCGACCGTGCACAAATGCAGTCCGTCGCCACCAACCGAGTCTGGTGAGAGGCCCAGGTCGCAGCGGTCAGCAGCAACTTCAGGTTTGTCGGGGGATTTCTGCTAGACGACGGGCTTCCGCGTGAGTACAGTAGGGAAGAACGCAGCCATCGCCATCACGGAGTAAACAATCATGCAGATCGACGCGTTCATGCAAGCCGCCATCGAGCAAGCCGAGATCGGCCTAGCCGAAGGTGGCATCCCCATTGGCTCAGTCTTGGTCCGCGATGGGCAGATTATCGGCCGGGGCCACAACCGACGGGTCCAGCAAGACGACCCCATCCTGCATGCCGAAATCGATTGTCTGCGCGACGCCGGCCGCATCGGCAGCTACCGCGACACGGTGCTCTACTCAACCCTGATGCCTTGCCACCTGTGCACCGGCGCCGTGCTGCAATTCGGCATCCCTAAGGTGATCGCCGGCGAATCGGTGACCTTTGCCGGCGCCCCCGACCTGCTGCGGGCCCACGGGGTCGAAGTGACCGACCTCGATCTGGACCAGTGCAAACAGCTGATGCTCACCTTCCAACGTGACCATCCCGATCTGTGGAAAGAGGACATCGGCGAGCTGTGAACCAAGATGCGGTCCGAAAGGAGGCTTACGACGCAGTCCTATTTCGCTAGGAAATCAAACCAACCCAGCGCAATTGACAACGAAGCATCCCTCTAAGGAGGAGCAACCGTGACCAAACGCTCCGCTCTCTACCGCCTCATGATCGGACTGGCCGTCCTTGGCTTGTTGACGGCCTGTGGCGGCGCCGCCCCGGCGCCGGAAGTCGGCCAGGACGATGGCCTGCTCAACGTCTTCGGCGCATTCGCAACCCCGATCGAAGAACCTTGGGACGGCGTCATCCATCAGGCGCTGCTCGAAGCCGAAGCAGCCGGCCGGATCAACTACGCGTACACCGATGACATCGGCTATGCCGGTGACATGGAACGTGTGCTGCGCGAGACGGCCGAGCAGCAGGCCCCCGATGTGATCTTTGGGGATGCCTTCGGCAACGAAGAAGCCGTCCGCCGCGTAGCGGCCGACTACCCCGACATCGCCTTCGTCTTTGGCTCCGGCCTGGGACCGGCCGACCCCAACTTCGCCGTGTTCGACAACTGGATCCATGAACCCGCCTACATTGCCGGCATGCTGGCCGGTGGGATGACCGAGTCCAACACCATCGGCGTGGTCGGTGGCTACCCGGTGCCCGAGGTCAACCGCCTGACCAATGCCTTCATCCAGGGCGCCAAGACGGTCAATCCGGAGGCCGAGGTGCTGGTCACCTTCATCAACAGCTGGTTCGACCCGGCCGCCGCCAAGGAAGCCGCGCTCGCCCAGGTTGATGCTGGCGCCGATGTGCTGTACGCCGAACGCTTTGGCGTTATTGAAGCCGCCGCCGAGAACGATCTGTGGGCGATCGGCAACATGAGTGACCAGAACGAACTGGCGCCCGACAACGTCCTCACCAGCGTGTCCTGGAACATGGGGCCCACGGTCGAATACGTCCTGACCCAGGTCGAGGCCGGTGTCTTCACGGCACAGGACCTGAAGGACTTCAGCATGATGGCCAAGGGTGGCGCCAGCCTGGCACCGTACCATGGGACCGAGACCGCCATCCCGCAAGAATTGCGTGATCAGGTCGAGGCCCGCATGCAGGAAATCGCCGACGGCTTGTTCCGCGTCGACATCGACGAAGCACAACCCAACCCGGTGAACTGAGCCCACACGAGGAGCGTACGAATCGGGGCGGCGAGGGCGGTCTTCGCCGCCCCGATTGTTTGACCTCATGAACATTATCGAAATGCGTTCCATCAGCAAGCGTTTTGGCCCGGTGCTGGCCAACGACGCCGTCGACTTCACTCTCGCCCAGGGCGAGATCCATGCGCTGCTTGGCGAAAACGGGGCGGGCAAGACGACCCTGATGCGCATTCTCTACGGCCTGTACACGGCCGACAAGGGGGAGATCCTGGTCGGGGGCCAACCGGTCACCATCCACTCGCCCGGCGATGCCATTCGCGCCGGGGTTGGGATGGTGACC
Source organism: Anaerolineales bacterium (assembly GCA_036397095.1). Classification (GTDB taxonomy): domain Bacteria; phylum Chloroflexota; class Anaerolineae; order Anaerolineales; family E44-bin32; genus DASWJQ01. The sequence continues at coordinate 23,885 of DASWJQ010000057.1, forward strand.
CAACACTTCACTCTGGTCGCGCCCTTGACGGTGGCCGAGAACGTGGTCTTAGGCCAGACCGACGGCTTCCGCCTCGAACCGGAGACCATCGAGCGCAAGGTCGGGGAGGCCGCCGAGCGTTATGGGATCGAGGTCGATCCGGCCGCTCAGATTCGCCATCTGTCGGTCGGTGAGCGCCAGCGTGTAGAGATCCTGAAAGCACTGTACCGCAATGCCCGCATTCTTATCCTGGACGAGCCAACCGCCGTGCTGGTCCCGCAAGAGGTCGACGTGCTGTTCGCCACGCTGGGCCGCCTGGTACGGGAAGGTCTTTCGGTCGTATTCATATCGCACAAACTGCACGAGGTGATGACGGTGTGCGACCGAATTACCGTATTGCGCAACGGCCAGGTTGTCGGCACCGTCCACAAGCAAGATACTTCGAAACTCAAGTTGGCCCGCATGATGGTCGGACGTGAGACCTTTGGCGTCGAACGCAGCCAACAGCCGATCACCGGCGAGCCACGCTTGCGCATGGAGGGACTAAGCGCCCGGAATAGCAAGGGTCTGGAGGCGCTCAAGGGCGTTACTCTCACGGTTCGCTCCGGCGAGATCCTGGGGATCGCTGGTGTTTCCGGCAATGGCCAGACCGAGCTGGCAGACGTTCTGGCTGGGGTATTGGAACCCAGCACTGGCCGGATCATCGTCGGTGAGCGCGACCTGACAGGCTCGGATGCCAGCCAGATCACCGCCGCCGGCGTTGGTCGCATTCCAGAAGACCGGCACAAGGGCGTAGTCGCAGAGTTGACTGTCGCTGAGAACCTGGCACTAGAGAACCTCAGTGACTTTGTGCGTCAGGGACGCCTCGACCGAGAGCGCATCCGACAAAACGCCGAGCAATTGATCGGTGAGTACACCATCAAGGCCAGTCCGACCGACCGCACGCGGACATTGTCCGGCGGCAACATGCAGAAGGTCATCCTTGCACGAGCGCTGGCTCGCAAGCCCCAGGTGGTCATTGCCTCGCAACCGACCCGGGGACTGGATGTCGGCGCCACCGAGTACGTTCGCCAGCGTTTGCTCGAAGAGCGCGACCGGGGTGCGGCCGTACTGCTCCTGTCGGAGGATCTCGACGAAATCATGTCCCTGTCCGACCGGATTGCCGTGATTTACGAAGGTCGGATTGTTGGCGTCATGCCGGCCGAGCAGGCCAGCGCCGACCGCCTCGGCCTGCTGATGTCTGGCGCCAAGGAGGCCAGCCTAGATGAGATTTAGGCTTGAGCGCTCGCCGGCGCCCTATTGGGTCCGCCCGCTAATCCCCGTCATTGCCCTGATCATTACATTCCTGCTGACGGCCAGCCTGATTGTCTGGGCGGATGCCAACCCGTTTGAGGGCTACTACTACTTCCTAATTGCGCCGCTAGCCAACCGGGTCAGTGCCATCGAGGTGCTGGTCAAATCGACCCCCCTGCTGCTGACCGGTGCTTCGGTCGCCTTTGCCTTTGCCGCCGGCTACTGGAACATCGGCGCCGAGGGGCAACTTTACGCCGGCGCCATCGCCGCCACCTGGCTTGGCCTGACTCTTGATGGTGTGTCGCCGTTTATCGCCATTCCGCTGATGCTGATCGGTGGCTTTATCGCCGGCATGTTGTGGGCCTTGCCGCCGGTCTGGCTCAAAATTCGACTGAACGTTGACGAGATCGTAACCACACTACTGCTGAACTCCGTCATCCTCTTCCTGGTCAGCTTCCTGCTCAATGGTCCGTGGCGCGATCCAATTTCCGGCTGGCCGCAGTCGCCCGAGATCGCGGCGGCCACCGTCTTCCCCAAGCTCCTGCCCCGCGCACGGCTCCACCTGGGCTTCCTGGTGGCGATGATGGTCATCGGCCTGATGTGGTACGTGCTCAGCCGCACCCGGCTGGGTTTGACCATGCGAGCCGCCGGGCTGGGGCCGGAGGCCGCCCGCTACGCCGGCATTAATGTCAAGCGCACGCTGCTGACGGCGGCGTTGATCAGCGGGGGTATCGCCGGCCTGGCCGGCGTCAGCGAGGTCGCCGGCATCCACTTCCACTTGATCGAGGCGATCTCCCCTGGTTACGGCTACACCGGCATTGTGATCGCCACGTTGGGTGCCCTCAATCCGATCGGAGTAGCCATCGCCGGGCTGTTCATCGGGCTGATCGAGACCGGCTCGCAGAACGTCTCCCGAGCACTGGGTGTGCCGGCCTACCTGGGCGACGTAGTCCAGGCGACCTTGCTGTTGGTGACGCTGGCGGCGCTCGCCCTGCAGAACTTCCGCCTGCGGCTGCGGGCACCAGACGCCGCCGCCGAGCTGGCAGCTGAGGAGGCCTGATGGAGGTCTTTGTAATCAGTCTGGTGGCGGCGACGCTGCGGGTGGCCACGCCGTTGATCTTTGGCACGCTCGGGGAGTTGTTTGCCGAGCGTGCTGGCATCCTCAACCTGGGGATCGAGGGCACAATGTTCTTTGGGGCCTTCGTCGGCTTCTGGGTGGCCCAGGTCAGCGAATCGCTGTGGATCGGTCTGCTGGCCGCCGTGCTAGCTGGGATGGCCGCCGGCCTGCTGATGGCCGTCTTCTCGGTCACCTTGGGCGTCAACCAGCACGTTTCAGGACTCGGCATCACCCTGCTGCTGATCGGGCTGTCCCTTTTCAGCTTTCGGCTGATCTTCGGCGAGCCCCGGGTGCCACCCTCCATAAGACCCTTCACCCAGCTCAACCCGTTCCCGGGGATCCCGCTGCTCGAACCGCTGTTTGAGCAGTACGCATTGACCTACGTGGCGCTGGCCCTGGTGCCCATGGTTTGGTGGCTGCTGTACCGGACCGATTTTGGCTTGCGCCTGCGGGCCGTTGGCGAAAACCCGGAGGCGGTCGACGCCGCCGGCATTTCGGTCTTCCGGCTACGCTACCTGGCCCTGACCATTGGTGGTGGGCTAATGGCTGCCGGCGGCGCGTTCTTATCGTTGGGCCAACTGGGCGCGTTCACGTATGGCATCATCGCCGGCCGTGGCTGGGTGTGCATTGCCCTGATCATCTTCGCACACTGGCATCCGGTCCGAGTATTGTGGGGGGCGCTGCTGTTCGGCGGGGTCTTTGCCCTGCAGTTGCGGCTGCAGATCGCCGGCGCCGATCTACCCTACGAGACCTTTCTGGCGCTCCCCTACGTCGTCACCATCATCGCCCTGGCCATCGCCGGCCGCGGGGCAGCCGCACCGGCCGCCCTCCTTCGTCCGTACAAACGGGAATAGGCGATCGATGGCTCGTTGCGGTCTAAAACCACGCCCCATCAGGTCCGGATGGGGCATTTTGTTGCTTTGTAGGACAACACCTGACGTACGGCCCAGCGCAAGGGTGACGACTGATACTCCAAGCTTGGCTTGCGTCTGGCTAGACTGAGCGTGATCGGCAGCGGGCTGAGGTGGCCCGCCGCCGGCCTTTCCTACGATGGCGCTGCAACGGCGCCGCCGATCCAGCGGAGGCAAGTACATGGGAGCCAATCTCGACTCACCCTCGGATAACGGCAATAGCGCTGTTCCCGAGGCCGTCGAACCGCAGGGCGACCACCAGGACCTGCTGGCCGAACTACGCCAGAAGCGCCAGGTCATTCAAATGGCAGGCGGTGAGAAGCGCATCGAGGCCCAGCACGCCAAGGGCAAGCTGACGGCTCGCGAACGGCTGAGTCTGCTGCTCGACGAGGGGTCTTTCCACGAAATCGACGCTTACATGACCCAGCGCTTCTCTGATTTTGGCATGGCCGACAAGCGCCACCCGGGCGACAGCGTCGTCGCCGGCTTTGGCAAGATTGACGGCCGGCCTGTTTGCGTTTACTCGCAGGATTTCACGGTTCTAGGCGGCTCCTTTTCGGAGATCGCCGGGCAGAAGCTGGGCAAAATCATGGACATGGCGCTCGACGCCGGCGTGCCGGTGATCGGGCTGAGCGACTCGGGCGGCGCCCGCATCCAGGAGGGCGTTTACAGCCTGGCGGCCTATGGCGAGCTGTTCTGGCGCAACACGCAGGCGAGCGGCGTGGTGCCCCAGATCAGCGTCATGCTGGGCCCGTGCGCCGGCGGTTCGGTCTACTCGCCCGGTCTGACCGACTTCGTTGTCATGACCAAGGGCAGCAGCCACATGTTCATCACCGGCCCCGAAGTAATCAAGACCGTAACACGTGAGGAGGTCGATTTCGAGACCCTGGGCGGGGCCATCTCACACGCCAGCCTTAGCGGAGTCGCCCATCTGGTGGGCGATGATGAGCAGGCCTCGCTGGCCCTTGCCCGTCAACTTCTCAGTTACCTGCCATCGAACAACGCTGAGGCACCGCCAGCGGTCACACCCACAGATGACCCGTGGCGCATGGACCTGGCGCTCAACAGCCTGGTACCGACCGATCCAACCATCGCCTATGACATGAAGGAAGTTATCGAGCGGGTCTTCGACCTGGGCAGCTTCTTCGAGGTTCATGCTTTGTTTGCGCCCAATGCCGTCGTTGGCTTTGCCCGCCTGCACGGCCAGGTCGTCGGCGTGGTCGCCCAACAGCCGAATGCGCTGGCCGGCGTGATCGACATCAACTCTTCGGACAAGATGGCCCGCTTCATACGCTTCTGCGACGCCTACAACATCCCGCTGGTGACATTGGTCGACTCGCCTGGTTTCATGCCCGGCGTGGCCCAGGAGCATGGCGGCATCATCCGCCACGGGGCCAAGATTGTCTACGCGTACGCGGAAGCGACCGTGCCCAAAATATCGGTGGTCACTCGCAAGGCGTACGGCGGCGCGTACATCGTGATGGGCAGCAAGCACATCCGCACCGACATGGTCTACGCCTGGCCAACCGCCGAGATCGCCGTGATGGGCGCTGACGGGGCGGTCAACATTCTGTATGGCAGGGAACTGAAGACCTTTGAAGGCGACGCCGAGGCCGAACGGCAGCGGTTGGTCGATGAGTTCCGTGCGACCTTCGGCAAGCCGTACCGGGCGGCCGAGAGCGGACATGTCGATGAGATCCTGATCCCTGCAGAGACCCGGCCGCGCTTGATCCAGACGCTCGAGCTCCTGCGAGACAAGCAGCAGACCCGGCGCCCGCGCAAGCACGGCACGATGCCTCTCTAAGGAGCCGGCGGTGGACCTACTGACCCAAGGACTTGTACTCAGCCTGACCGGCATTACGGTCACCTTCAGCTCGCTTGGGCTGTTCATCCTGATCATCGTCGGCCTGCAGCGGATATTTGGCGGGACAGGCCAGCCGCAGGCAGCCGCGCCCGCCGGCAACACCGTCACCAGCGTGCCGCTCTCGGCAGAGGAAGCAAAGGTGGCGGCCATCGCCGTCGCCCTCGAACTGGCCCGCAGCCGCCAGCAGCTCGCCTCGGCGCTCGGCGCCAGCCTTGAGGCTGGCCGCGGCGCCTGGTGGCACCAAGCAGGTATCCCGACGCCGCCCGGTGTGCGGCCCGGACCCAACGGGAGCCAATACCAATGAGTCTTCAACGAAACCGCAGCTTTTCCTTGATCGTCAACGGTCAGGAATACTGCGTCGAGATCGGCGACCTGACGGCTTCGCCGGCCGAAGTCTGCGTCAATGGCAACCCTTACCAGGTGAGCATCGAATCAATCGAGAGCCAACCGGTCACGGTCCAGCCCGTCGCCACAGCGACGGCCGTCGTCACACCGAACACCGCACCCCCGCCGAAGCCGGCCGCCCCGGTGATGGCCGGCGGAAACGACGTGCGGGCGCCCATGCCCGGCGACATCCTGAACATCGCCGTCAAGCCGGGCGACAAGGTGGTGATTGGCCAGCAGTTGTGCATGCTTGAAGCCATGAAAATGAAGAGCGCCATCCGCTCCGCCCGCGATGCCGTCATCGCCAGCGTCGAAGTTGCCGAGGGCCAGGCCGTCTCCCACGGCGACGTCCTGATCACTTTCGAGTGAGGCCGGCATGGACCTGACCTTCCTCAGCCAACTACTGCAAGCCCCGCTGGCTCTCACCTGGCAGAACCTGGTGATGATGGCCGCCGGCGGCGTGCTCATTTACCTGGCGATCGCCAAGGAATACGAGCCGGTGCTGCTCCTCCCGATCGGTTTTGGCGCCATCCTGACCAACCTGCCGCTCACCGGCGTCACCACGCCCGAGGGCTTTCTCGGCATCCTGTACGCCGCCGGCATCCGCACCGAGTTGTTCCCCCTGCTGATCTTTATCGGCGTCGGCGCCATGACCGATTTTGGCCCGTTGCTCGAGAATCCGAAGATGGCGCTGCTTGGCGCCGCCGGTCAGATAGGCATTTTCGGCACCTTGATGCTGGCCCTGGTGTTGGGCTTCGACCTCAACGAATCGGCTTCGATCGGTATCATCGGCGCCATCGACGGACCGACGGCGATTTACGTCTCGACCAAGCTGGCGCCCCACCTTCTGGGGCCAATCGCCGTGGCGGCCTACAGCTATATGTCGCTGGTTCCGATCATCCAACCGCCGGTGATGCGCGCGCTGACGACCGAGGCCGAACGCAAAGTGCGCATGCCCTACACGCAGACCGAGGTCAAGCGGGTCGTGCGCATTCTGTTCCCTATTGTTGTGACGGTGGTGATCTCGCTGATTGCGCCGGTCGCCTCGCCCCTGATCGCCGCCCTGATGTTTGGCAACTTGATGCGCGAATCGGGCGTCGTCGATCGGTTGAGCAAGTCGGCCCAGAACGAAATTGCCAACGTGACCACCATCTTCCTGGGCCTGGTGATTGGCAGCACGATGACCGGCGCCAGCTTCATCCAGATGGACACGTTGCTGATCCTGGGCATGGGCTTGCTGGCCTTCGTGTTGGACACGGTTGGCGGCGTGCTGTTTGGTAAGCTGTTGTACCTGTTGTCCAACAAACAGTTCAACCCGCTGATCGGCGCCGCCGGCATCAGTGCCTTCCCCATGTCGGCCCGCATCGTTCAGCGGCTGGGCCAGGAGTACGACTTCGAGAACTTCCTGTTGATGCACGCCATGGGCGCCAACACCGCCGGCCAACTCGGCAGTGTCGTCGCTGGCGGCGTCGTCCTGGCCCTGTTGTCTGGCATGGGTTAGCAAGAAGGTGAGGCCAGTCCTTTGACCGTCCGAACGATCGTCCACACCAGCGAATACCACGACTCGGTGTCCCTCATGCTTGTCGCCCGCGAGCTGGTCAAATTGCCCGGCGTTGAGGACGCGGCGGTGGTGATGGCCACCGAGGCCAACAAGGGCTTGCTGAGAACGAGCGGCTTGCTGTCGCCCGAAGTCGAAGCGGCCACGCCCAATGACCTGGTGATCGCCATCAAGGGCGACGGCCAACTCGAAGAAGCCATGGCCGAAGCCGAGCAACTCTTGGCCAAGAAGGCCAGTTCCGAGGAAACGAGCGACTACCGGCCCAAGACCTTGCGGGGGGCCGTCCAAAGCAGGCCAGAGGCCAATGTTTGTGTGATCTCGGTCGCCGGCCGCTATGCAGCAGACGAGGCCTGGGATGCGCTGCGCAGCGGCCTGCATGTGCTGCTGTTCAGTGACAACGTGTCGCTCGAGGATGAGATCGCCCTCAAACAATACGCCCGCGCCAACGGGCTGCTGTTGATGGGCCCAGGCGCCGGCACCACCATCATCAACGGCGTGGCGCTGGGCTTTGCCAACGTCGTGCCAGACGGGCCCGTCGGCATTGTCTCAGCGGCTGGCACCGGCCTGCAGGAGGTCAGCACGCTGCTGGCCAAGCGCGGTATCGGCTTGACCCAAGGCCTCGGCGTCGGCGGCCGCGATTTGAAGGAAGACGTTGGCGGTTTGATGATGTTGTCGGCGCTGGAAGCGCTACAGGCCGATCCGGCCACCGAGGTGATCGTGCTGATCAGCAAGCCGCCATCGGAGGCGGTCAGCCAAAAGGTATTCGCACAGGTTGGCCAGAGCCCCAAGCCGACCGTGGTTTGCTTCATGGGCAGTCTGCCTGATCTAACCGGCCTCAAGAACGCCGTGGCAGCCGCCACGCTCCACGAAGCCGCCCATCTGGCCGCCGTTGCTGGCGGGGCGAAACTGCCAAAACTCGAGCAGGCGCTCAAAGATGAGCAAGCCGAACTGCGCCTGGTGGCGGGCGAGCTGCGCCAGGGGCTGGCGACTGAGCAACGCTACTTGCGCGGGCTGTACTCGGGTGGAACCCTGTGCTACGAAACGCAGGTCATCCTGCGGCAGCGCGCCGAGGTCCAGGTCTTCTCCAACGCCCCGCTGGATACCGACAACCAGCTGCCAGACTCAAACCACAGCCAGGGTCATGCAATGATTGACCTGGGTGAAGAAGAGTTCACCGTCGGCCGGCCACACCCCATGATTGACAACGATTTGCGCATCCGCCGATTGCTGCAGGAAGCGGCCGATCCCGAAGTTGCCGCCATCCTGCTTGATGTTGTGATCGGCTACGGGGCCCATGACGATCCAAGCTCTGAGCTTGGACCGGCCGTCGCCAACGCCAAGAAGATCGCCACCGAAGCCGGCCGCCAACTGCCGGTGCTTGCTTCCGTCACCGGGACGGAGCAGGACCCGCAGGGGCTGAGCCGGACGCGGCACGCTCTTGAAGCCGCCGGTGTGGTTGTGCTCGACAGCAATGCGGCCGTCGCCCGGCTGGCGGCGCTGCTGGTATCGGTCTGACAGGGAGCAATAGATCAGGAGCCATGATGACCAAGCGTGAAGTCCGCGACCTGTTTGGCCAGCCGCTCACCGTCGTCAACGTGGGTCTGGCCAGTATGGCCGAATCGGTGCGCCGCCAAGAGGTTCCGGTGGTGGACGTTGATTGGACGCCGCCGGCCGAGGGCATCCCCCGGCTGCGCACCACCAAGAGCGGTGTGGATATCGATGAGGCCAACCAGCAGGTGGTCGACCGCATCCGCCAGGGCCGGGCCGTGCTCGCCGGCATGGGCATTGCCGGCGAAACCATCCCCGGCATGCACGACCGTATGATCCTGCATGCCGGCCCGCCCATTGAATGGGAACGCATGTGTGGCCCAACTCGCGGCGCCGTCATGGGCGCCTTGATCTATGAAGGTCTGGCCAAAGACGAACCCGAGGCGGAAAGGCTGGCGGCGTCGGGCGACATCGAGTACTCGCCGTGCCATCACCACCACACCGTCGGTCCGATGGCTGGCATCGTGTCAGCCAGCATGCCGGTCTTCATCCTCGAGAATCCAACCTTCGGCAACCAAGCTTACGCTACACAGAATGAGGGGCTGGGTAAGGTCCTGCGCTACGGAGGCATGGGGCCGGAGGTTTACCAGCGGCTCAAGTGGATGGAGACCGATCTATATCCGGCGCTCGACCGGGCGCTGCAATCGCTGCCGGCTGGCGTCGACATCAAGAGCCTGATCGCCCAGGCGCTGCATATGGGCGATGAGTGCCACAACCGCAACAAGGCGGCCACTTCCTTGTTCCTGCGGGCGATTGGGCCGGCGCTGGCCCGTACCGTCCAAGACTCAGAAACGCTGGCCAAGGTCTTCGAATTCATCGATGGCAACGACCACTTCTTCCTGAACCTGAGCATGCCTGCCGGCAAGGCGATGCTCGAACCGGCTGAAGGCATCGAGGGCAGCACGATTGTGACAGTGATGGCCCGCAACGGTACCGATTTCGGCATCCGCCTGGCCAGTATGCCCGACCGCTGGTTCACGGCGCCGGCCGGCCAGGTCGAGGGTTTGTACCTGCCGGGATTCAGCGCCGAGGACGCCAACCCCGACATCGGTGACAGCACTATCACCGAGACCGCCGGCTTCGGCGGTTTCGCCATGGCCGCCGCCCCGGCCATCACCCAATTCGTCGGCGGCAGCCCGCAGCTGGCGCTGGATTCAACGCTCGAGATGTACGAAATCAATTTTGGCGAGCACACCAACTTCACCATCCCGGCGCTCAACTTCCGCGGCACACCGCTGGGGATTGACGTGCGCAAGGTGATGGAGACCGGCATTCTGCCCAAGATCAACACCGGCATTGCTCACAAGGAGCCCGGCGCTGGCATGGTTGGCGCCGGCATTCTGCGAGCGCCGGCCGAGGCGTTCGCGGCCGCCTTCCAGGCGGTTCAGGAATTGTGAACACGCCGAGCCAGTTTGGCCGGCAGGATAACCTGAGGAGACCACAATGAAGCTGATCGACCTGACCATTCCGCTTGGCATAGGCACACCCGCCTGGCCGACCTATGAGCCGCTCCAGGTCAAGTATTTCAAGCGGCTGGCACCCAATGGAGCCAATGGCCAATTGGTGCACCATTCCAACCACCTGGGCACCCACCTGGATGGTGAGATCCACTTTTACACCCCGGGCAAAGATATTGCCTCGCTCGACATGGACTACCTGGTCCACGAAGGTGCCATCGTCGACTTGAGTGACGTCGTCGGCGACTATGAGATCTACACCAGCAAAATGATCGAGGAGCGCGTCGAGGTCAAGGAAGGCGACATCCTGATCATCCACACCGGCTATCACCACTTCGGCTGGGACCAGCCGACGGCCGATGAAATTCGCTACATGGTCAAACACCCCGGGCCCGATCGTGAGTTTGCCGAGTGGGCCATCGCCAAGAAGCTGCGCTGGCTGGCGGTCGACTGTGGCAGCGCCGATCACCCGATGAACACAATCATTCGCACCTGGATGCCGCGTCAGGCGCGCGAAGCCGAGAAGGTCTTCGAGAACCGTTTCGGCCAGTCGATCGAAGAGGTCTTTGACGACAGCAAGTACCAGTTCATGCACATCCAGATGTTCCCCGAGGGGATCATCCATGCCGAGTGCATCGGCGGCGATATTGACCTGTTGCTCAACCGCCGCGTCACGATCGGCTTTTTCCCGTGGCGCTTTGTGGACGGCGAGGCCAGCATTGGCCGCTGTGTTGCGTTCGTTGAGGACGATGAATACCAAGAGTTGATGGAGAAGAAGGAGGCCATGACCAAGACCCGCTTTGGCGATGCGATCGAACCGACCCACGTCGAACAACTCGACAATCTGAGCAAGGCGGCGATGGGTTGATTTGGTAGACGTGCTGCACTGATCCCAACATCACTCCAAGGAGATTCACAATGAGACTCGAACCGCCGGAGAAAGTCACCGCTGAAGAACTGACGATCAACGTTCGCGAGATTGAACCCTTGCTCCAGGGGCCAGCCATGGACCTTAAGCCATGGCCCGGCGCTACCGTTGCCCTCAAGGACGGCCGCACGATGTACATCCGTGAGGCCAAGCTCGAAGAAGCGCCGATCATGATGGAGTACATGAAGCGCGTGATGGAAACCGACCACGATTTCTATGATGTGGTTGGCGCCCGCGTGTTCTCCGAGCTGATGGGCTGGTACCGCAAGCGGATCAAGGATCCCTACACACTGGTCGGCATGATCGACGGCGAGTGGGCTGGCTTCGCCAATGGCCGCCTGCTCAATGAAGACATCAACATCAGCCTGCACACGATGGCCCTGGCGCGTGGCGGCCGGATCGGCGCCGTTATGTACTACGCCAAGGCCTACTACGCCTTCGAGATCCTGGGCAACAAAGAATGGTGGGCGACTTACGAGAGCTACTACGGCTGGCTGCGCTGGGGGATTGGCATGGCGCAGTTCACCTACCCGTGGCCCGAGTACCAGCATGAGCTGGGCGGTGCCCGCGTGTACTACATCAACAAGAAGTACTGGGACAAGGTCGTCAAGGACTACGTGCGCCAGATGATCGGCGCTGACCTGGTCTTTGACAACATTCCGGCTGAGATCATCGAGATCAACGAAACGATGCGCCTGCCGGAGGCCGTCACCGTCTAATGAACTGCGCCGGCGGGGCGAGGGGCTACCCATTCCTCGCCCCGCCGGACCCAGATTGTGGCATGACCGCTGGCTACTGCCCGTGTCTCGGGCTAGACTAAACCGTCACGCCGCTTTCGGCTCGGGAGGTTGGTGAGGTATGCAAGCGACTCTCGGTTGGACGGTGTCACAACGGCTTGGGCTGCGGCCCGGCCTGCTGACCGACGCCTTACTGGTGACGGCCGGCAGCCTGTTGGTGGCATTGTTCGCACAAATCCAGATCATTCTGCCCTTTACCCCGGTGCCGATCACCGGCCAGACCTTTGCCGTGCTGTTGCTCGGAGCGGCGCTGGGCGGTCGGCGGGCGGCGGCCAGCTTGCTGCTGTACTTGCTGGAGGGCGCTATGGGATTGCCGGTCTTCGCAGGCGGGAGCGCCGGCTTGCTGCGGCTGGCTGGGCCAACCGGGGGCTACCTGGTCGGCTTCCTGCCCGCCGCGTACTTGGTCGGCTTGTTGGCGGAGCGCGGCCTCGACCGCCGCTGGTACAGCGCGCTGCCCGTCTTCCTGCTAGGGCAATTGGTGCTGTACACAATTGGCGTCATCTGGCTGAGCACCTTCGTCGGACTGGGGCAGGCGTTGATCGCCGGTCTGTGGCCGTTCATCGTATTGGATGCGGCCAAGGCGGTGCTGGCGGCTGTAGCGCTGCCCTCGGCCTGGAAGCTGGTTGGCGCTTTGCCCGGCAGCCGGCCCGGCTGATCGCCAATCCTGATCACCAGCATGCAGCAGGGCGCCGATCGGCGCCCTGTTCTTCCTAATCCCCGAGGTTGGCGCGCACCAGCTCCGCCAAATGCTGCCCAATACGCAGTGAGCCGGTCGCGGCCGGCGACGGAGCGTTGAGCATATGCAACCTGCGCGGCCCTTGAACCAGCAGGAAATCGTCAACCAGCCGGCCATCGCGCCCGACCGCCTGGGCGCGCACGCCCGGCGGACTGACCAGAAGGTCGGCCGGCTGAACGCCCGGGACGAGTTCGGCGGCGGACGCCGCAAAGCGGCGCTTTGAACACGAGCGCGCCCATTCGTGCAGTCCCATGCGCCAGTGGCGCAGTGCCATCCGCCAAAATCCAGGATAGGCCAGCATGCGGGCCAGCTCTCCGGGGTGGATGACCCCCCAGCCATATCCATCCCGCGCCAGCGCCAACACCGCGTTCGGACCCACCACAACCTGGCCCTCGAGGGTTGGCGTGAAGTGCACGCCAAGGAAGGGAAACCGCGGATCCGGCACAGGGTACAGGGGCTGTTGGGCAAGGCCTTCGGCCATCGCCGGCCTCAGCCGATAGTACTCGCCGCGAAACGGGACAATCTGGGCCGGCAAAGCGGGATCCGTGCTGGCTGCCAGCCGGTCGGCATAGACCCCAGCGCAATTGACAACGTAATCGAACCGATCGCGGCCCGCCTTGGTCTGGAGCCAGATTCCGTCGCCGTCCGCCACCAGGCGATCGACGCGCTGACCGAAGCGCAGTTCGACATTGATCTCACCCAAGAGTGAGCTGAGCCGAGCGCCCACCTGCCCAAAGTCGACCAGCCCGCTTTCCTCCACGTCGATGGCGGCGCTGGCGCGGACCCGTGGCTGGATGCGACGCACCTCGTTCTTCGAAAGCAAGCGGCAGTTAACCCCATTTGCCTGACCCTGCTGGTGCAGCCGCACCAGCTCGGGCAGCTGATCGTCGTGGGTAGCCAGGATAAGCTTGCCGCTGCCGCGCAGCGGTATGCCCTGTTCCCGGCAGAAGTCCTCGAGCAATCGCTTGCCCTGGCGGCAGAAGGTCGCCTTGAGCGAACCGGGCTGATAGTAGATCCCCGAATGGACGACACCCGAGTTGCGGCCCGATTGGTGGCAGACGGGCCCAGCTTCGCGCTCGAAGACGACCACTCTTAGCGAAGGATCACGATGATGCAAAGCCCGGGCCGTCGCCAGCCCGATCAGGCCGGCGCCGACAATCCCGATTCGGTTTGGGCTCATGCCGAGCGGCGCCCGGCAGGCGATCTAGCCGGGCGCGGGCTCGGCTGCAGTGCACGCCACCAGCGCTTTGCGCTCCAGAGCCGCAGCCGGCGAATTTCCGGCATGGCTTCCATGGCAGCCCGTTCGCCGGCAGCAATGATCTCGGCGACCCTGGGGAAACCGGTGAGAATTCCGACCCCCGAAGGGATGTCCGGCTCGAGCAGCAAATCGGGTGGATGCTCCCGCAGTCGAGCCCTGGTCATTTCGGTCATCATCAAGGCAACCGCATGGTAGAGCTCGCCGGCCGGCTCCGGCAGGGAGCGCAACCAGGGCAGTTGATGGTCGACTGGCTGCTCACCAAGCTGGAAGCCAACATCGACGGCGATCGTCGCCTGTACGCCCATCAGTGGCAGCGCTTCAACCGGCAGGTTGTTGAGGATGCCGCCGTCGACAAGATGTGCGCCGGAACGGATCACCGGAGAAAAGACACCTGGGATGGCAATGGTGGCCCGCACCGCCTCCAATACTGAACCTTCCTGGATCGTTACCAGACTGTCGCTGGCCAGATCGACAGCCGTCAGTGCCAGCGGGATTTGAAGTGCGTCGAAACCCCGCTCCAGACCCAGAAGGTTACGCAGTAGTCGCTCGAGCCGGTGACTGCTGACCAGTGCGCCGTGCGCTGGGAACCAATCGAGTAGTTCCAGCATCTGGCGCACGCTGCCAAAACGTTGGGCGGTCCGCGCCAACAGCTCCGCGTCTGGGTTTGCGGCGTAGGCCGCCGCCACCAAACCGCCCATGCTGGTCCCGGCCAGCGCCGCAATCGGGATCGATTCTCACTCCAGCACCCGCAGCACACCAATGTGCGCCAGCCCGCGGGCGCCGCCACCGCTTAAGGCTAGGCCCAACCGTCGTTCGGCCATGCTCACCCCTCATTCAGACGCGTAGAACTTCGCCATCCAACGCAACTAACCTTGTCATCTTGCTAACGACAATGGAGGTGTCGAATAGCAGTGACCGAGGCGGAGGTCTTTCCCTCTTGCCATGATTTTGTAGGGGCGCATGGCCATGTGCCCCCACAACGGTCCGTCGCGGCCGAACAGGCGGGCGTATCCCGGGAACCCTCGCCAATTAACAAGGCAAGGATCCAGCGTATCGTGCCCTTACGCTTGACGGGAAAACATACGTTACCTGCGGCTCAACCCGTCCATCTCGTCCTCCGAAAGCTCGAAATCGAAGATGCCAAGGTTCTCCAACTGATGTTGGCGCTGGGAAGCCTTGGGGATGGCAACGACATTCGGCTGCTGGATCAACCATCGTAACGCGACCTGATGCGAGGTCTTGCCGGTCCGTCCGGCAATTTCCACCAGTGTCTGCTTGTGGCCAAACCTGCCCTTGGCCAGCGGCGTGTAGGCCGTGATCAGGAGCTCGTGCTGTTGGCTGTAGGCAACCAGGTCGGCCTGTGGATGATCCAGATGGAACTTGACCTGGTTGCAGAAGACCGGCGCCGACGAGGCGGCCTGCGCTGCCCGTAGTTGCTCGAGGCTGAAGTTGCTGACGCCGATCTGCCGGGTTCGCCCGTCCTCGACCAGTTGATTCAAGCCGGCCATCGTCTCTTCGATGGGAACCCGATCTGACGGCCAGTGGATCAGATAAAGGTCCAGGTAGTCCGTTCCGAGCCGTGCCAGACTTGCGCCACAGGCCTCGACCACCGCCTGGCGGGTCAGATGATCCGGCCAGACTTTGCTTACCAGATACAGCTCCTCGCGGGGAACCCCTGCCTGCTGGAGGGCCTGGCCGATTTCGCTTTCGTTGCGGTACATCTCGGCCGTATCGATGTGCCGGTAGCCGAGGGCAAGGGCGCTGGCGACCGCATCGACCGCACCAGGCCCGGTCATATTCCAGGTACCGAGTCCGATTTTGGGTACCCGTGTGCCACGCACCTCGAGCGCTTCGACCACCACGTCCATCCTCCTTGGCCAGATGGCTGATCCCATCATAACCAAGACGTCGAACCATTGTGTCGTGTACGGCATCGGGGATCGAAGTCAACCCGTGGGGGCGCATGGCGATGCGCCCCACAACGGACCCCTCACCCAACGAGACGGTCGAATCCAATGGATCCTGTCACACGAACCTGGTGGGCGCACGCCCTCGCGCGCCCCGCCTGCAGATTGGGGCTAACATCAGGTTCGAGCCACCTGGCGCTCCTGCCGCCCCCCGGACGACCGCCCAACAGCCAGGCCAACCAGAAAGGCAGCAGCCAATGCCCCAACCCCCACCAACCCAGCCAACGGCACCGAAGCCGGCCGGTCCGCTGCCGGCGTTGCTTCTGCGAATGCCGCCAGCAGCATGACGCCGGCCTGCGGCTTGAGCCGGTACCAGCGCGCGTCATATTCGGACCAACCGTTAACCAGTCCCTCGTAGTAGACAAAACCTGCCTCCCCATCGGCGCTCGGATAGACGCGCAGACTGTCGAAGGCCGTCCATTCACCCGCTTCGGGATTGGGGGATCCGCGTACAACCAGAAAGCCCTCGGTCACCAACATAGGTGACCCTGGGTAGGGTTGGCGGAAGTCAGCGAAAGCGTCAAACGAAAGCAACTGAGGCTCCGTCAAGCTGAGACTCTTACCCTGCCCATAAATCATCAACCGGTCGAATGGACCCTTGGCATCCGCCGTCTCGATCAAGACCAAACACGTCAGGATGACTGCAACCACAAGAAATGAACGTTCAACTCTACCGATCATGGTTTTCCACCTCCGCTCCTGTGACGACAATCCAGACATCACGGCATCGCAATCAGCGACTCAGCGATCCGCACGGCTTCCTCGAGCGGCAGATCGCTCTCCAGCCGGTAGGATAGATTGTCCTCGGCCCATATCAAGACGTGCCCATCGATCAACCTGCGTTCAACCAATCCACCAGACATCGTCTCAATGGGATACGGTCCTTCCGTCCATAACGCCGGCTCGCCGTTGACCAGGGTTCGATCGATCACTGTCGGTTGAAACTTGCTCAGGATGACATTCGGCAGCAGCTCAAACAACGCCAATTCGACACGGGCGGGATCATCGTCGGCCAACCAGATCAAGATCCGGGCGGCGACCGGGTCACCCTGCAGATAGGCCCTGTCGGGCAGGCCAAGCTCGGCCGGATAGCCGGGCAGGCGCAGCGGCGTCGGGAACTGCTCGGCGGCACGCGCCAGGCTGGTTTCGCCGGCCATATCCACCAGGCTGGCCGCCATGGCGGTCGGTCCGGGTTGCTGCCTCCGAGTGCCCGACGGCAGTTGGTCGGTCGGACCAAACAAGACTCTGACGACGCCGACCTGGATGACTTCAAACAGGGTCGCCCGCGCCGCCGGCACCAGGGCAACCGTTGCCACCAAGGCCAACCCCAGGGCAGCCAACGCCCAGCCGAGGCGTCCCATCCCAACCGACCCGCCGCTGGGCCTCGCCATCCGCTCGGCGAGGGCCGGTCGCAGATCGGGGGTTGGTGGGAACTCCAACTCCTTTGCCAGACGCGCAACGAGCCGTTCGATCTGGTCATGCTTGGTCGTCATCATCCGCTGCTCCCAAGGCCGGGTCCATCGTCTCAATCCGCTTGCGCAAGCGGTTCAAGGCCCGGTGCTGTCTCGACTTCACGGTTCCCGGTGCCACTTGCAACACGTTCGCCGTCTCCTCGACCGTCAGCTCGAGAAAGTAGCGAGCGTGCAGCACATCCTGATCACCCTCGGCCAGTGTCCTGACCACGCGCTGCAGCCTGTCGGCAAGCCGACCCGTTCCCGCTGGGTCCCGCGCCTCGGTCTGGGCCTCGATCGACCGTTCCGCCAGCCAACGCCGCAGCGCGTTCCAGTAGCGGCCGGCCGAGCGCAGCTGGTTGCGAGCCAGGTTGGCACAGATCGTCAAGAGCCAGGGGCGCAGAGGCCGTTCGGCGTCGAAACGATCCAGATGTCGGAAGGCTCGCAGGAACGTCTCCTGGGCCACATCCTCGGCCTCGGCCGAATCTCCGAGCTTGAGGTAGGCATAGCGGAACACGCCCTCCTGATGTTGGGACACGAGGTCCATCCACGCGGCCTGGTCACCATGCCGCGCCCGCTCGATCAACCGGCCTTCGTCCAGTCGTATCTCTCCGGAGAGATGCGATGCGCTGTTCACACAATGTACACCGTCTGGACCGGCCAGGTTCCCGATCGCCGGGGCAGCGCCGCCCAACCGGCGCGGTTCGGCCGCATGCTACAATCGCCGCATGTCCGGCTGGCCAGGCGTGATCGCATCCTACCGTGAGCGCATTGACCTGCCCACCGGCGCTCCGATCATCACCCTGCTCGAAGGCAACACACCCCTGATCCCCGTGCCGCGGCTGGCCGCAGCGTTGGGGGCTGGCTCGCTCTACGTCAAGTTCGAGGGACTCAACCCGACTGGTTCCTTCAAGGATCGCGGGATGACGGTCGCCATCAGCCAGGTTGCGCACGTTGGCGTCCGAACCGTGGTTTGTGCCAGCACCGGTAACACCGCCGCCAGCGCCGCGGCCTATGCCGCCCGCGCCGGCCTGCGCTGCCTGGTCCTTATTCCGGCCGGCCAGGTGGCGAGCGGCAAACTGGCCGGCGCCATCGCCTATGGTGCGGAGGTGCTGCAGATCGAGGGGTCCTTCGACCAGGCATTGGACTTGGTGCGGCAGGCCGCCGATAATCCCACCGTAGCGCTTGTCAATTCCATCAATCGATTCCGTCTTGAGGGCCAGAAGACCCTGGCCTTTGAAGTGGTGGACCAGCTTGAGGCCGCACCCGATTGGCTGGCACTGCCGGTCGGCAACGCCGGCAACATCAGCGCGATCTGGCAGGGCTTCGGCCAGCTTGCCGGAGAGCATAGAATCGATCCGCCCCGCCTGCTTGGGGTCCAGGCGGCGGGGGCCGCACCCCTGGTCCTGGGCCACCCTGTCGCCGATCCGCACACGATAGCTAGCGCCATACGCATAGGCCGGCCGGCACGCGGCGAGCAGGCCTTGGAGGCGGCCGACCAATCCGGCGGACGAATCGTCGCCGTGGAGGACGAGGCCATCCTCGAAGCCCAGCGTTGGCTGGCATCCGAAGGATTGTGGGTCGAACCGGCGTCGGCGGCCGGCTTGGCCGGACTGCGTCAGGAGGTCGAAGCCAGCCGGCTGTCCTTGGCCGGTAGCTGTGCCGTGATCGTGTGTACCGGCCATGGTCTGAAGGATCCGGCCGTCATAACGGATTCCTGGCCCGCGCCCCAAGTGATCCCTGCCACCCCTGAGGCCCTGCTCAGCGCGTTGGGCTCAGGCTGATGGACCGGTTTCGGCTGCGCGTCCCGGCAACGGCCGCCAACCTGGGGCCCGGCTTTGATAGTCTGGCGCTAGCCCTCCAACTCCACAACACGGTCGATGTTGAGCGACAAGCGAGCGGGCTATCATTTTCTATGACTGGCGAAGGAGCCGGAAGGCTGCCGGTCGACGAAACCAATTTGATGATCCGGGCAGCCTGGCACACCTGGGAGCTGATGGGCGCTCCCCGCCTTGGATTCCGCCTGGCGGCGCACCACCAAATCCCGCCGGGCTCCGGCCTCGGCTCGTCGGCGGCGGCGGTAGTAGCCGGTGTGCTGCTGGCCGATGCCCTGGCTGGCCTTCAACTGGACCTAGCTCGACAGCTGGCGATCGCCGCCGAACTGGAAGGACATGCCGACAACGCCGCCGCCGCGTTGATGGGCGGGATCGTCGTGACGCGCTATCAGGCGGGCGAGGTCTTGGCCCGCCGGATCGAGCCCGCCTCACAAAACGTGCTGGTTGTGGTCCCCGAGGTCGATCGCCCGACGACCGAAATGCGCCGGGTGCTGCCGGGCCAGGTCTCGCTGGCCAGCGCCACAGCCAACGCGGCCGGACTGGCCTTGACGATTGAGGCGCTGCGGCGCGGCGATCATGCCTTGTTGGCCCAAGCAGCCCGCGATGAACTGCACGAGCCGCACCGATTTCCGCTGCTGCCGGCGGCGGCCGAGGCCCGGCAGGCTGGCCTTGCTGCCGGCGCCAGCGCCGTAGTTCTGGCCGGCGCCGGACCTGGCCTGGTGGCGTTCGGGGAAGAAGGGTTGCAGGCTGTGGAGGCGGCCATGTGTGCCGCGTTTGGCCAAGCGGGCATCCAGTCTCGCGCCTTCCGGCTGCCGATCGATTACGAAGGCGCCCGTCTGACCTTTCCCAGCCACTAGCTCAATCGAACGACCAGAAGGCCAAGTCCCCCTTCACCAGGCGCACCAACTCGAAGGTCTCGCCGATCGCCAAGCGCGCAATCCATCGATCGCCTCGTTGATCGACAATCGGCAGCACCATCCACCGGCCGTCGGGGGACCATAGACGGCTCGATCTTTGGTACTGGTCATAGAACGGAAGCAGGCTGAGGAAGTCATCGGTTGGCTCAATTTCGGTCAACAAAACGGGTTGGCCCTGTGGGGGTTCGATGAGGTACAAGCGCAAGCGCCAGGCCACCCCTTGACGTGCGTAGCTCACCAAGGGATTGTCCTCGTGCGGCGCCAGCACCGGCACGATCGCCAGCAGCCGGTCGTCGACCGGCGACCAGAAAAAGGCGGCCACCGATTCAAGCCCACTCGGCACCAGCCGTGCACTCCCAGCGGTCGTCAGATCGAGCAGCATCAGTTCGCCGAAGCGCGCGTCGAGGATGTGGCTTTGCTCGACGAAGGCAGCCCAAGACCCACTGGGCGCCCAGGCGAAGGCCACCGTGCGGCCGACCTGGGCGACACGCTCCAGCGGACGACCTTCAGGATCCAACAAGAGCAGCCCACTGTCGCCACCGACCACGCTGGCGGCGACCAATGCCCGCTGGCCTTCCGGTGCGAAGGCCGGCGCCTGGAAGGATAGCGGCCGCAGGGCCAATGGGCGGCCATCGCCCGGTACCTCATCGAAACGTGTCACGCGGGCTTCAACTGGGCTGGCCGCCGCCGAGCCGCCGGCATGGGCCAGGAGCGAGCGGCCGTCGGCCGACCAAGCCCAATAGTAGGGCTGGCCGCGGTCGAGCAGGCTGGCCTCCCCCTGACCGTCGATAAGCCACACGGAAAGGTCGGCCTGGCGGGCATTCGAGGCCAAGAAGGTCAGCCGCTGCCCATCGGGCGACCAATAGAGATAGAAGGGAAGTTCCTCAGGGTGCTCAAACCAAGTCAAAGCCTCGGTTTGCTGATCAGCCACCAGGATCTGGCTCCGCTGAATGCCCCCCTCATCGCCGCTGATCCCGACAAAAGCGAGTTGGTTGCTGCCAGGCGCCCATGCCAGCGCTTCGTAGTACCGGAAGCCGGCCGAGGTTGTGTGCGGAGGCTGGGCATCGCTGGTTAGCGGCCGTTGGCCGCTGCCATCCGGCGCCATCAGGAATACGTTGCCGTCCGTGCCCAGATAGGCAATTGTGCCAGGGATGGCGTCTTCGGGCTCCGTGGTGGTGGTCGCGACAGAAGGTGGGTCAATCCTCTGGTTGGAGCAGCCGACCAGCGCCAAAACCGCCAGGACGAACCAGGTGCGGCCCCCTTTTGCCCGCGCATGGGCGCCCGACGGCGACCTTGGGCTCATGAGGAGGGATTCATTCCCTGGAGTCCGCTACAATGCACTTGCGAACCGGAAAATGGCAAGGTAACCCTTACTTGGAATTGAGGCATCCTATGTACCTACCCAATCGAAGGACCATCAAGATCGGCCTGGCTGTGATTTCCTTGCTGGCCGCAGCCTGTACCCTGCCGGGCGTCGCCCAGCCGACGGCCACCCCGACCGAGGTTCCGCCGACCCCCACCCCTGAGCCGCCGACGCCCACGATCACTCTGTCGCCGGTGCCGACGGAAGGGGCCACCGCTGCCGCGACAGCCACCGTCGGCCCTTCGTTCAGCGGCGCCAATGTCTACGCCGTATCCCACCTGTCCGGCAATCGACTCCTGGTCACGGTCCAGGTACCGGGTGGCATTGAGGGCAGCTATAGGGCGACGGTGGGCTCCAGCTCGCTGGGCTGCGAGAAGCTGGCCGAATACCCCGATCGCCTGTACTGCTCCGGCCCCGAGCCCTACCAGAACGTGGGCTACGAGCACACGACGATCTATGTCTTCGACCAGAGCAACGGGCAGCAGGTGATGCAGATCGACTTCAGCATCCCACCGTGGGCAACAGCAACGCCTTCGCCGACACCGACGTCGACGTACACGCCAACAGCGACGCCTTAGACCTAGTGGGCGCCGTCGAGCGCCCGAAGAACGCCGACCGCTAGCCCGTCGCCGGCCGGGAATACGGTCGTGATCCAGTGGCCGCTCCGGGCCAGACCGGCGTTGAACGCCCGGATTTGCTCGACCGAGGCGTCAGCCACGGCGTCGTCGGCCACCTTGCCGCCATAGCCAAAAGCGTTGTGGGCCACCAGCAGCCCGCCGGGGCGCAGGTGTTCGCTGGCCCACGCCTGATAGTGCGGGTAGTTGGGCTTGTCGGCGTCCAGGAACATCAGATCATAGGGCGCAAAGCGGGCCAAGGACGGGAGCAGTTCGATGGCCGCGCCCACATGCACATCGATTTGGTCGGACAGACCGGCCCGGGTTAGATTGCGCCGCGCCACATCAGCGTGCTCTGGGTTGACCTCGACACTGTGCAGCTTGCCTCCCTCGGCCATGCCGCCGGCAATCCACGCCCCGCTGTAGCCGCCCAGCGTGCCGATTTCTAGGCAGGTTTTCGCCTGACAGGCCGCCGTCAGCAGCCGTAAGAACGCACCTTCATGCGGTTGAATGTGAATCGTGGGCAGTCCCTGGGAAGCCGCATCTTGCCGCAGCCGGCGCAGAGTCTCATCTTCGGCGACAAAGGTACGCTGGATGTAGTCCGCCAGCGGGGTTGGTTGGCTGCCCAGCCGAGCCTCCTCCCAGGACACCGCCCGGCGCGGGCACTTCCTGTCCGGGCAGTGGCCGTCATTATAATGCGGGCCATCATGCCGCCTTCCCTCACCGATCAACTGTTCGCCTGGTACGGGCAGCAAGCGCGCGACCTTCCCTGGCGAGCCACGCGCGACCCGTACGCCATTTGGGTGGCCGAGGTCATGCTGCAGCAGACGCGGGTTGCCACCGTCGTCCCCTACTACCAACGGTGGCTCGACCGGTTTCCGACGATGGAACACCTGGCGGCCGCCAGCCAGGACGACGTGCTCAACGCCTGGGAGGGCCTGGGCTACTACCGGCGGGCGCACAACCTGCAGCAGGCCGTCCGCCTGGTCGTCGATCAGCATGCAGGCCGGCTGCCTACGACCAGCGGCGAACTGCGACGGCTGCCGGGGATTGGCCCCTACACGGCGGCCGCCATCGCCGCCATCGCTTTCGGCCGCGATGAGATTGCCGTCGACGGCAACCTACGCCGGGTAATCGCAAGGTTGTTCGACCTCGACGCGCCGCTGGGCAGCGCCGAGGCTGAACAGGCGATCGCCGGAGCCGCCGCCAGACTGCTCCCGCCCGGCCGGGCCGGCGATTTCAACCAGGCGCTGATGGACCTCGGGGCGCTGATCTGCACGCCCGCCAATCCGGAATGCCCTTCGTGCCCACTCCAAGCCGAGTGTCTCGCGCGCCAGCGGGGCACGCAGCATCAACGGCCGGTCAGGCCAACCAAGGGCGTGCTGCCCACGGTTGAACGCATTACGGCCGTGATCCTGCGTAACGGCCGCTACTTGGTCGGCCGGCGGCCAGCGGGGGGTCTACTGGGCGGGCTGTGGGAATTCCCGGGGGGCGACCTGGCAGGCCAAGAGAGCGTTGATAGTGCGCTGGTTCGTATCTTGGAGTCGGATCTGGGTCTGGCGCTTGAGCGGGCCAGCCCGCGGGGCCGCTACCAGCACAGCTACACACACTTCCGGGTCACCGCCCATGTCTATCAGTGCCTTGTCGGCCCGGGCGAGCCGGTCTTGCAATCGCACGACGAACTGCGTTGGCTGGAAGCGGATTTGCTGACAGACGTTCCGATGGGCAAGATCGACCGCACGATTGCCGAGTCCCTAAACCACGAAGACCCGAAGAACACAAAGGGCTCCCCTAAGGGCACGAAGAAATCCTGAGGCTGACTAACTTCCCTCAGCAGCGGGTGCTCTTCTTTGTGTTCCCTTTTGGCACCTTTGTGAACTTGGCGGCTTTGTGGTTGCCCCGCGGCTCAGCCGTCGATCGACTCGACGCTGACCAGCACGGCCCGCACCACCAAGCGATGCAAGTAGCTGCTGCTGCCGGCGTCGTAGGCCTCGCAGGTGACCAGCGTTAGCCAGTCCAACGTCTCGTGACGCAGCACGCTCAGGTTTTCGGGCAGCACCCGCCGGACCTGGCGCACCTCGTACACAAAGCGCAGCCCCTGCGTCTCAATTTCGATCCGATCCCCCCAGACCAACTCATCCAGGGTGGCAAACGGGCCTGGGGTGCCGCCGGGCAGCAGCACGTGGCCGGTCAGGGCTGTATTGCCCGGCAGTGTTGGGAAGGCGGTCCCTTCCAGGTAACCAACCTGGCCGGACAGCCAGGTCAGATCCCAGCCTTCGTCGTCGGTGGGCACACCGACAATGGCCGAGTTCAAGCGCAGCTTGTCGATCTTTAGGCGGAAGTCGGGCAGGGCGGTGACATTGGACTCGGACGGATCGGGCCCGCGCAGTGAGCGCGAAGTCGGCGGGAAGCCGGTGGCCGGCAGGCGCGGTGCGCTGACGGTGGCACTGGCGCCCACGCCGTAGACATCGACCGGCGACCCCGGATCATAGACCCGCTCGTTGGCCAGTTCGTTGTGGCTCGACAGGGCGAACGGTGCATCGAAATCGCCGGGCATGCTCGACCACTCGAGGAAGGCATCGTTGCTGACGCCCTGCCCCGGGGCGACCCCCTGCAGCCGGGCCTGGTATTGGATCTCGCTGCTGCCCTGGGGGAAGGAGTCCCAGGTTACCTGCAGCAGCGGTGCTCCGCCGTCGATTATCGTGGTTGGCGCTTGGCCAACACCGGTCCAGATCAAGGTGCCCGGTTCGTAGACCAGTTCCGGCGGCAAAGTGTCCTCAAGGATCAGGTCGAAGGCATCGCTGTCACTTTCGATATCGGATCCGATCTGAAGAGTGAAGGTCACCAGGCCGTTGTTAAGCACGACGGTTGGTTCGGCCGACTTATCCAGGGTCAGAGTCGGCTCGACCAGCTCGACCTCCGAGGCCGCCGCCGACAGGCCATCGCCCACCCAGGTGACCACGGCAGCGTTGTTGAGCAATCCGCCCCGCTGGTTGCCGAGTGAATCGAGCACGACCACGGTGTAGCGCAGCGTGAGAGTCTGGTCTTCATCGTCGCCGTTGGTGATGTTGTCGAAATCGAAGCTGATGGACCGCCCCTGATCGACCGGTTCCAGGCTGCCACCGGGGACGGCGCTCACCGTGGCGTTGTTGCAGATGTCGCTCAGGCTGCCGACCGAGGCGGTCAGTGCCGGATCGGACGCGACCACAGGTTCGCAGGCGACGTAGGCCAAGCCCTGATCGAGTGTGTCGGTCAGGACGACGTCGGCCATCGTGCCCGCTGGGACGGTCAGGACCAGTTCATAGGTCAGGATTTCGCCGATAGCGGCATCGCCAGGGCCGGTGAAGATTTGGTCAGTGTCGTCCAAGCTCTTGACCAGATCGGCGTTGACGTCGGTGGCGATATTGTCGGTGTCCGTGGCCGTATTGTTGTCCAGGTCGGGCTCGGGTCCATTGGTGCCATCGTCGGCCACTGTCACCGTGTTGACAATCTGGGTCACGCCAGGATCGAGCGGGCTGTCAACCGTCACCTGGAAGAAGATCGTCAGGCCGTCACCGGCAACCAGATCACCTACGGTGAACTCACAGGCGCTGCCGGCGTTGTTGTCCGGCGTACACGACCAGCCCAATGTGCTGCCGGCCGGGTTAAAGATGGTGTTGGCCGGCACCATGTCGCTGACTACAACCCCGGTGGCGTCCTGATCACCGATGTTGGCGATGTCCATCTGATAGGTCAGCACCGTGCCGTCCGAGATGATGCTGAGGCCGTCATCCTTGGTGATGCTCAAGTCGGGGAAGGCGCCCAGCGGCGTGTCGTCGCTATCGCTGTTATCGTCGGGGGTGGGCTCGATGCCGTTGGTGCCGTCGTCGCCGACGCTGGCACTGTTGCTAATCAACTCGACCAGCGCCGGCACCGTGCTATCGACGTCAACAGCCAAGGTCAGCACAATCGTCTGGCCGGCCGCCATGGCCCCCTGGTTGTAGCTGCAGGTGCTGCCGGCTGTGCCGTCGGGCAAGCAAACCCAACCCAGTGAACTCGACCCTGCGTTGAAGGTCGTGTACTGCGGGATTACATCGGTGATGACGACACCGGTGGCGCCGGCGTTGCCGACGTTTTCGATGGTCAGGGTGTAGGCGATCGTGTCGCCGGGCACGGCGCTGATGCTGCCGTCATCCTTGGTCAGCGTCAGGTCGATGCCGGTGACCGTGACCGATTCTTCGGCCGAGCTGCTGTAGTCATCCACACCGCCAGAGCCGTCGCGCTCGTTGGCATCGGCGCCGGGCACCGAGGTCCAGGACAGATCGGCCGTATTGTCAATGACATCGCTCACGTTGGCCGACGGCGGCAGATCAACCGTCGCCTGGTAGGTGAAGACCACACTGGCATCGTCCTGGCTCAAACTGCCGCTGAAGACCAGCGTCGGTGCACCGGCCTCATTGGCCGTCCAGCCGGCCGGCGCGCTGGCCGAGCCGCCAACGTAGGTCAGGCCGGTCGGGATGGTGTCGGTAACGACCACCTCCTCGGCGTCGGCCGTGCTCGATCCTAAGTGGCTGACGGTCAGGGTGTAGGTGACCGTCTGGCCCAGGCCGGGTGTGTCGTCGTCGGCCAGCTTGCCGATTTGCAGCTCGGGCTCGACCAGCTCGACATCGACGCTGGCGCTGCCGGTTTCGCCGCCGGCGTCGACCACCACGTTGTTGGTCAGCTGATCGCCGTTCTGGTTGCCGCTGGTATTCTCGACACGGGCCACGACCTGCAGCACGATCTGATCGTCGCTATCTTCGATATTGTCGGGCGTGTTGGTCACGTCGCCGAAATCGAACACGACCGTGTCTTCAAATGTGTCGCTGTCCGAGTCGCTGATGATGCCGAAGGGACCGGGAGCAGGGAGGGCCGGCACGGCCGACAGATTGCCGCCGACCGACACCAGACTGGCGCTGATGGCGCGCAAGATGCCGGCTTGCGGCGGGATGGTCGGCAGCGTGTCGGTGATCACCAGCGGAATGGCGGTGCCTTCGGGCAGGGTCACGGTGATTTCAAAGGTGACCTGTTCGCCAATCACCAAGTCAACAATGCCCAGGTCGTACTCGCCGCTGGCCGTCGATGTGACCGAGGTGGCGCTGATCGTCTTAGAGACCGCCGGATCATCGAGGCTCAGATCGACCGAAGCGCTGTCCACATAGTCATTCAGCCCACCAACACCGCTGGTGCCCGTGCGTTCCCCGGTGGCGCTGCCGGCGGTGCCGGCGGTAGATCCCGTCGGGTTGCCGCTCGTGCCGCTGCCGGGCAGGCTGGTGTAGGTCAGGCGGGCCGTGTTGCCGATATCGATGCCAATCGGCGTGTCGCTGTTCACAACGGCGTCGACCGTAATCGTCACACTGTCCCCCGGATCCAGACGGTCGATGAGCACATCGACGGTATTGCCAACCGAATTGTCAGTGACGATTGCGTAGCCGGGGGCGCTCACGCTGACGCCGGTCAGCGTCGAATCGGAGCCCAGCGTATCTAGCAGTTGCAGGTCAAAGGCGGCCGCCGCCCGGAAGCCCGACGAGGTGTTGCCGAAGGTCAACGTGTATTCGAGCGGGTCATCGGCATCAGAAGGCGCCAGCGTGACGGTCTTGTTCAAGTTGGCAATCAGCGGCTCAGCAACCCGGACCCGCACCGAATTGGAATTTTCCCCATCCACGCCATTGATCCGGGGTCGGAATTCGTTGTCACGATTGGATGTCGCCGTAGCACCGGTGGCGTTGTTGTAGGCCTGGTTGCTGCTGTGGTTCATCACAATGGCATTGAATTCGACGACTACAAATTCGTGATCGTCATCGCGATCGTCGTTGGTCAGGTCACCCAGCTTGAAGTAGACATCCGTGCCGCTGCCGTAGACGTCATCGTCACTCCCGGCGGCACTCGAGACAGCCACATCGGGCAGTACGAAGGTCGGCGTGATCGAACCCACCGTCGTTTCGTTGCCACTCACATTCAGTCCGGCGCCGGCCAGAGTCGTTGAACCAATGCCGGCGTCGTTGGCCACCAGTGCAGCCATCGCCGTTCCATCGTCCAAGAACTGCATCCCGCTGGGCAGACGATCTTGCAGTTGGAAATCAAGAGCCGTCCCCTCCGCCAGACGGAATTGCAGGCGGTAGCGCACGATTTCGCCGATGGCGACGCTCTCGAGCGAGCTGACAACGCCGGTGTGGGATTCGGACGTCGCCACAATGGATTTATCGGGCGCCGAGAACACGGTCACTATGGCGTCGTCACTGGCTAGGTGGTCGTTGACGGCGCCGCCGGGGTTGGTGGTGTCGCCAGTCCGCTCGACCGAAAGGCTGTTGTTGGCGGTCTGGGCGGTGGTGACGTCGGTCGGCAGGCTGGTCCAGGTGACGACGGCCGTGTTGGTCAGCACCTGGCCCGGGCTGACCGTGGCGTCCAATGTGGCCTGGAAGGTCAGGGTGCTGGTGGTGCCGATGGGGAAATTGGTCCAGCCGGCGGCTAATGTTGGCGCCCCGGAGGCGTCGAGGCTGTCCGGCGCCGTACCGGCCGTATGGCTCAGCGAAAGCGGGACATAGGTCATGCCCGCTGGCACGGTGTCAGTCCAGGCGGCTTCAAAGGCATCGCTGCCGGTGGCGCCGCTGTGGTCGATGACTACGGTGAAGGTGACGGTGTCCCCGGCGTCGGCCATGGTTAGATCGACTGTCTTGTCAACTTGCAGCACCGGCTCGACAACCGTGACCTCGGGGCCGAAGGCGCTAGCCGTGCCCTCGGTCCAGTTCCAGGCGGCGGTGTTGTTGAGCAGTGTGACCGGCGAATCCTGGTTGCCGGCGCTGTTGAGCACCACCACCCGGTACACAAGGGTAATGGTCTCGGCCACATTGTCGTCGGTGTTGATGTTGGTCAGGTCGCCAAAGGCAACCGTCATGCGCCGGGCCTGATCCTCGGCCAGCGCAGAGCCGCCTGGAACCTCGCCGAAGACGGCCGTCGCCGGGCCGGTCCAGGTCAGGTCGCCGGAAGAAGCGGTAACGGAATCAAGCGCCACAAAGGCCAGCCCCTGGTCGAGGGTGTCGGTCAGGGTGACCCCGGTCGAGCTGCCTTCGGGGATGGTGACGGTCAGGGTGTACTCGACGATCTCGCCGATGGCGACCTGTAGGCCGCTGGTAAACCCCTGGTTGGTGTCGGTCAGGTCCTTGACCAGGCCGACGTCGGCAATGGTGGTGTCGGCGTCATCCTGGAAGGCGGCGTTGGGGCCGTCGCCGGTGTGGTCCGGTCCACCTTCCTCGCCAGCGTAGTTGGTGACCTCGGCCGTGTTAGTGATCACCTGGTTGGGCTCGGCCGACGGATCAATCTGCAGATCGTAAGTGATGACGATCAGATTGCTGCCATCGGTCGGGTGATAGGCCTCGCATACGCCCACGCCCAGGCCCGGATCCACCAATTCAATCCCGGCGCCAAACAAATCCGTATCGGTGCCCAGGTAGCTGACGGCCGACCCGTCGCCCTTGGTCACTGTCAAGTTGAGACCGCCGCCGGGGATGACAAACCCCGGCTGCAGCGTGTCGGTGACAATAAGGTCAAAGGCGCCGGCCGGGCTGCTGCCCTGGTTCTCGATCACGATAGCGAACGAAACCAGATCGTCGGCGTCAACACCGCTCAGGTTCGAATCGACCGGGTTGGAGGCCAGGCCGTCCGAGCTGATCGTGCCGCCAAACCTCGTTCCGGCCGAACCTGGCGGGCTGAAAGCGACTGGGCCGGTGGTCCCCGGCGAGAACACACCGGCCGCCTGGTCGGTGGCGATGACACCCTTCTTGACCAGCAAGAACGGCTCGAGCAGCGTGAACTGGATGATGCCGTCGTCGTCGGTGTCCGTCGAGTTGGTCGAGCCTTCATGGACCCGCAGTTGGTTGGTTAACAGAAGGCGATCGGTGAAAGGTTCGTTGGACACCGTGACGGTAAACAGGATGTCAACCGCGGTGCTCGGCGACGGCACACTGGGATCATCGTAATTGCCGTAGGTGAACTGCACGCTGTTGCCGCTGGCACTGGTGGAGATGGCCGGCACGATGTTGGAGGCAGGCGGGTTGGAATTGTAGAAAGAATCGGCCGGCCCGAACTTGGCCGTGCCGGCTGTCGGCGCCGCCACGCTGACGGTCGGGTCGAAAGTCGTGACCTCGGTGGCGTCGAGCACCGGTAGAGGCAGGAAGTCGATCAAGTACAGGTCTTCGAAATCGCTGGTGGGCAAGTCGTATTGCAGACGGAAAGTGAGCGTGTCGCCCGGCTCGACCTCGACGTCGGGGCAGGCCCCGCACGTTGTCCCGTTTACGGCATAGATGGATTTCTCCGGCTGGCCTCTCGGGATGCTGACGCTAGCGTTGGAGGCGTCGGCTTCGCTGAAACCGTTGGCCGTCAGATCGGCCGGATCGAGCAGGTCGCCGGCAACGGTGACCGTGTCAGCCAGCACATCGCCCTGGTCGACCGACTCGTCACCAGACGGAAAATCGTCGCTGAATTCGTCCTGAATGATGGTGCGGAAGGTGATGGTGCCGGTCGTGGGCCCGTCGTTGTAGCCGCCGCAATCCGGGTCGGGGCCGCCGGTGCCATCGGTGGGGATGCAGCCGCCAATCAGGCGACCGGTGGGCTGGCCGCGGGTCACAATCTCGTCTGAGGCGCGCAAGGTAATGATGGTGGTGCCATCGGTTGGCGGCGGACCGCCGCCGCCGGTGTAGTGCGGCTCGACAGTGTAGTTGGCAGCGTTCATGCCCGCTGCCGCCAGGCTGAAGCCGTTGCCAGCCAAAGACAACGTCGGCGTGAAGCTCATATCGAAGCGTTGGCCGTCGGAAATGGTGTCGGTCAGCATGACCTGGTCGAAGGCAAAGAAGTCCGACACCTGAAACTGGAGCGAGTACTGCAGGGTGTCGCCGGGCGACGGGCTGGTGGCGCCGACCGGAATGACGACGGTGACGCCCTTCTGCACGGCGATCGAACGATCATTGAGCGTATGAAGAATGGAACATGACGGACAAATGCCGCCGGCGATGACATTGTCGGCGCCGCCGCTGTCACGCGGGTCGATCGGCGTCCAGTCGCCGACGCCGCCGGCCCGGTTGTCCGAGGTCGAGTCGTCCCCTGAGGCCGGCGGCACGACCGGAGCGCCGTCGGCGTCGAATTGGGTCACGAAGTAGGAGAAGGTGATGGTCGCCGAGCCGGTTACGCTGGGGAAGTTGACCACCAGCCGGTTGTTGGGCGGGTTGGCGGCCGCACCGACGGTCGGCGTCTGGACCACGGAACCGGCCGGCGAGATCAAATCGACACTGAGAAAGGCCAGGTTATTGGGCAGCTCGTCGGTCACATCGAGATCAGTCACGGTTTGACCGGGGGCCACGTCGACCGTGATTGTGTATTGGCGCGGGAAGTTGGGCCCGGTGGCGGTTTCGTCCTCGGGGCCGCTATAGGCCTTGCTGATCGACACCAGCGTCGGGTCGAGGCTGTCACTGGGCCAGCCGCTGCCGTCGTCGCTCGTGGGAACCAGGATCACCGGGTCACAGCACCAGTCGTCGAGCGGCGTGTTGCCAAAGCGGAACCCGCCCCGGGCGCGCAGGGTGAGGGGCGTACCCAGATCAGCCAGGTTGCTCAAGCTGGCGCCGACGCTGACGACCACCGCCGGCTGGCTTGGGGTGAACGAGCCGAACGGCAGCTGAAGCACGACCAGCTTGTCACCGGCGGTGCCGCACACCTGAATGTAGGCCCCGCTGGTGTCGCGAGCGTAGGGATGGTCTACACAGCCGCTGCCACCTCCGTCATCGGGGAAGG
This sequence comes from Anaerolineales bacterium, assembly GCA_036397095.1. Lineage (GTDB taxonomy): Bacteria > Chloroflexota > Anaerolineae > Anaerolineales > E44-bin32 > DASWJQ01. The sequence continues at coordinate 55,660 of DASWJQ010000057.1, forward strand.
TCTGTTCGACCGCCATCACCGGCGAACCCAGGTAGGTGGCGCCGGTGAAATCAACACCGTCGGGGGTATCCGTACCGGCCGCCCCATCGGCCCCATTGACGGGGAACAGCAGATCAACGAAGGGGCCATAACCGGTGGTATCGCCGGCGTTATCGAAGGTCACCGTAAGGTTGAAGTTGGCGCCCAGCGACACACTGCCGGGGGCCGCCAGCGAGACCGCTGGCGTTGCCACCTGCAGCGGCCGGGCGGCGGCGGCCGATGGACTCAGCAGTGGCGCCATCACGACCAGCACCAGGGAAGCCCATTGCAGGGGCCTGCCCAACGATTCGAACGCAAGCTGAGGTAAGCGCAGGGAGCGCGAGGAGAACCGGCGTCGACGAAGGATCGATTGTGTCAAGAATGAGTCCCTATCGAGAAAATATGCGCAAGATGGATGGGATTGTACACTCTCCACCGGCCTCTCGCACTTACGAAAGGGCAAGGTTCCGCCCAACAGCCCGCGACTAGGACCTTCCTACTATATGGGCCGGGAAACGGAGACTGCCGTGTGCCGTTATCCTACTAGAGTGGCAGGCGGCTGAGCTGCCTGCTTAACAATGTCCCGAAAGGGCAAAACCGCCGAAAGGTGGTGGCGCAAAGCTAGAGGGTCTAAGGCTGACACGGTCAGCTATGACAGCCAGCTGCCGAAGCGATAAGACAGCGAGCACGTGTCTTCGGACCCCGCCACCCGGCTTTGCCCCGTGTGCGGGGTCCGGCGCGTCTCTCACCAATACTGAGGCCTGACGAATCTGATAGGTAATCGTAGAGCAGAAACCGTCCAAGGCCGCCTAGGATTCAATCATATGAGATTGCTGGACGCTCTTCGGCCAACACGCTTCACCAGACTGCCCAGGCGGGGCCAACGCGGGCAGGCAATGGTCGAGTTCATGTTGGTCCTGCCTGTTCTGCTCCTGATAACCGTTGGCATTGTCGAATTCGGTCGAATGTTTGCCATTTATGCCATGATCAATTCAGCCAGCCGCGAGGCCAGCCGCTACGGCGCTTCGGTCGGCGACAACGGATCAGGCATTCCGCGCTACCTGGATTGCGCCGGCATCCGCGACGCCGCGCGCCGCGTTGCGATCCTGTCGGAGCTGGCCGATTCGGATATCACCATCACCTACGATGCTGGCGTCACGACTTCGCCTGTCGGCAACTGCGACGCCAACCCCAACCCCTCCGAGATTTCACTCGGTGATCGGGTCTTGGTGACCGTCCGCACCTCCTATGAACCGATCGTGCCCCTGCTGCCAATCCCGCCGCAGACCCTCACCTCGATGTCGGCTCGCACGATCCTCAAGGAAATTGATGCCGGACCGACTGCCACCTTGGGCGGCCCGGCTGCCACACCGACCAAGACCAACACGCCGGATCCGCTCGTCACGCCGTCGGTGACACCAACGCCTTCCGAGACGCCTACGCCTACAGCCAGCTTTACCGCAACGGCGGGACCGTCCCTTACGCCGTCTCAGACTCTGACACCGTTCCCGACCCCGACCTCTATTCCAGCACCGACCGGCTTTGAAGCGACGATCAATTGCAGCAACCGCAAAGTCAGCTTCGACTGGAATACAGTCAGCGGGGTCGACTACTACGCCGTCTATCGGTCTTCACCGGCGCCAACGATTCAAATCGTGATTGACAGCAGCCCGGCCTGCATCAACTGCAACGCCCTGCCCGACGCCGAGACGAGCCGCACCTACTATGTCGTGGCGGTGGTCGACGGGCACGAAAGCGCACCTTCCAACCTGGATACGGTCTCATGCGCCCCCTGACCTCAGCTGCGCGCAGTCCTTCTCTCCGATCCGATCGGACACGGACGAGCCAACGAGGCCAAAGCCTGACCGAGTTGTCCATCACGCTCGTGATCTTACTTACCCTGCTGGCCGGCGTGCTTGATATCGGCCGTGCCTATTACGTCTTTCTGTCATTACGAGATGCGGCTGCCGAGGGGGCGGCCTACGGTTCGTTCGACCCGACCAACACGACCGAAATTGAGGGCCGCGTACGCCGCGAGAGCCCGGGAGGCATGATCGACTGGACCGGGGCCTCGATCTCGACGTCAATCCTGGGACAGCCTTGTCGTGGCGGCGGCATTGAGGTCACTGCCACGGTTGAGTTCCCGCTGCTGACACCGTTTATCGGCACCATTGCCGGCAGCCAATCCTTGCCATTGACGGCCACCGTCGTCAACACCATCCTGTCGCCGGCTTGCCCATGAGCATGCCGACTCGCGAAAGTAGAGCACACCTATGAAACCACGGAGCGAACAACTTTCTCAGCGGGGCCAATCCCTTGTCATCTTAGCAGTGGGGATTGTGGGCCTGCTTGGCATGTCGGGGCTGGCCATCGACGGCGGCATCATGTTCGCCGACCGCCGCCATGCCCAAAACGCGGCCGACGCCGGCGCCATGGCCGGCGCCTTTTCACTGCTGCAGGGTTACGATCCCGTTCCGCCGGCTTATTCCCGTGCCGCCGATAACGACTTTGACGACAACGGCGTGAGCAATTGGGTCACGGTGTACTACCCACCTGCCTACGGTGCGAACGCGGGAGACTACAACTACGTCCAGGTTGAGATCGAGTCCAAGGTCGAGAGCATGTTCGCTCACTTCGTCTTTGGTGGGGAGCTGCGCAACACGGTCAACGCCGTCGCCCACGCCAAGCCGGCCACGGTCGAGCCTTTGTTGTTCGGTAATGCCATTGTCGGGCTGGCCGAAGGCGGCTGCGCCGTGGTCTGGAGCCACGGCAGCAACAGCACCGACATCACCGGCGGCGGCATCCACGTCAACTCCAACCACCCGGACTGCGCCTTCAAGTCGAGCGGCGGCAATGATTTGAATGTGACCGGCGGCGGCATTTCGGTTGTCGGCGGGTTTGAGATCGATGGCACTTCAACGGTCAACCCGCTGCCCACCACCGGCGCTGCCGTGCTGGAAACCCCCGCCATTCCCACGCCGACCTGCGGCTCGAACGCGGTCAGGGACAGCGGCACAGGTGTCATCACACCCGGCTACATTGACGATTTCAACTTCCACGGTGGGAGTTGGACTCTAGAGCCGGGAATCTACTGCGTCGACGGCGGGTTCGCCGTGAATTCAGGGACCACGATCCTGGGCAACGACGTCATGATCTATGTCATGAGCGGTGATGTGTCCTGGAATGGCGGGGCCACGCTGAATCTGGACGCCCCCAACGACGGCGAGTTTGCCGGGATGCTGATCTACCAGGACCCGGCCAACAGTGCTATGGCAACCATCAACGGGTCCTCCGGCTCAACTTTTACCGGTACGATGTTCTTCCCCAGCGCCGAGGTCCAGATTAACGGCACCGGCGCCAGCGATGGCTTTCATGCCCAGGTGATCGGCGATACGGTGGATATGAGCGGAACGTCCGATCTGAACATCATCTACAACGAAGATGAGAACTATCAATTGCGCGATCCGGCCCAGGTCGAACTGACCGAGTGAACCACGAAGACTCCAAGCGCGCCAAGGCTTAAGTGAGATGTCACTAAGGCTGGGCAGGCGATCGGGCCTGCCCTTCCCTTTTCACCTTGCTCGCCCCTTCGTGGCCCCAGGTTCTATGTCGGTTGCCCCATGCCGCGGGCCAACCACGTAGCCTCCGATCGCACAAAGACACCAAGGAAGGGTTATCAAGGCTGGGCGAGTGATCGGGCCTGCACTTCTTTGTGCACCCTGCTTGCCCCTTCGTGACCTTTGCGCCTTTGTGGTTACGCCAGAGTCTAACGGGATTCTAACGAGCCGAGCGGGGTCGCAAAAGGGCGCGATGATATAATCGCGCCGGCCTAGGCTCTAGAGAGCCGGGTCTGAGGGAAGGTAGCCGACCATGATGCGATTCGACCGTTTCACAGAACGGGCACAGGATGCGGCGCAACGCGCCGCTGAGATTATTCAACGCTACGGCCACAACCAGATTGATACGGAACACATCTTGCTGGCCCTGATCGAGCAACCGCAGGGCGTGATTCCGCAGATTCTGGACCGCATGAACATTGATCTCGATGTACTTTCGGACCGGATTGACGACCAGCTGCGCAATAGCCCCAAAGCCAACATTTACGGCGGTGGCGCCGGCCAGATCTTCATCACGCCGCGCGTCAAGCGCGTGGTCGATATGGCCAATGAAGAGGCCAACCGCCTCCATGACGAGTTCATATCCACCGAACACATCTTTCTGGCCATCCTGTCGGAGCGCAACACAGCCGTTGCCCGCCTGCTGTCCGAAGAGGGCATCACCAAGGAGCGGGTATATGACGCGATCAAGGAATTGCGTGGCGGACAGCGAGTCACCGACCGCAAGGCTGAGTCACGCTACCGAACGCTCGAAAAATACTCGCGCGACCTGACTGCGTCGGCCAAGGAAGGTAAGCTCGATCCCGTCATCGGCCGCGACGAAGAAATCCTGCGCGTCATTCAAATCCTGTCGCGCCGCACCAAGAACAACCCGGTGCTGATCGGCGAGGCAGGCGTTGGCAAGACGGCCATTGTTGAGGGTCTGGCCCAAAAGATAAGCAGCAATGATGTCCCTGAGATCCTGATGGGCAAGCGGGTGGTGCAGCTCGACTTGGGTGCCATGATCGCCGGATCGCGTTTCCGAGGCGAGTTCGAAGAGCGGCTCAAGGCCTCCATCGAGGAGATTCAACGGTCTGAAGGCGAGATCATCCTGATGATCGACGAGCTGCATACGGTGATCGGCGCCGGTTCGGCCCAGGGTGCGATGGACGCCTCCAACATGCTCAAGCCCGCCCTGGCACGCGGCGAATTACAGACGATCGGCGCCACCACGCTCGACGAGTATCAGCGCTACATTGAGAAGGACGCCGCCCTCGAACGCCGTTTTGCTCCCGTCTACATTGAAGAACCGACTGTTGATGAGACCATTGAAATGCTGCGGGGCCTGCGTGATCGCTACGAGGCTCACCACAAGGTCCATTTTTCCGACCAGGCACTGATCGCGGCGGCCAAGCTGTCGCACAGATATGTTTCGGGGCGGGCGCTGCCGGACAAGGCGATTGACCTGATTGACGAAGCCGCCGCCAAGCTGCGTATTGCGCTGTACTCGCTGCCGTCCGACCTGAAAGAACTGAAGAGCGAGATCGACCGACTGACGGCCGAGGAGGAGCAGGCCGGCGTCGAGCGCGACTACGAACGGGCCGCCGAGAAGAAGGCCCAGCGTTTGCGGGTCGAGAGCGAGTTCCAGGAGAAGCGCAACGCCTGGGAGCAAGAGCACCAACTTGACGAAGTGGTCGATGAGCCCGATATCGCCGAAGTGGTGGCTCAGTGGACTGGGATCCCGGTCAACCAGATGCTTGAAACCGAGGCCGAGAAGCTGCTGCAGATGGAAGACCGGCTGCATGAGCGCATCATCGGCCAGGACGAAGCCATTCACGCCCTGTCCGACGCCATCCGGCGGGCACGTGCTGGCCTGAAGGACCCGCGCCGGCCGATCGGTTCGTTCATCTTTCTCGGCTCCTCCGGTGTGGGCAAGACCGAAATGGCCAAGGCCTTGGCCGAGTTCCTGTTCGACGATGAAGACGCGCTGGTGCGTGTAGACATGAGCGAGTACCGCGAGCAACACAACGTATCGCGGCTGTTCGGCGCTCCCCCAGGTTACGTCGGATATGAGGAGGGCGGCCAGCTGTCGGAAGCCGTCCGCCGGCGCCCCTACCGCTTGATCCTGTTTGATGAAATCGAAAAAGCCCACCCCGAGGTCTGGAACGCATTGCTTCAGATCCTTGACGACGGCCGCCTGACTGACGGCCAGGGCCGCATCGTCGATTTCCGCAACACCGTCCTGATCATGACCTCCAACCTGGGGACGGAATTCGTCACCAAAGCCGGCTCCCTCGGCTTCCTGCGGGCCGAGGACAAGGGTGAAAGCGAAGCCCACAGCAAGATTGAGAAGGCCTTGCGCGACACCTTCCGACCCGAGTTCCTCAACCGCATTGACGAGATCATCATCTTCTCGCCGCTGTCGATCGAGCAGATGAACGATATCGTCAAGCTGCAGATGGAGGAGATTCAGGAGCGGATGGACGAGCACGGCCTGACCGTCCAGCTATCGGACGCCGCCCAGGCCTGGCTGGCCGAAGAAGGTTACGACCCGGCCTTTGGCGCCCGGCCGCTGCGGCGGGCGCTCCAAAAGCACGTCGAGAGTCCGCTTTCGATCAAGCTGCTCAAGGGTGAGTTCAGCGAAGGCGATACGATCCTGGTTGACTTCGATGAGAAAGCGGCGACGCTAGTGTTCGATCGTCAAGCCTCAAGCCATCCGGTCGAGGTGACGGAAGAGGTTTCCGCTTAACGACTCAAATCGACCTCCGAGGTTCGCGGCAGTTTGTCTTCATGACAAACAACCTCATGCGGACCTCCGATGTCAGTTGCTGTTCTTCTTGACCCCGGCGGTCCGCACGGGGGGGAGTTTCGAATTCAGAAGAATCTTTGCGGACCCCCGGGGCCGTAAGACCACCTTACTTCGGCAGCCGCGACCTCAACTCCGTTGGATCCAAGTACATTTCAATGAAGCCGCATTCGAGGCATGCGCGCGCCCGCCGAACGCGGGTCGTCACCTTCAACATGCCTTGTTGCTGCCCCGAGACATAACCGAGCGTATCACCAACGCTCATATGGCCCTCATCCATTTCACCCTTACAGTGCTGACAGCTTTCGCCGGCCATGGTTCTTCTCCCATTAAAACGTCGGATCGACAGACCCAGCTAGCCGGCCAACTCCACCGCCTTCTTCTGGATCTCGGCTTCCGCCAATAGTCCGCGTGCGCTCTCCAAATTGGGCTCAGTGGTGCCACCCAGCATCAGCGCCAGTTCTTCGACCCGGGCCTCGCCCTCCAACCGCCGAACCTGGGTCTCGGTCCGGCCAGCTTCGACTGCCTTCTCCACCCGATAATGACGATCGCCGAAGGCCGCCAGCTGAGGCAAGTGGGTGATGCACAGCACCTGGTGCCCGCCGGCCAGCACCGACAGCTTGTGCCCCACGACAGCGCCAACCCGGCCCCCGATACCCTGGTCGATTTCGTCGAATATCAGGGTCGGTGTCTCATCGGCCTTTGCCAGGACCCCTTTCAAGCCAAGCATGAGACGCGAGGTCTCACCGCCCGAGGCTGTTTTGACCAACGGCTTTAGACCCTCGCCTGGATTTGGCGCCACCAGGAACTCAACCTGATCCAGCCCGCTTGGGCCAAAAGCAACCCGCTGATCGCCAACCGGTGCGCCTGCCGGCTGTTGCTGCCACTCCTGTTCGACGGCAAACTCGGCGCCGGCCATGTTCAAGTCCTGCAGCTCGGCCCCCACCGCAGCCGCCATCCGTTCGGCCGCCAGCCGCCGCACTTGTGACAGGTCCGCCCCCAGGCGGCTAATCTGGAGCAGGCTGTCTTCCACCAGTTGGCTCAACTCCGCCAGGCGCTCTTCAGCATGGGTAATCTCATCCAGCTCCTGGCGCGCCTGTTGTGCATGAACCAGCACGTGCTCGATACTGCCGCCGTACTTGCGCTTCAGTCCCTGGATGGCCGTCAGCCGCTCTTGAACCTCGTCCAGCCGTGTCGGGTGAAATTCCACCGTCTCGCGGTAGTCACGCAACCGGCGGGAGAGATCGATCAGCTGCTCCAGCAGTACTTGCGACTCGTCGTGGACTTCCTTTAACGATGGATCGACCGCCGCCAGCTCGCCGACTGATTCGACGGCCTCACCTAGCAGGTCACCGGCCGCTGGCCGGCCCTGCAGACCCTCGGTTAGTGCGGCGACCGCCCCTTCCGCCAGCGCCGACAGTTTCTCGGCGTTGGCCAACCGGGTCCGCTCTGCCTCCAATTGCTCGTCCTCACCAGGTTTCAGCTTGGCGACCTCGATCTCCTCGACCTGAAACGTAAGATAGTCCGCCCGCTGCGCCGCGTCACGCTCGCGCTGGCGCAACCGCTCCAGCTCGGACTGCGCCTGACGCCACTGCTCGTAGACCGCCTGATAGGCAGCCAGGGGCTCTTCGACCTCGGCGTAGCGGTCCAGCAGCGCAAGGTGCTGGCGCACCGTGAGCAGGCTCAGGTGCTCAGACTGGCCATGGACGTCCACGAGCTGGTCCCCCAATTGGCGGAGCAGGCTCAGTGGCACCACGCGACCGTTGACCCGGCATACATTGCGCCCTTCGCTGCGGATCTCGCGGCTCAGGTGGATCTCGCCAGCGCCGTCAGCTTCGAGCAGTTCCTCCCCCGCCAGAATGGCCACCACCGCCTCCTTGGCCGGCGGCATAAGCTCGAAGCGTGCCTCGAGCAGGGCGACCTCCGCACCGCTGCGGACCATGGTGTTCTCGGCCCGCCCGCCGATCAGCAGCTCGACGGCATCGATAATGATCGACTTGCCGGCGCCGGTCTCTCCGGTGAAGATCATTAAGCCGCGGTCGAAGGACAGCGTCAGCTGACGAATGATGGCAAAATCACGGATGCGCAGTTCGGCCAACATGATGGCTACCGGAGTTGGATGCCCCCCAAGCGTGCGTACAGACTGCTGATGGCGATGGCGGCGTAGGCCAGCGGCCAGATAAAGCTGAGGCCGACGGCCCCAAGCATCTCCAGACCACCGCCCGCCCCCAGCAGCAGGCCGGCGCTAGCCAGCGGCAGCAACAAATGCGGCACGGCGCCGATAGCGGCGCCGATGGCTGCCGCCTGCGGCAGCCGGCGGCTGCGCCGCCGCCGCACCAGCCAGCGCACGACTTCGGCCACGCCACCGCCGAGCACCGGCGCCAACAGCAGCCCGAAAATGCCAAGGAACGAGAGCAGGCCAATTCCTATGCCCATGCCAATCGAACTGACAATCACCGCCACAAGGTAGTCGCCCCGCTGCGCCGTGTCAAAGATCTTCTGCTGGCCGCGGACACACTCCGGACAGCGATAGCCGACCGGCGTCCGGATGGCGCAACCGCTGCAAATGGGTTTGCCGCAGCGATTGCAACGCAGGGTGGTCTCGCGGCTGGGATGGTTGGCACAGGTCAGAATGCCTTCCGCCATCATTCTCCTCCCTGCGTGTGAACCTGGTTCATGAAGGTCTTCAAATTGTGGAAAAAGTAGCTTGGATCCTGCAAGCGGACAAACAACGCATCTTGCGGACTGCTGGCGATATGGATCACGTCGTGGACGACCAGCGCCTGGCGCACCTGCCCGTCGCAGCTCAAATCGGCTTCTTCCTCGGACAAGAGCTCCAGCCGCACGGCGCTGCCCTCGGCCAGCACGATCGCCCGATCGACCGAAAGATGCGGGGCCACCGGAACCAGCAGCAAATTGCGCATCTCAGGGGGAAGGATGGGCCCGCCGGCGGCCAGTGCGTAGGCGGTCGAGCCGGTGGCCGATGAGCAGATCAGGGCATCGGCGACGTAGGTAGCCAGGTAGCGATTATCCACTTCAGCCTGTAGCCGGATCGGACGGGCCGTCCGCCCGCGGCCAACGACAACTTCATTCAGAGCGCTACCAGCTTCCAGCCGCCGACCCTGGCGCTCCAGGTCAACCGTAAGCCGCATGCGGCGTTCCAGCCAGTAGTCACCGGCCAATACTCGGTCAAGCGCTGGCCGCCAGTTGTCGCGTGCCACTTCGATTAGGAAACCTACTCGACCCAAGTTGATGCCCAGCACCGGAATGCCGTTGGTGGCCCCCAGTTCGCCGGCTTTGAGCATTGTGCCGTCGCCGCCCAAGGCGATCAGCAAGTCGACTTCTCCGGAGCCTAGCCAGGCGCCGAAATCCGGATCGGCCAGCCCGCCCTGCCGCGCCCGCCGGCCCCCGGCCTCCAGCAGCTTGCCAATTTCGCTGGCCAGCTGGCGCGATTGCTCGACCTCGGGGTTGAGCGAGAGAGCGATTGTCTGCGGACCGACAGGATCAGGGGTCATAACGGCTATTATATGCTTCGCTCGCCGGCGTTCCGATCGGCTACACCAGCCGTTGGTCGCAATGATCGGCGTGACCGCAAGCGCGGCAGCGGGCGGCCGATTGATGCGAACGGTTGGGCAGACGGTCGCTGGCGCGCAACACAGTGAGCGCCTCGAGGAGTTCGGCTGTCAGCGACTCGGAGTAGCGAAGCTCGAAGGACCGATCCTGGTAGCGGATCACACCGAAGGCCGGCCGGCGGCCTAGGTCGGCCTCGACCAGACGACAGTAGGCCGCCAATTGGAGCCGATGGCCGGGGTAAGGGTGGGCCGGCGCCGGACCCGACTTCACCTCAACCGGGATCAAGCCGTCAGCCGCCTCAATCAAATAATCGGGCCGCCCGGCCAGGCCCAGTTCGGCATCAAACAGCGTTCGGTCCGTCCGGCTGGCATCGGCCATGTCCTGGTAGCGCAGCGCACCAGCCGGCAACCCGCTGGCCTGGCGGCCGCGGCGGGCCAGCCAGAGTAACAGCAGCCCGAGCAGGGCAACCAGCAGTGGCAGCGCGCTCACGAAATCAGCGGTCCCAACCACGAACTGATCGCCAGCATCAGGGCGAGCAGCAACAGGACCCAGCCGGCCAGCCGCAGCCAAGCGGCTCGGTTGACTCGGCGGCCATGCACTTCGTGCCATCGACGGCCAGCTTCGAGCCGGGCCGAGTCGGCCACCATGCCGGCCAGCGTGTAGCCCCAGGCCCGCCGGCAGAAGTCGTAGCTGGCCAATTCCGAAGCCTGGATGATCCGCCGGGCCATGTCAGGCGCCTGCGTCGCGTTCCTCGGCCCGCTTGAGCGCGCCGCGCAGGCGGTGCTGCTGCCAGCTAGTCGTCAGGTCACCGCGGGTTCGTTCCGTCACGCCCCGGACCATGTCGGTCAAGCGGCGCAGACCCTGGGTGATTGCGTCTGGGAAGTCGATCGTGACCAGCAAACCGTAGATTTCGTCCATTTGGGCCAGCAGACGTTCAGCTTCTTCGTAGCGGTCGGCCCGCAGGATATCCAGCACCCGGCGCCGCAGCTCGCCGGCCGCCTCGGCCATCCCTGCCAGATAGGCTGCCGGCTCGACGTCCAGTGTCTGTGGCGTTGGCATCGGCTGGCTGGCCACAATCGCCCGCACCAGATTGGCCTCGGCGTACTCCTTGAGACCATCCTGGGTGTAACCGGCGTAGTACAGATCGGGATGGGGCTCGAGATCCTGGCGCAGCCCGTCAACCAGTCGCTTGGCTTGCTCGAGTTCGTCATCGGCCGCTTGCCACTCGTCGCGGTGGACCGCCCGGATGGCGGTCGAGCAGTGACGGATCAGCGTCCGCGATTGGCGTAAGGCCTGGTCGCGGACCGCGTTCTTGGCTTCGAACCCCTGGCGGATGTCTTCAACAATGCTCTCGAGCGTGGAAGATTCGGCCATCGGCTAGGCCTCGGGCTCGCCGGTCTCTTCCGAGCCGGTTTCGCCGCGCCGGAACAATTGATCGGCCAGCGTGATGCCGTGTGGAATCTTGATCTCGCCGTGTTCAGTCTCGAAGCGCGTCAGGTGCTCGGCTAGTGCTCGCTGCAGCAGCTTGGCGTTGATCGGCGTCATAACGACACGCGTTCTGACCCTGGCCTCGGGTACCTGTGGCATGACCTGCGCCAGGTCGATGACAATCTCCGACGGGGAGTGCGTGATCAACGCCAGGTTGGCGTAGGTCGGTTCGAGCCCGGCGGGGATATTCACCTTGAGACGGCCAGCCGGCTGCGGTTGCTTGGCATCGGGAGTCATCGGTGCTCTCCGTCCAGGAATGAGTCGATTGCGGCCGGCGAAGGGGCTGCCGGCCGCAAGGGCTCGATGTTGGGTCGACTAGAAGGGGATTTCGTCTTCGGATTCGGGAGCGCCGGCGTAGGCTTCATCGCCGCCGATTTCCCCACTTTCGCGGCCCCCGAGGAAGACCACTCGGTCGGCCGTCACCTCGAAGCTGGCGGCCGGCGTTCCATCCTGCCGGTTCCAGATTCGTGGATTGCCGTTCTCGTCGGGATTCAGCCGCCCCTCGACCAGCACCTGGCGTCCCTTGCTCAGATACTGGTTGACCGCCTCCGCTTGCTTGCCCCAAACGGAGACACGGAACCAAGTGGTTTCTTCCACCTGGTTGCCGTCGCTGGTAGTGTAGCGGCGGTTGGTGGCCACCGACAGATTGGTGACCGCCTGACCACCCGGCGTGTAGCGCATTTCCGGGTCACGGCCCAAATTGCCAACGAATACGAGTTTTTGGTACATGGATTCTCCTTTCCGATGGGGATCGTCCTTGCGGTTCCAGCCCGGGCGGCCGGCTCAACCTGGCAGTGCGCCCATCGGTCACGTTAGAACAAGTGTACTATTTTTTGAGCGGCTGTCAAGCACTTTTTCTGCAACCAGCCGTTAGTGACCTGTAAGCTGCAGTGCCCTGGGCCAGGCCTACACTGGAGACAGACCTCCTGCTGACCTGTGTGGGTCCACCCCCTATCAAAAAGTACTGGGCGGGGGCAACCAGGGGGTCGACATGGCAACGGTTGCACGAGGCGAACTCGCCTGGCCGCACTGTCGTGATGGTGGATGTGTTGGAGGATTGCATGGCCCGCATCTTGCTCGTGGACGATGAAGCCGAGACCCTGCGTATGCTCGGCCAGGTCGTCCGGCTTCTTGGACACACGCCAGTCGCGGCCGATGGTTGGGCGGGGGCCGAGCCGTCCCTAAATGCGGGCATGCCAGACCTGATCTTGCTCGACCTGATGATGCCGGACGTTGATGGTTTCGAGGCCATAAAGCGGATCCGAGCCCGTCCCGACGGTCGCCATGTCCCTATCGTCGTCATCACCGCCAGCCCGGAGCTGGATGTTGAGGAGCGGGTGGCCGACCACGGCGGCAACGCCGCTTTCCGCAAGCCCATCAGTATCAATGTGTTGAGCCAGATGATAGAGCAACACCTGGCGTTGGTTGCGGCCGTTCGCTAGCCGGTGAACCGAAGTCTGTAAGCCGGCCGCAAGGTCGTACGCGTTACGCCCTACGCGGCGGGCCGTTCTCCGAGGTAGTCACTGCAAGCAAAGGAGTCGGGACCATGGTTGCCGTACCCGTTCCACAGCGAGGCACGATCCTGGTCATCGATGATGACCACAGTTTTTCACGCAACACCTATGGACTTCTTCATGCATTGAATCTGGACGTGCACCGAGCTTTCACAGCGCAAGAGGCGCTCGACCTGCTCGATCAGATCGAGCCCGATGTGATTCTGATGGACATGGTGCTGCCGGACGTCAGTGGCCTCTCCCTGCTGCGCCGGCTGCGAACCAACCCGCACCATGAGCACCGGCCGGTTGTAATGACCAGCGGCCTGGTGATGTCCGGTGACCGGCGCGAGGCGCTGGGCGCAGGTGCCAACGAATTCCTGCCCAAGCCATTCTCGATCACCGATTTGGAGAGCGCATTGACACCGATGCTAGGACGAAGCCTCCTTTGGGCTTGAGCCCCGACCTCCAGCCGATTTGGACCCGCTTCCAAGGATCAGCCCCGGACTTCACAGCCGGAGCTGATCGATTCATACGAGACTGGCACGAGCGCGCTTAGCGCCGTTTGCCACCCTTCTTCGTCCTGACCTGGTGGTCCACTTGGGACCGGCGCCACTCCACCCCGTTCGAAATGCCCGACGCCCGGATCCACTTTTCGGTGCGTGGTTTGCCGAACTCGTCTTCCTTCTCATCGCGCCACTCGATGGCGGCCTTCAGCGACTCCTCCGGACCGCCGTATACACCGTCGGCAAATCGCTTGTAGGCCGAATTGCCGTCCCATTGGACCCTGGCCTGCCAGCCGTGCATGCGCTTGCCATCGCTGTCATAGCGCGAAATCCCCTTGACCGGATTGGGCCCCAGCTTCTTTACCTGCTTGTTGCGCTTGGCCATCTTCAATCAGCTCCTTTGACCCTCAAGATGGCGGCCGCCAGCCGCTCGTCTGTGATTCGCACGAACAGAGCGCCCCCTCGTCCATAAGAGCGCTCTGTTGCCGGTGCAGGTACCCCAGGTGCGATTCGAACGCACAACCTAGGCTTTAGGAGAGCCTTGCTCTATCCTATTGAGCTACTGGGGCGCGCTCCCCCATGGGTCATTATACTACCGCTCAGCTAAGGCCCCCACAGGTTTGAGCAAGTCGCCGGCGCGCCGGTCAGCCCGCGTCGCCATGGGCAAAATGGCGCTAGCTGAGCCCTGTTCTCCATCTTACGATAAGGGCAGGTCCAATCACCACCAGCATAGCCGGTGGCTGGACCCGGACACACACCGTACGCAGCGCTCCGGCCTGGCAAGGTTGGGTCCTGACTCCATCAGGCTGTGCGCAAGCCGCCCAGCATGTTGTGGGCTGCGACCAATCGAACTTGACGGATACGCTCCAACCAACGGAGGTGAACGATGGGATGGTGGCATCATGGCTGGGGGCTGGGACTCGGAGGCTGGCAGTCGATCTTGCTCGGAGGGGTGATGATGTTGTTCTTTTGGGCTGGATTGTTCCTTCTCCTGTTCTTGTTGCTCCGCGGCCTAACTGCACGGGATGACAGCTTTCGGCACGCAAGCGGCCACAGCGCCCTGCCCATCCTTGATGACCGTTATGCCCGCGGAGAGATCGAAGCCGACGAATACGCGGAAATGAAGCGCGTGTTGGAGGGCTAGGCCCCACAATCTACAGGAGACCAAGCGATGATGGGTTTTGGATTAATTCTGCCGATCTTGTTGATCGCCTTGCTGGCCTATGCGCTGGGCTGGCTGCCGCGCCGTCCGGCCAACGGGCAAGGCGGCCCCCAGTCAGGCACGAATGCCGTCGACATCCTGCGCCAACGCTATGCCCGCGGCGAAATCGATCGCGAGCAGTTTGAGCGCATGGTCGCCGACCTGCGCCGTACGTAGCGAGAGCAGGCGCCGTTTACCTCTCGCCTGCCGGCGGTGTGCCCGCCGGCTGTAGCTATCCCGGCGGCGGCCGTTACCTCTGGGGCAAACAACGAGATCGAGAGGGGACCCTGCCTCACAAGGGCAGGGTCCCCTCTTCATTTCTAACCCCCCGCGGGCCTTATCTAGCCAGACAACTACTCTTCTAGCGGCTGGTCGGCCCCGTTGGCCCCGCTGGGCATGGTGTGACCATGGCCCATCGAGCCCATCATGACCAGGTGGATGAGAGGGCATAACAGAAGGAGCCCCCACAACACAACGGTGTTAAGCGGTAGGTCGAACACCAGCACGCCCACGATGGCAGCCAGGGGAACCAGGCAGCCCAGGGTCATCAGGATCCA
>DASWJQ010000058.1:0-10356 GCA_036397095.1 Anaerolineales bacterium
ATCACCACCCGCAGGGTCGTGTCGACCGCCTCCAGTTCTTCACAGGCCAGGCCCAACGAGATATAGTCCATCCCCTGGCCGCCGTAGCGCACGGGGATACTGATCCCCAGGATGCCCAATTCGGCCATTCTGGGTAGGACCTCCGGGGCCATCTCCGCCTTCTCGTCCCATTGGCGGATCGTCGGCTCCACTTCCTTGGTGGCGAAATCGCGCACCATCTTTTGGACCATGAGATGCTCTTCTGTCAGCGAGAAATCCATGCCTGGCGCCCTCCATCGACCCAATCGCAGGCTCATTATAGCCTTGCCCGCCACCACCTTGGGGCACACTCACTGACCAGCCGCCGTCTATAATCGCCGCAATGGACTTGAATTGGAGCACGGCCTGGCTTGCACTGCGGCAGCGATGGCACCTCGCCGCCGCCCTGCTTGCCGGCGTCGCCCTGCTCAACCCCTCACCGGTCCCGGCCGAGCTGCTGTTGGCCTACGATCAAGCCCGCCTGGCTCAGGCGGCCGGCGAGTTCGCGCTGGCGGCACAGGCGCTGGAGACTGCGCTGTCCGTCGAGCCGGTTCAACCATCGATTCGCCAGGCCAGCGCCCGATTGTGGCTGCAGGCCGGCCAGCCTGCAAACGCCCAGCGTGTCCTGTCGGCGGCCCCGCCGGCTTCGCCGCCCGGCCAGAACTGCCTGAGTTGGCAGATCGAATGGTCCCTGGCCGGCCTCGAAAGCAGCGCCGCGATTCTCGACAGTTGGCCAGCCAACTGTCAGATCGACAGCGACTTGCTGCGCGACCGCCTGCGGCAGGCGGTCGATGACGGCCGGCTAGAGGCAGCGCTTCCGCTGGCCAAAGCCTATGCGGCGCTGGCACCACGACCGCAGGACGCACACCTGCAGCTCGGACAACTTCTAGCGATCACCAAGCCAGCTGACGCGGTAGCCACCTTGCGCCAATCGCTAACTGACGATCCAGCCACGTCGGCGGCTGCCATTAACCTCATCCGGGCGATCGAAGATGCGCAGATCGAACCGTCGGCCGCCTTCCGGCTGGCCCAAGTTGGCCAGGCGCTGGCCCGCAATGGACAATGGGGGCTGGCGAAGGCCGCCTTCGAAAGTGCTCTCGAACTTGATCCAGACTACGTGGAAGCACTTGCCTATCACGGTCTGGCGCTCGATCAGACCGGGTTGGACGGCCTGGCTGACCTGCAGAAGGCCCGCGCGCTGGCCCCAGCCGCGCCGTTGCCGGCTTCTTTCTTGGGGCTCCATCTGCTGCAGACGGGAGAGGCGGTCCAGGCCATCCGCCATTTGCAGGCGGCGGTTGCGCTCGAGCCAAGCAACCCAGCTTACCTGGCCCAGCTTGGCGCTGCCCAGGCGGCAGCCGGAGATTTGGGCGCGGCCCGCGTGTCCTACGAGGCAGCCGTGGCGGTTGCGCCGGCCGATTCGGATTTCTGGCGACTGCTGGCCGAGTTCAGCCTGCGCTACGAAGTCGATCTGGCCGGCCTGGCTCTACCCGCGGCCCGTCAGGCCTACCTGCTCGAGCCATCGCCCGCCCACGCCGATCTACTTGGCTATGCGCACTACCTGAACGGAAGCTACCAGGTGTCGGCGCGGCTCCTGACCCACGCCGTGGCGGCCGATCCCAGCTTGGCTAGCGCCCAGTACCACCTGGGCTTGCTCCAACTGGACTCGGGCGGGCCCTCAGCGGCCCGCGCCTCCCTGCAGCGCGCCCAGGCGTTGGACACCGACGGCCAGGTGGGGGCGCTGGCCGCCCGCACACTCGAGCGCTTCGACCGGTGACCCGCGGGCGACGTGCTAAAATGCCGGCCTTGCGTGCGGCGAGTGCGGTCCCGTTGATGGCCCTGATTGGGTCGGTCGTACTCAGCGCCTGTGGTCTGGAGGCCTCGGCGGGCGCCGGTCAGGTGTTGTTTCAGGACGACTTCTCGCGCAGTCTGAGCGGTTGGGACCGCCACCACGATGCGGTCTACGAAGCCGACTACCACCTCGACCTGTACGCCATCCAGGTCAACCCAGCCAACACCGACGCCTGGTCGACGCCGGGGCTCAACTTTGGGGATGTGCTGGTCCAGGTCGAAGCCAGCAAGGCCGAGGGCACCGACGACAACCTCTTCGGCGTCATTTGCCGTTACCAGGATCCCCGCAACTTCTACTTCTTCGTAATCTCGTCGGACGGCTATGCCGGCATCGGTGTTAACAAGGAGGGCCGCCGCCAGCTGCTCTCGGGGGAGGCGCTGCTGCCCTCAACTGCCGTGCGCCAGGGGCAAGCCGGCAATGTGGTCCGCGCCGACTGCCTCGGCTACGACCTGCGCCTGTATATCAACGGCGTGCTGGTCGCCGAGGCGCAGGCGGCCGAATGGCCAGCGGGCGACGTCGGAATGATTGCCGGCACCTACGACACGCCCGGCGTGCGCATCTACTTCGACAACTTCTCCGTCGTTCAGCCCTGAGGTGCTGGCCCGGCCGCCAACAGCCCGGGCCGCCGCTATGCTACAATTTCGGCCGCGGGCCAGCGAACATGGTAACCAGTGCAGAGAGCCGGTCCGCCGCCAACCCGGAGGCGGGATGCCAACCAAAGCTGAACTCGAAACCCAACTCAAGGAGGCCATGCGCAGCGGGGATGAGCTGCGCAAACGCACCCTGCGAATGGTGTTGGCGGCGATCAAGTTGGACGAGGTCGACCAGCGCGGAGCGATTGACGAGGCCGGCGTGCTCAAGGCGCTGCAGAAGGAAGCCAAGGGCCGGCGTGAAACGATCGAAGACGCCCAGAAAGCCAAACGTCAGGATCTGATCGATGCGGCCGAAGCCGAACTGGCCCTGCTGGAAACCTACTTGCCGCAGCCTCTCTCCGAATCTGAAATCGAACGCCTGGCCAACCAGGTCATCAAGGAGACAGGCGCCGCCGGCGCCGAAGATCTGGGCAAAGTGATGGGGCGGATGATGGCGCAGACTGCCGGCCGGGCCGATGGCAGCCAGGTCAGCCGGATTGTCCGTCGCCTCCTGAGCGAATCCAAGGACTAGGGTGGACAGCGACGCCAGTTCGCGTCCGAGCGCCGTCAAGCGTTTGCAGGATGCCTGGAACGCGGCCCGCCTTTGGCTGGTTTTCGGACTGGCGTTGGCCGGCATTACAGCGGCCTTGTCGATCCCGATTTCCGATCGCCAATCGACCTTCGGCTTAGCGGCCGGCGATGTCGCCCCCCAAGACATCCTGGCCCCCTACTCAATCACCTACACCAGCGACGTTCTCACCGAAGAATCCCGCCAGGCGGCAGCCGAGGCAGTTCCACCCGCCTTTGATCCGCCCGACAGCCAGGTGGCTCGCCAGCAGCTCGACCAATTGACGGCCACGGTCGAGTTCATCGACGCCGTGCGGGCCGACCAAAACGCCAGCTTGGAAGAAAAGCGCTCCGATCTGGCCGCAATTCAGGCGCTGGCTCTGTCATCGGCCGAGGTCGATGCCATCCTGGAACTGTCCGATGTACGCTGGCTAGCCGTCCGCAGTGAATCGATGGCGGTGCTCGAGCAGGTCATGCGCAACGAGATCCGGCCGAGCCAGTTGGAGCAGGCCCGCCGTTCTGTGCCGGCCCTGGTCAGCATCGCCATTCCCGAGGACCAGGCGGCGCTGGTGGTCTCCCTGGGCCAGCCGTTCGTGGTGGCCAACTCACGGTTGAATGAGCAGGCGACGGAGGCCGCCCGCCAACGGGCCCGCGAGGCAGATACACCAGTCATTGAGTCGTACGCCGCCGGCGAGACCATCGTCAGCCGAGGCGAGATTGTGACCTGGCGCGATATCGAGGCGCTCGAGCACTACGGCCTGCTGACCGAACCGGAACCCTGGCGCGAAATCGCCTACCGAGCGCTTCTTGTCGCCCTGCTCTGCTCCAGCTTGGTCCTGTTCGCCTACCGGGTTCATCCGGATCAAATCCAGGATGTCCGGATGGCAGCGCTGTTGGCTACGTTGATTGTGGCCTTCACCTTTGCCATGCAAGTCATGATCCCCGGCCGGACAGTGCTCCCCTACCTGTACCCCGCCGCCACTTTGCCCATGGTCATGGCCGTGTTGTTCGGCCCTGGCATGGGCATGATGACCGCCATGGTCTCCGGCGCCCTGGCCGGCTACCTCGGCGCCCGCGGCCTAGAGCTCGGCCTGTACATGGCGTTGAGCGGGATCATGGGTGCGCTGCTGATCGGTAAGGCCGAGCGGCTGAGTTCGTTCTTCTGGGCGGGCCTGGCTTCAGCCCTGGCCAGTGTCGTGATCGTGATTGTTTTCCGTTTTCCCGATGCATCGACCGACATGATCGGCAAGGCGACCCTCATGGGTGGCGGCTTGCTAAGCGGCCTTATCTCCGCCAGCCTGGCCTTCGGCCTGCTGCTGCTGATCGGCGGCCTGCTGGGGATCACCACCAACCTGCAACTAATCGAATTGTCCCGCCCGGACCACCCCCTGCTCCAGTTCATCTTGCGCAATGCGCCCGGTACCTACCAACACAGCCTGCAAGTGGCCAACCTGTCCGAGCAGGCCGCCCGGGCGATCAACGCCAACCCGCTGCTGACTCGCGTCGGCGCGCTGTACCACGACGCCGGCAAGGCGGTGCGGCCCCAGTTCTTCATCGAAAACCAGATGCCTGGGCAGAACATCCACGAACAACTCGACCCGACAACCAGTGCTTCGGTGATTCTGGGGCATGTGGCCGACGGACTTGAGTTGGCGCGCAAGTACCGCCTGCCCAAGGCAGTTCGGGATTTCATCCCCGAGCATCACGGTCGGATGGAAGCCAGCTACCAATATCAGCAAGCGGTGGAGGCCGCCCAGGAAGGCGCCAGGGTCAATAAGACCAACTTCACCTACCCGGGGCCGCGGCCGCGTTCGCGTGAAGCTGCCCTGCTGATGCTGGCCGATGGCGTCGAAGCCAAGGCCCGGGCCGAAATGCCAGACGACGAAGCCGAAATTGACACGCTGGTGCGCTGGGTCGTTCAAGACCGTCTCAACGCCGGCCAACTCGATCGCACCGATCTGACGCTGAAAGACTTGGACACGATCCGCCGCTCATTCGTCAGCACCTTGCGCGGCATCTACCACCCGCGCATCCGCTACCAGGAACCGGACGAAGACGACCAAACCGCCCCCCTCAGCGTGCGCCCCTCCGGCGCCCAAGAGCAGACCGCGCCGTCGGCCTCGACACCCAACCCAGCCGACGGCCGATGAAGGCTCAGGTTCATTGGAACTCCGAAGACGGCTTTGAGATATCTGCTCCGGCCCCACAGCGAGCGGCCGAAGCCGTCCTTACAGCTCTCAGGCCTGAGCCGGCCGCTATGACGGTGGCGTTGGTTGGGGAGCCGACGATGGCCCGCCTGCACCTTGAGCACATGCGTGAGCCGGGCCCAACCGACGTGCTGTCCTATGCCGACGGGGATCCCGACCCCGAGTCTGGCCTACCCTACCTGGGGGACGTCGTCATCTGTGTACCCGTTGCCGAGCAACAAGCCCGTGCCGGCGGGCACCCCCTGGCCGCCGAGTTGGAACTGCTGGCTGTCCACGGAACACTTCACCTGCTGGGTTATGACCATGACACTCCTGCCACGCGGCGGGCCATGTGGCGCCTGCAGGCGCAAGTACTTGAACAAATTGGCAGCCAGGCCAAACCATTGGAGTTCGAATGAGCTACCAGCGGCGGGCTCGCAGCCGTTTGGCCTCCTTCCGTTATGCATTCTCAGGCTGGTGGTATGTCCTTCGCACCCAGCGCAATGCCTGGATCCATACCGCCGCCAGCCTCGGTGTGATGGCAGCCGGCGTCCACTTCCGCCTCGACCGCCTCGAATGGGCCATCATGTTGCTGGCGATGGCGCTGGTCTGGCTGGCCGAATTCTTTAATACGGCGCTTGAGGCTGTTGTCGATCTGGCCAGTCCTCAACTCCACCCTCTGGCACGCGTCGGCAAGGATGTTGGTGCTGCCGCTGTTCTGATCGCCGCCGGCGCAGCCGCCCTGATCGGGATCATGGTCCTCGGGCCTTATATGGTTGCACTGCTGTGGCCCGCCTAGTCCGGCTCCCCTTGCAGCCAGTTTGCAGTCAATTGCCCCCCCTCCTCAACTGTGCGATAATGCCGCCGGACCACCTAGTGACGACGGAACAGGGGGAGCCTGGCATCGGACATGGGGACTGACCAACTGGCAAACGTTGGTTCACTCGAGCGCGCTGCCACGGCGACGTTCGACTACAACGACCCAACGCAAGCCCTCGAACAACTGCTTGAACTGGCGGGCGACCTGCTGCAGGCAGACCGGCTCGCACTCTTCGAGTTCTCCGAAGCGGATACCGGCTTCACCCCGCGCTTCGCCCGGGGCGTACGGCTGAGCGACCTCGGCCGACTGTCCTTGGCGACCGACAATCCTGTTCTGCAGAAGGCGCTGCGCAAGCATATGGCCTCGGCCAGCGGCGGGGGCACGGGCTCGTTGGGCCTTCCGTTGGCTCCGGGCTCGGTCTCGTGTGCCCCCTGCGTATCCGCCGGCCAGGTCCTGGGGCTGCTTTTCGCCGCCCGCGATAGCGGCACCCCATTCGAAGACAGTGAACTCCCCACATTATCGATCCTGGCAACACGCGCCGGCGAAATCCTGGCCTACGCCCGCCAGTCCGCCAGCCAGAATTACTTGTTCCACAAGCTCTCGTTGCTCTACCAAGCTTCGCATTCGATCACCAGCACCCGGGACCGGCAGGAGAGCGTTCGCCAGATGGCGGCTCACCTGCTCAAGGCCACCGCAGCCGACATTTGTGAGGTGCTGATCGTCGAGAAGGAAGAGCGCAACACCACGCGCTACCGCCAGCAATTGAGCAAGTCGGTCCAGCACACGGTGGTCTCGCTGGTGGCCGACAACATGCCCGAGTACCCGATCCACGATCAGGTCATGACCAGCCTTGAGCCGGCTACCGTCAGTCTGGTGCCGCCGCAGGGCTCTAGCAAGGACCTGGCCATGCTCGAAGCCGAAGGCGTGGCGGCCTCGGCGGTCTTCCCCCTGGCTACCCGCCAGCAGGCCCTTGGCCTGGTTCGACTGATGTACCAGAAGGAAGGAAGACACATCAGCGAACAGGAGATGGAGCTGGCCCAGGCCATCATCAACATCGGAGCCATTGGCCTGGAAGACGCCATCCACCTCGAGGATTCGCAGGACAGGGCCAACCAGCTGCAACTGCTTAACGAAATCGGGCGGGAAATGACGTCGACGCTCGACCTGGATGCTGCCCTGGAGAATGCCATGCGCAACGCACAGCGCATGCTCCAGGCGGAGGCCTGTATCCTGTTTTTGCTTGATGAGGAAGGCGAAACGCTGGTGCTCAAAGCCAGCGGAGGGCGCCAGGTCCGGATTCGCGATGTCGCCATCCGGCTCGAGGAAGGCATTGCCGGCTGGGTGGCGCGCAACACCCGACCGTTAATTGTGAACGATGTCCGCACCAATCCGCTGTATCACAGCGCCATTGATGCGCAAACCGGCCTGCTCACGACCTGCGTTCTGTGCGTACCGCTCGAAACCCGCGGTGAGATCCTGGGCGTGATTGAAGCCATCAACCACCCACGCGGCAGCTTTAACGAAGGCGACCAACAAATGCTGTCATCGGTCGCTTCCTGGGCCTCGATTGCCATCGACAACGCCAACCTCTTCCGCCGGGTGGCGGAAGAGCGCAGCCGGTTGGAGACAACGCTGGTGGAAACGGCCGACTCGGTCGTGCTGACCGACCGCAGCGGTCGCATTATCCTGGTCAACAAAGCCGCCGCCCAATCCTTCCGCATCAACCCAGAGATGGCTGAAGGCCGGTTGGCTGACGAGGTCTTTCATGACCACCCGTTAGGCGAGATGCTGGTCGAAGACGACCTCAGCTTTCCGGTTACGCTCGAAGTGACCACGCCGACCGAGCGGGTGCTGTATACCACCATCAGCGAGGTGCCGGATGTCGGGCGGGTGGCCGTCATGCAGGACATCACGGCGCTGAAGCAAATCGACCGGATGCGCTCGCAGTTATTGGGCACGGCAGCCCACGACCTGAAGAATCCGCTGAACGCCATTCGGCTTGGCGCCGACCTTCTCAATGATGCGGAGTTGAGTGATCAGCAGCGCAAGGCCCTCAACATGATGCAGCGGGCGACCGATAGCATGACCAACTTGATCACGGGTCTGCTGGAGACCATTCGGGTCGAGTCGACGGCCAACCTGGGGCTCGAGCCGTGCCAGATCAACGACCTGGTCCGCCGCGCCATTGAGGACTTGCGACCGCTGGCCGAGGCCAAGAGCCACTTGGTGCGCTACGAGCCACCGGCCGAAGCGCTGCTCATCATGGGCGATCCGGCCCGGCTGAACTCGGTCATGACCAACCTGTTGAGCAACGCCATCAAGTTCACACCGGCCGAAGGCGAGATCGACGTCAAGGTCACCTGGGATGACGAAAGTGTGCTGGTCGAAGTCAGCGACAACGGACCCGGCATCGGGGAAGACGAAATCCCGCATGTGTTTGACCATTTCTTCCGAGGGCGGGTGACGGTCGAGGATCCCAACAACCCGATTGAAGGCACTGGACTGGGCCTGGCGCTGGCCAAGACCGTGATCGAGCAGCACGGCGGTCGCGTTTGGGTGCGCAGCAGCGATGGCGCGGGTGCCAGCTTCTTCTTCACCTTGCCGCGCGAGGCCATCCCCAAGACGGGGTCTTTGCGCAAAGAGCGCGAGGACGGTGACGAAGCAGACAACAGGTAAGGTCGCAGCCGCCGCGTGCGGCCCGGCCAAGTAGTCACGACCCTACGGCAGGTACACTTGTACCTGCCGTGTGCATTTGCCGGGAGGGAATCCGTGGCCGAAAGTTCATTCACATTTGGTACCGTCGGCAGCCCAAGCTCTGCGCCGGCCAAGCCGGGGGGCTCCGTTGGGGCGATCATTCACCTGGCCGACCTGGGCCTCTTCGCCTTCGAAATCGCCTGGGTGCGCTCCGTGCGCGTGTCGGAGAAGACGGCCCAGGCCATCAAGCACCAGGCGTCAGAATCGGGCGTTGGCCTGAGCGTCCACGCTCCCTACTACATCAACTTGAACGCCGATGACGACGAATGGCCCAAGAGCCGCAAGCGTCTGATGGACGCGGCCCGGGCAGGCTATTCGGCCGGCGCCACCGAGATTGTCTTCCACCCTGGTTCCTATTTCGGACAGCCACCGGAGGTTGTCCTGGAGAAAGTGCTGCCTCGGTTGGCCGGCTGTGTTGAAGAGCTGCGGGCTGAGGACAACCCGGTGATCCTGCGGCCGGAGACCATGGGCAAACGTGCCATGCTTGGTTCGCTCGCCGACACGCTGGTTATGGCCCAGGAGATCGACGGCGTCGAGCCCTGTCTCGACTTCGCCCATTTGCACGCCCGGGCGGGCGACGGCTCCGTCAACTCCTACGACGAGTGGTGCACCTTCCTGAAGGCCTACCAGCAGGCGCTGGGCAAGAAGGCCATGAAGCGTCTGCATTGTCACCTTTCGGGAATCGAATACAACGAGACCGGCGAGCGTAACCATCTGATGCTGGCCGAATCGGACTTCGCCCTGCCGGCCCTGATGAAGGCGCTGGCCGAGTTTGGCTGCGGCGGCCGTATCGTGTGCGAAAGCCCGGACATGGCCGCCGATGCTCAGGTGATCAAGACGGCCTGGCGCAAGGCGCAAGCCGGCGCATGAGCCGCGCCCGTCAGCTCGCCGCACTGCATTATGAGATGCGGACTTGTCGGCGATGTATGGAGGCCGGCCACAGCATCACCCCGGGCGCGATCTTCTCCGGCAATCTTCCCGCAGACATCATGCTGATTGGCCAGGCGCCGGGCGTGACTGAGGTCGAGGCCGGCCGCCCTTTCAACGCCGGCAGTGGCAGCCGTCTGTTTGATTGGCTGGCCGGGGCCGGTCTTGACGAAGACAGCTTCCGGCGCAACCAATACATGACGTCGGTGACCAAGTGCTTTCCCGGCAAGGCAACCAACGGCGGCGGAGACCGGGTTCCGTCCAAAGCCGAACAGGACTTGTGCCGGCCATTCCTCGACCGGGAGTTGGCACTGGTTGACCCCAAGATCATCCTGCCCGTAGGCCGTCTGGCAATCGACCTTTTCTTTTCGGCGAGCAAGCCACTGACAGGGCTGATTGGCACCGAACGCCAAATCGACGGTCGTTGGGTAATTCCGCTGCCGCACCCGTCCGGCGCCAGCCGCTGGCACCAGCTGGCCGTCAACCGGGCTCGTATCGAGCAGGCCGTTGCTTTGATCGAGATGCGCCTGCGTCAACTCTAGCGGCTACATCCCCGTTGACCCAATGTTTACTGGCAGAGCGCGAGCCCGGGCGCACGATGTG
>DASWJQ010000059.1:0-4215 GCA_036397095.1 Anaerolineales bacterium
GTTCTGCTGTTTGGCGCGCGCCAGGCCCGGCCCGCCCCGCTCCGCCAACAAGCGCAGACAGTGCTTGTGGGCCAATACGCGGGCGCCTGGAAACCAGGAGGCGCCAAACGTGTGGTCGGCGTGATGGTGGGTGTAAATCACGAAGCGAACCTGGCTGCCGAGTTCCTGCTCGACAAAGGCGCGCATTTCACGCGTTTCCTCGGGCAGTGGCAACGTGTCGATCACCACCGACCAATCGGGGCCGATGACCGCCCCAGCGTTGACGGAAGCGTAGAGTTCGCTGGTGAAGACGTAGACGTTGTCCGCCACCCGCTCCCGGATCATGCGGCCTCCCTACCCGAAGCGACCGGCCGGAAGAATAGCACACCGACCGGTGGCTGGTCAACTTAATTTGACATAAGTGTAAGAAGGCGGCCCTTTGGCAAGCCACCTATGGCTATGCGCAGCTCGAATTCGGGGGGCTTGCCTACTCGTCCAGCGTGAACCCGTCCCGGCCGTGGAAGCTCACACGCGTCGTCTGTCCCGGAAGCAGGTAGAGGTGGGCGTAGAATTCGTGGCCGACGTAATCGATCTGGAGTTCGTACGGCCCGGCCGGCAAGTCGGTGACCGCCAGGTTTTCCTGGTAGAAGTCATCCGAGTTGACGGTTTCGGTGTTGTATGAGTAGCCGATGAAGGTCTCGCCGCTGTCCAGGTTGCGCAGCTCCAGCGGATATTCGATCAAGGGCCGGCCCCAGCTGTCATACAACTGGGCGGCCAGCACACCGTGGCCCTCTAGCGGAACCAACCACAGCTCGGGATTGCGGGTAGCGAAGTACCGATTCTCCCCCAAGCGAACTTCAAAGTGCAGATGAGGACCGCTGGCGTGACCTGTCGAACCGACGAATCCGATGACATCGCCGGCCGAGACACGTTGGCCATCCCACACTTCCATCCGATTCAAATGGGTATAGGCTGTGTACAGTCGCTGGCCCTGATAGCCAAAATCATGTTCGATGGCGACGGCCAGGCCGTAGGGGTCGGTTTCGTCGCGCAGGCCTCGGTACAGCCCGTAGCCAACCCACACCACTTCGCCGTCGGCGGCCGCCAGGACGGGCGTGCCACGGGGGGCCACGATATCGACACCGGCGTGGGTCGGCTCTTCGCCGAAATGGGTGTTGCCGTAGCGAAATCGGGGGTGGAGCCAGGTGTCTTCCCCGGAAGGCAGCGGCCTATTGAAGAAGAAGTGATCACTGGTCAAGATGGCCCAAGGCGCCGGATATGGCGGCGCATTCCACTCGGTGACGAGCGAGGCAACCGGCGTGCTGTCCAGCTCCAGCGACACGGTGGGCAATGGTTCCGCCGGCGTGGCTGGTTCCGAGAGATCGGTTGCCGGCGGATCGTTGCGGAGCGGGCTCTGGGCCCGCCCGCTAGCCGGGCCGCCCGCTGCCGGCTGGTCGATGGAGGCCACTGCCGGACCGCAGGCCGTCACAAGGGCGGCCAGCAGCACGACGAAGACTTGGCGGCGCCCACGGATCATGGCAGCTGGCTGGGGGCCGATGTCGGCGCCAGGTTGATGGTAGGCGTTGGTGTGCGCCAGCGCCACCACCAGGGGGTCGGCGTCGGCCACGGTGTGTTGGTCGGCGTCGGGCTGGGCGAACTAAAGGCCGTCGGGGTGGCGATGGCTTCGGCCGGATACAAATCCAGCATTGCCTCCCTCCAACTGTGGCCCTGGGTGTAGGCAAACTCATGGAAGCGGGCGCCGGGATAGAACGTCCGCCAATTGTTCAGGCTGGGCTGTCGCTCAAAACCAAGCGCCGCGGCCACCGCGGTGAAGTCGACGTAGTAGCCGGATGGAATCGGGTCTTTGACCCGCCCGCCTTGGTCATAATCCGACGGGTTGCCCAGGTGACGTGCGTTGAAATCCCAGGGAGCGGCCGGCAGAGGTTGGCCCAGGCTGCCATCCTGGATGGCGGACCGCAGGTAGACTCGCCAGTACGTCTGTCCGCCGATCTCTTCCCGGACGACCTCGACCCAGCCTTGCTGCCAGGCCGCATCACGAAAGGCAAAGGCCCGCCCGGTGTATAGCCAGTCATTGAGGGCATACCCCGGAGGCAAAGGGTCGTTGAGCCCGACAAAGGCATCATCCAGCGTACCCAGGAAGTCCCAACCGGCAGCGGTCTGGATCTCCGCCCGCAGGCGATGGAAGGGCTGCTCGGCTACCGCTACCAGGCGCGCATTCGGCGCCGCCACATTCTGCAAATCGATCAGGCTCATCTTGCCAGCTTCGGCCGGCGGCGCGGTGGACGCCGGCGCAGGTTCCTCCCCAGCCGTGGCGGGCACGGCAGGCAAGGTGGCAACGTCCAGGGGCAACCAATCGGCTGCGAGTTCGCCGCCGGCTTGGGTCAGGCTGAAGCCGAGCACCTGGCCGCCTGGCCCGTACCCCACCAGATGTTCGGCCTGTGGTCCGGGCAGCGCCGCCAACAGCGCGTTGCTGTCAACCGACCACAACGGCGATCGGCCGGGGCCAATCTGGACGGGCGGGGCGCCCGGGTCAGCATTATCCAGCGTCCAAAGTAGATCAAGACCCAGGCCTTGCGTGCTGTAGGCCAGACGAGATCCATCCGGTGCGAAGCTGGGATCGGACTCGGCCCAGTCGGCCGATTGGGTCAGATTGACAAAACGGTCGGCCGGGCGATTGAGGTCGGCCAGATACAGATCGGCCGACCCATCCCGGGTTGAGACAAAGGCAATCCGCCGGCCTAAGCTTGGGTCCCAGTGCGGGCTGCTGTCCAGCGCCGGATGATTGGTTAGTTGAATGGGCCCCTGGCTGCCATCGATGGCCAGGATCCAGATATCGAGATCGCCATCGGCATAAGCTTCATAGGCCAGCCAGCGACCGTCGGGGGACCAGGTCGGATGTCCCTCGTAGTAGGGCGTGTGGGTCAGACGCCGACTGCTGCCATCGGCCAGATCGAGCAGATATAACTCCCAGTTGCCATCGCGCTGAGACCGGAAGGCGATCTGGTCACCGGTTGGGCTGACGGCCGGGTCGGCATCATCGAAGGGCCCACCCGTCAATTGAACCGGGCTCAATGAGCCCGGCGCCAGCGCAAACAGGTGCCGGCGCAGCCCATCCCAGCCCTGATAGACCACGCCACCGCCCTGCGCCAGGCGGACCGGGTTGGCAGCTTGCGCCCCCGGAAGCTCGGCCCTGGCATCGGCGCTGTCCGGCGAAAGGACCAACGCGTCTGAGACTGCCTGGATGGTGGCTTCTTCACGCGGCGCCGAGACGGCGCTGCCGGATTGGCTGAGCGCCAGGTAGGTCAGCGCCAGCAGAAGCAGCAGGGCCCCAATCAGACCGGCACGCAGCGCGGCGCGGAGCCGGCCGACGGCTGGCTGGGACGGATGTGTTGGGCGCTGCGACCCCTGGGTCACGGCTGTAAGAACCTCCGTTGGGTGCCCGAGGCGAGCATTCTAACGGCCCCGGGCGTCGCTATGACCAGATTGTTGCAAAGTCGGTGCCACAGCCGAAATAGGAAGAGCCGGCCAGTGGCCGGCTCTTGGAAGAACAGGAGGTTTGACTGTCAACGGCCGTTGGGGATCGGATCCTCCCAGCGAGCGGCCGCAACTTCGATCGGCATTTCAAAGGTTTCGGCAAAACTGTCGAGGTCCCCGCCTTGCTCACGGAAAGCCCGGACCATCATGTCCGGCGCCACCATGACACGGGCGAAATACTCGGCGCTGTCGCGCAGTTCTGGGAGCAGCAGGTCGGTCAGTCCCATGCGGCGCCCGTGGTGTGACGTAATCAGGGCGCTCAGGGTTTCACGAGCCAAGGCAAAGCGACGCTTGGCTGAGTCCAAGTTCGTGTGCACGAAGATGTTGCCCCGCTGGGTGAGCGGCCGGGCGAAGGTGGCGTCCCAAAGGCTGGAGAACATCTCCACCACCCCGAAATCCCGCTGGTACAGGTCCGGCGGATGCGTCAGGATTTCTTCGACTGGGACGGGCGGCTCAGCCGTGCCCGCGTAGTCGACGAGACCCTGCGCCAGGTTCCGCAGGAACCAGCGGCGTTCTTCGCGCGTCGTCGGGATCATGCCACCTGCTCGCCGGAGGCCTGGTCACGGTCATCCAGCAGCCCTTCGAGCGGCGAAGGCAGCTCGATCCGAGGCTTCTGGGCCATCTCGTAGGCCTTGACCGTGCGGTACGCCAAAATGGAGAACTCGGCAAAGTTGGGTGCCT
>DASWJQ010000060.1:0-39822 GCA_036397095.1 Anaerolineales bacterium
CTTGGCAGTCATTGTTTCCAATCCCATCCAACGCGGGGCGTTCGGTCACGGATAACGCGACACGCCGAGGGCGGAGTATCTCACCACGCGGCCGTCCTTGACTTGTTCGGTGTTGCGTGGAGCCCCTCCGGCTCCCTCAAGGTTAATCATCGTGGAAAGGCGGCCGGCCAGCATCGTCCTTAAGGATGATTTCAGGATAAGAACAGTGGGAATTCAGGCTGCCGATTAGCCCGGCTTGCACGTTGCCCTTCGGCATCAGATTAAGGGCGGCCAAGTCGCCGATCGGGATAATGGCCGCCTCTTCATAGGTGAGATCGAACGGCTTGCGGGCGGCAGGTCCTGGGCGGGCCGTGCCCTAATGTGGCAGGCATTGGAACCAGAGGTAGGCGCAAATGCAAAACCCGGTCGAGCCAAACAGCGCGTCGCCAGGCGCGAAACGGTTGATGCCTTTCCCGACCGCCTCGACACGACCGGCCCGGTCGATCCGAAGACCCGCTGGCTGATCTGGAACTTGGCTACCCGAGGGCCGACGGCGTCGATCACACCGGCGGACTCGGAGCCGGGAATGGTGGTGCAGCGTGGCCTGAGGATTCAAATCCAAATGCGCAAGGGCAACCCCAAGTAGATCGGGAAGGCAAGCGCCTGCATCTCACAATCCCCTCAGGTGACTGTCGAGGCGTGCAGGCGGATCCGGACCTCATGATCCTTTGGCCTTGGATCGGGCAGGTCGCGCAATGCGAGAACTTCCGGAGGGCCGTAGCGGGTCCAAATGACAGCCTTCATGAGCTTCCTTCGCTGACGAAAGGGGATGAGCCTTGGCATTAGGGGCTCGCAGAGACGGGCACGTCAATGCCGACAATGCAAGTCTACATCGGAGTCATTTGGACCAAGGCGAGCGCAATCCGCACTCGATTGCGTGAATGCGCTTGCGCTGGCGGCCCTCGCCGTCCCCGCTGGAGGATGGCCTACGTCCAACTTGGCCGACGAGAGGTCGGAGGTCGTGCCAAGATGGGGAAGATACAGCCCCTAAGCACAGCGCCGCACTGCTTGTGCCCAGCTGAGAGTGCAATGGATAATGACAGGAGCTGCTGCCCTTCGGTCAGGCCGCGGCAACTCTTCCGGCGACTTTGGCCGTCAATGTCCATCGGCCGACGATTTTGGCGAGCCAGGCGACCGCCGCCAGGATCAGCAGCAACTGGGCAGAATCTATGGGGGCAGGGTTTAGCCGCTGCATGACACCGGTCGGTTGCCACATCGCAGCCAGCAGGACGAGGAATCCAGCGGCCGTCAGCAAATTGCCGAGCTGGGTGCAACAGGCAGGCGGTCCCACCCGCCGCTGATGATTCTCGCCGGCTACGCTCTTGCAGCGTGGGGCGATAGGACTCCACGAAAGTCTGATCTCTGGTCCCTCCCTGGCGGAATATCCAGAAGGCACTTGGCCCCGGTTGGCCGGGTCCATGAGGGAACTTTCGAGAAGCACATACCCCTCGCCAATTTCGGAGGTCATGCTGGCTAACGCGGTATCATCGGCCGCATCGATGGACGCCTCCGACCTGACCCCCAGTGACCTGCGAGTGGCAGTGGTTGCCGCCGACCCGCTGGCGCGGGCCGGGCTGGCGACGCTGCTGGCCGAGTTGCCCAACCTCAGCGTGGTCCTGCAGTTGGGGCTGGACGAGAATCCCGAGCGGCCGCTGGCCGCCAGTCACGCGGAGGTAGTGCTGATTGATCTCGGCTGGGAGCACGAGGCCGAGTCGGCGGCACTCGCCGCCTGGCTGGAGCAGGGGCTGCCGGCACTGCTCCTGATTCCGGACGACCGCCCGTCCGGCCAGTTGTGGTCGCTGGGCGCAGCCGGGGTGCTCAGCCGGGGCCGCTTGCCCCACACCATCGCCGATGCCTTGTGGACGATCCGCCAGGGCTTGCTTGTGCTCGACCCGGATATGGGCCGTCCGGCCCTGGCCGATCCGGGCGCCGGGGCCGGCAAGGCGCTCACACCGCGTGAAGCCGAAGTCCTCCAGCTGCTAGCCGAAGGCCAGACCAATCGGGCCATCGCACAGTCTCTCCGCATCAGCGAGCACACT
This sequence comes from Anaerolineales bacterium, assembly GCA_036397095.1. Classification (GTDB taxonomy): domain Bacteria; phylum Chloroflexota; class Anaerolineae; order Anaerolineales; family E44-bin32; genus DASWJQ01. Next base: position 2,079 of record DASWJQ010000060.1, read on the forward strand.
GTCAAGTTCCACGTAACGGCGATCCTGGGCAAGCTCGGCGCCGAGAGCCGGACGGAAGCGGTCGTCCAGGCCGCCCGCGCCGGCTGGATCGTGCTGTGACCTGCCCGAAGGTCTAGGCCCAACCCCCACCTTCGACCGAAGCAAGCTCATCAGCGCGGCGCGAAACTGAAGCCATCCCAATCAATCGAGAGGTGGGCAAGATGGCGAAGGTGCTTGAGTCGTTGTCGCAGGATCTGGCCGGTCAGGTGGAAGCCACCGGCCCGGCGATCGTACGCGTCGAGGGCCGGCGCCGACTGCCGGCCAGCGGAGTGATCTGGTCGGACGACGGCCAGATTGTGACCGCCCACCACGTGCTGGAGCGGGACCAGGGGTTGCGTATCGGATTGGCCGACGGCACGACGGTCGAAGCGAAGCTGATCGGCCGCGACCCGACGACCGATCTAGCGCTGCTGCAGGCCGACGGGGCCGGGCCGGGCGCCAACTGGCAGGATACGGACATGTTGTCGGTCGGGCACTTGGTGCTGGCCCTTGGCCGTCCGCGACGCACGGTGCAGGCCACCCTGGGAATCGTCAGCGCCCTGGGCCAGGTCTGGCGCACGCCAATCGGCGGCCAAGTGGACCGCTACCTGCAGACGGACGTCGTGATGTACCCAGGCTTTTCGGGCGGGCCGCTGGTGGCGGCCGATGGCGCCGTCGTCGGGCTCAACAGCTCGGCGCTGCTGCGCGGCGTCAGCTTGACGGTGCCGACCGAGACCATCCGCCGCGTTGCGGCCGAACTGGGCGAACATGGCCGGGTGCGGCGCGGCTACTTGGGCGTGGCCGCCCAGCCGGCCGAGCTGCCAAAGGCGGTCGCCGGCGAGTTGGGCCGGGAGATTGGGCTGCTCCTGGTTACGGTCGAAGCCGACAGCCCGGCCGAGGCCGCCGGTCTGGCATTGGGTGACACGATCGTGGCGCTCGATGGACTAGCGGTCGAAACGCTCGATGATCTGGGGGTCCCGCTTTCGCCCGACCGAATCGGCGCCGAAGTCAGCGTTCAAGTGTTGCGCGGCGGCGAGCTGATGGAGCGCAAGCTGACCATCGGCGAGCGCCCCTCCCGCTAGGAGATGGCCATGCTGGATACGCTGGAGAACATCCGCACGAAGGAAGACGCCCAACCTGGCGGGACACTGCGCCAGATCAACGCCGACCTCGGTGGGCTGGCCAATCGGGTCCGGCTCAGCCTGGTGCGGGTGGTGGATGGCGGGCGGGGGGCCGGTGCCGGCGTTGTGCTTCACGAGCGGGGCTTGATTGTGACCAACGCCCATGTCGCCCACCGGCGGAATACGATGGTCGAGGACTGGCAGGCCCGCCAGCTGCCAGCCCGGTTGATTGCGCTCGACCGGCGCCACGATTTGGCGGCGCTCTCGGTCGAGGCCGAGGATCTCGAGCCGCTGGAATTGGGCGACAGCCAAAAACTTGCCCCGGGCAGTTGGCTGCTGGCGATGGGCCACCCATTCGGCGTGCTGGGCGGCACAACGGCAGGCGTCGCCATTGGCGTTGGCGGCGATCTGCCCGAGGCGCCCCCGGGGCGCGAGTGGCTGGCAATGAGTCTGCAGCTCCGGCCGGGCCACTCGGGCGGGCCGGTCATCGACACGCAGGGCCGCCTGTTGGGGGTCAACGCCATGATGGCCGGACCCGTAGTCGGCCTGGCAGTGCCGGCCCACGTGGTCAAGCGTTTCTTGAAGGAAGGAATCGGCAACGACAAGCGGGACAAGGCCCGGCTTCGAAGGCAGCCGGCCGCCGCCTGGTTCTGATATGGTGGCCGGGGCCGGCGAGCGCATTCGTCAGGCTGCCCTGAGATGGCCCGGTGTGCAGGCTCAGCCGCATCGCTTTGGCGGTGAGGCGTATCTATTGGGGGGTGGGGAGATTGGCCATCGGCACGGCGATTCGGTGGTCGACATTCCCTTTCCGCGAGCGGTGCGCGACGAGCTCGTCGCCAGCGGTCAGGCCAAGCCTCATCGGTTCACCCCGCCGGGCAGCGGTTGGGTGACCGTCTTCCTGCGCCAGCCCAGCGACGTCGATCACGCCATCGGTCTGCTGGAACGTGTCTACAGGGCGCGCCTCAAGAGGCGTCAGTCCGCTCGAGATTAGGGCAGTTCGAAGTTAGGCAACCCAATTGCGGGCGGGGAAAAGCGGACTTCCCGGAAGTCTTGCCCGAATCGGCCGAACCATGGGGCCGGTCGGGACTTCCGGGAAGTCCGCTTTACGCGCGGCGCGGTCTCGCGTCCTGACATCACGGCTTTTGTGGCACAATGGGCGCAGCCCATCACCAACCGTAAGCAGGAGCGCAGCGTGGCCGAACATACGCAAACCCTCCCCCACTGGGACATGACGGTCGTTTACCCTGGCCTGGAGTCGGATGCCTTCCAGCAGGACTTCACCGAAATCATCGACTCGATCGAAACCTTGCGCGAAACCTTTGACGCCGAAGACATTCGGCTGACCGAAAGTCTGGAGGTCGACGAGGCGCTGGCCACGCGCTTCGAAACGGTGGTGGGGGACTTCAACCGCTTGCTTGAACGGCTGGAGACAATCGAAGCCTTTATATACAGCTTTGTCGCCACCGATTCAACCGATGAACTGGCGCAGGCCAAATTGGGCGAGCTGGAGCAGGCGCAAACGACTTTGGTCACGCTGTCGACCCGCCTGACCGCCTGGCTCGGTTCGCTGGATGTCGAGGCGCTGATCAAGGCTTCCGATGTGGCCGCCGAGCATGCCTACGTGCTGCGCAAGGCCAAGGTTGAGTCGGAGCACCTGATGTCGCCGCCAGAAGAAGCGCTGGCGGCTCGACTGTCGGTGACCGGTTCGGGAGCCTGGTCGCGTCTGCACGGTGATGTGTCATCGCAGCTGATGGTCTCGCTCGAGCTCGAAGGCGATCAGAAGGATTTGCCGATGAGCGCCGTCCGCAACCTGGCCTACGAGGCCGACCGGACGACGCGACGCACGGCCTATGAGGCCGAACTTGCGACCTGGCAGGAATGGCGCGTGCCGCTGGCGGCTTCGCTCAACAGCATCAAGGGCGAGGTGAATGTGCTCAGCGAGGAACGCGGCTGGGAATCGGCCTTGGAGCGGTCCTTGTTCCAGAACAGTATCGACCGCGCCACCCTGGATGCCATGCTCGAAGCCGGCCGAGAAGCGTTCCCCGACTTCCGCCGCTACATGCGGGCCAAGGCCAAGGCGCTCGGCATTGAGCGCATGGCTTGGTATGACATGTTCGCCCCGATGCCGGCCGGGGGGCGCGCCTGGGGGTACGAAGAGGCGACCGGGTTCATCCTCGAACACTTCGGCGGCTACGGCCCGCGGCTGCAAGCACTGGCGCAACGCGCCTTCGAAGAGAACTGGATCGACGCTGAGCCGCGCCCCGGCAAGCGCGATGGCGCCTTTTGCATGGGCTTGCGTCAGGACGAGTCCCGCATATTGGCCAACTACCAGCCGTCGTACGACGGCATGAGCACCCTGGCGCACGAATTGGGACACGCCTACCACAACCTGGCGCTGTCGGTGCGAACGCCGCTGCAGCGCGAAACGCCGATGACCCTGGCCGAAACCGCCAGCACGTTCTGCCAGACCATCATTCAGAAGGAAGCGCTCAAGTCGGCCGACGAGGCCGGTCAAATGTTCATTGTGGAGGCGGCCATCCAGGATGCCTGCCAGGTCGTGGTCGACATCAGCAGCCGCCTCCAATTTGAATCTGAGGTCTTCAGCAAGCGCCACGACCGGCCGTTGTCAGCCGATGAGCTCTGCCAGCTCATGCTCCAGTCGCAGGCCGACACCTACGGCGACGGCCTGGATCCGGAACTGAGACATGCCTACATGTGGGCGGTCAAAGGTCACTATTACAGTGGGGGCCGTTCGTTTTACAACTATCCATATATGTTCGGACTGCTCTTCGGCCTGGGGCTTTACGCCCGCTACCAGCACGAGCCGGACGTCTTCCGCCAGGGCTACGATGACCTGCTCAGCGCAACCGGCATGGCCGACGCCGCCGAATTGGCTGCCGGGTTCGATATCGATATCCGCACACCAGACTTCTGGCGGGCCAGCCTGGATGTGGTCCGGGAAGACATTGACCGCTTCGAGTCACTGGTCGAGGCGGCCGGCTAGGGTCCGGTAAGCCGCCTATAATGGTAGCCAAGCACTCGCAGCCAGCGCCTTGACCACCGGGAGGAAGGTATGTCCAGCCTGAGGGCGGCCATCGATGGCAGCCTGCAGTACCGCGGCCGCGAAGGGCAGTGGAGCTTTCTCCTGCACCGCCTCACCGGCCTCGGCACCTTGCTGTTCCTTGTCATCCATATTCTCGACACCTCAACCGTGTACTTCGTACCAGACCTTTACGAGCACGCCATTGCCATCTACCGCAGCACCCCATTCATGATCGGCGAGATCGGGCTGGTCTTTTCCGTGCTGTTCCACGGCGTCAACGGCCTGCGCATTGCACTTTTCGACTTGTTTCCCCATCTGTGGCGCGGCCAGACTCAGCAGCGCAGTTTCTACCTGACCGTGGCGCTCAGTGTCCTGCTGTGGCTGCCGGCCGCCTATCTGATGGGTCGCAGCATGCTCGAGCACAACTTCGGTCTGTAGGAGCCGGCGATGACAACGATCGACAGCCCACGCCAGGTCAAGGTCCAGAAGAATTTTGAGACCTACGCCTGGCTGTTCATGCGATACAGCGCCGTCCTGCTGATCCCGCTGGTCTGGATCCACGTGTTGATCAACGATGTGCTGGTCGGGGTGCATGCCATCGACCTGGACTACGTCGCCATGCGCTGGGCTACGACCGGTTGGCGCGTTTACGATATCGCCCTGCTGGCCTTCGCCTTTGCCCACGGCACCAACGGCTTGCGCACAGTGCTGCGCGACTACTTACATAATGAGTCGACCCGGCGGGTCCTGGACTGGGGCCTGCTGATCTTTTGGCTGATCGTGACCGCCATCGGCGCCATCGCCATCATTGGCGGCGTGATGCTGCCGGATGCCCCGGCCTAGCCAACGCCTACGCAGGAGCAACGCATGACCAAGGTCCACCAACACGAGGTGGTGATTGTCGGAGCAGGCGGCGCCGGTCTGATGGCCGCCCTGTACGCGTCGCGCGGCGCCAAGACGGCCGTCCTGAGCAAGCTGTATCCGATCCGGTCGCACACCGGCGCCGCCCAGGGCGGCATCGGCGCCGCCTTGGGCAACCAGGAGGAGGACCACGTCGAGTGGCACGCCTACGACACGGTCAAAGGCTCGGACTACCTGGGTGACCAGGACGCCATCGAGTACATGTGCACCGAGGCTGTGCCCGTCATCTATGACCTGGAACACATGGGCCTGCCCTTCGACCGCACGCCCGAAGGCAAGATCGCCCAGCGGCGATTCGGCGGCCACACCAACAACGAGACAGGCAAACCCGTCCTGCGATCATGCTACGCGGCGGACCGTACCGGCCATATGATCCTGCAGACGCTGTACCAGCAGTGCATCAAGAACCAGGTCACTTTCTTCGACGAGTTCCAGGTGCTCGACCTGATCATGCAAGACGGGATTGCCTGCGGCGTGGTCGCCGTCGAGATGCTGACCGGCGAGCTGCACACCTTCCATGCCAAATCGATCATTATCGCCACCGGCGGCTGGGGCCGGGTGTGGGAGATCACCTCGAATGCCCTGACCTACACCGGTGACGGCCTGGCGCTGACCATGCGCGCCGGCTTACCGGCCGAGGACATGGAGTTCTTCCAATTTCATCCTACCGGCATTTACAAGCTGGGCATCCTGATCACCGAGGGCGTCCGCGGCGAAGGTGGGGTACTGGTCAACAGCCAGGGCGAGCGCTTCATGGAGCGGTATGCGCCCAACGCCATGGACCTCGCCTCGCGCGATGTCATCAGCCGGGCGATGTATTTGGAGATGAAGGACGGGCGCGGCATCAACGGCCGCCGCTACCTGCACTTGGACGTGCGGCCGGAGGTCGTTAACCGCTATGCCGAGCAGGACGGGCGCATGCGCCCCGACGGCACGCCCTACCGGCTGACGATGGACGAAATCCAGGCCAAGCTGCCCGAGATCATCGACTTCTGCCGCACCTACGCCGGGGTCGATCCGCTGACCGAGCCGATGCCGGTCCAGCCGACGGCCCACTACGCCATGGGCGGCATTCCGACCAATGTGCGGACCGAAGTATTGTCGGATGAGCACGGCGCCTTCGTGCCGGGGCTATACGCCGCCGGCGAGGCGGCCTGCGTCTCCGTGCATGGGGCCAACCGGTTGGGCACCAACTCGCTGCTGGACCTGGTGGTGTTCGGCCGCGACGCAGGGCGCAATGCCGCCGAGTACGCCCAAGGCGCCGATTTCAAACCGCTGCCGGCCGAACCGGCAGCCGGCGTGCAGGCGACGCTCGAACGGCTGCGCGCTGGCGATGGCAGCGAGAAGGCGGCCGACATCCGGCGTGAGATGGAGTCGGCCATGTTCGACCATGTCGGGGTCTTTCGGACCGCCGACGGTATGCAGCAGGCGGTCGACAAGATACGCGAGCTGAAGGGGCGCTATGGCAACGTGCGCTCCCAGGATCGTGGCCAGGTCTTCAACATGGACCTGATGCAGACCTGGGAACTGGGCTGCCTGCTGGATATCGCCGAAGTGACGGCGCTGTCGGCCCTCAACCGCACCGAGAGCCGCGGCGCCCACGCCCGCGATGAGTACCAAGAACGTGATGACGACAATTGGCTCAAGCACACCATGGCCTATCTGCGACCGGATGGCCAGGTCGATCTGCGCTACAAACCGGTCACGATGACCAAGTACGAACCCAAGAAGCGTGTGTACTGAGAGCTAGGAGCGCCGATGCAAGTCAACCTGCGGATTCTGCGCTACAACCCCGAGACCGACGACAAGCCGTACTACGCGGGCTACACGGTCGAGGCTGAGCCAAGCGACCGCGTGCTGGACTTGCTGCACCAGGTCAAATGGCAGCAGGACGGCACACTCACCTATCGTTCGTCGTGCGAGCACGGCATCTGCGGCTCGGACGCTATGCGCGTCAACGGCGTCAACCGGCTGGCGTGCAAGGCGCTCGTGCGCGAATTCGGCAGTGACATAACCGTCGAACCGATCCTGGGCATGCCGGTGATCAAGGATATGGTGGTGGACATGGAGCCCTTCTTTGCCCACTACCGCAGCATCATGCCCTACCTGGTTAACGACAGTGCCCCGCCGGAGGGTGAGCGGATCCAGTCCCCCGAAGCACGGGCACGCTACGACGACACCACCAAGTGCATCCTGTGCGCCGCCTGCACCACTTCCTGCCCGTCCTTCTGGGCGGATGATGAATATGTCGGGCCGGCCGCCATCGTGCTAGCGCACCGGTTCATCTTCGATGACCGCGATCAGGCAGCGCCCGAACGACTTTCGATCCTCAACGAGCAGTTTGGCGTGTGGCGCTGCCGCACGATATTCAACTGCACCACGGCCTGTCCCAAGGACATCAAGGTCACCCAGGCCATTGGCGAAGTCAAGAAGGCCATCGCCAGCGGCAGTCTGGCGTGACCGGTGCGGCGGTTAGCCCGCCGGAGCAAACTTGATGGAAGTTGGTCCTCGCCAGGAGGCGGTCGACCTCAGGCGGATCCTCGACCGCCCACCCCGCATTCTGATCGTTGACGACGATTGGCTCAACCGTGACCTGCTCAAGGCCTATCTGACCAGCTCGGGCTGCGACGTGGTGACGGCGGCCGATGGGCGCGAGGCGCTTGAGGCCGCATTGGCTGATCCCCCCGACTTGACGCTGGCCGATATTCAGATGCCGCGCATGGATGGGCTGACGCTGTGCCGCGAACTCAAGGCCCACCCCAAGACCCGCTTCGTACCGATTGTCATTGTGACTGCCCTCGACAGCGAGGACGAGAAACTCAAGGCGCTCGAATCCGGCGCCGACGATTTCGTCAGCAAACCCTACAACGCGGTGGTATTGATGACGCGGGTGCGCTCGCTGCTGCGCATCAAGCGGCTGCACGACGAGGTCGAATCGCGCAACCGGTTGCTGCGCCAGGTGCTCAATCGTTACGTTGCCGAGGACGTGGCCGATGTCATCCTGCAAGACCCCGAACGCCATATGCGGCTGGGCGGTGAACTACGGGCGGTTACGGTGCTGTTCGCCGACATCCGCGGCTTCACCCGCTTCACCGAGCAGCACTCGGCGCCGGAAGTCATCACGGCGCTGAACACAATCTTTGAATCCTTGAGCGAGGTAGTCTTCCTGCACCACGGCACGTTTGACAAATACCTGGGTGACGGCCTAATGACCTTTTTCGGCGCGCCGGTGGCCGAACAAGACGATGCGCAGCGGGCGTTGGACACCGCGCTCGAGATGCAGCGGCGTTTTGTCGGCCTGCGTAAGAAGCACAGAGCGGACTTCGAGGGTCTGGGTCTGGGCATCGGCCTGCACTCGGGGGACGCCGTGGTGGGTAACATCGGTTCGGAAGCCGTGATGGATTACACGGTGGTCGGCGATGTGGTCAATGTCGCCAAGCGGCTGCAGGAGCGCGCCAGTGGCGGCCAGATCCTGCTGTCCGAGGCGACGTTCCAGCAGGTCAAAGTCAAAGGCGCCGAGCCGATGGAGGGCATCGAACTGCCCGGCCGGCAGGAGTTGGTGCGGGCTTATCGGATTGATGGCTGAGCATGTTTGTGACCCCCGGGGCCAAGAATCTTGAGCACTGGATGACATCGGACGTCACCAGTGGCGAGGCAAACCGTCTACCTTAGGTCTGCCGACCTCCGAGGTCTGAAAGCATCGCTTCTACTCAATCCAGCGCCTGCTCGAGTTCCGCCGCGATTTCCTCTGGATCGACATACATTACCCCGCGGTTCTGCGGCGCGCCGTAGTCCTGAATCCAGGCGATCCGCCCGTCGGCGCCGACCAGCACGAAGGTGTGACCGGGCTCACCACTGGCGACGGCCCACTCGAGCACGCCGTAGGCCTCAGACACCCTATGGTCAGGGTCGGTCAGCATGGGAATGGCGATGCCGTACTCTTGGCGCGTCGGGGCCATCTGGGCGGGCGGGTCAAAGGCGATGCTCAGCAGGGGAACATCCAGCAACTGGTAGGCCGTGCTAGCTTGCAGATCCACGATCTGCTGCAGGCAAGGCGGTCAACCGACGGCCATATGAAAGTAGAGCAGCACGGGGCGGCCTGGGGTGTAGTCGGACAGGCTGACAGGGTCGCCGTTTGTATCGGGCAGCGAAAACTCAGGGGCCGGATCGCCGACTTGCGGGCCGCCAGCGGCTGGCGCGCAGGCCGCCATGATCAACGCCACGGTGGCCAACAATGCCAATCTGCGCATGGGCGCCTCCTCCCATTCCACGGGTGACAGTTATTGTAGCGCGCGTTGAGCCAAGCCTCGGAGGTCCGCTTGAGGCCGCTGGACCGTGAAACATGCGGTTGCAGGCCTGCGAGATCTAGTTCGTGTGGTTGGCGTGCAAGGCCAGGCATAGGAGGCTCCCCAAGTCGTCGTAACGAAATCCCGCCCTCATGTCCTTTGCCCGCCTAGCGGGCAGCCGCTACAATCAATGTGAGGTTGCATGAGCGCCAATAAGGAAGGCAAACGCCGCTCGCTCTACCAACGGATTGGCCGGTTGCGCTGGCAGGCCGCCGGTCTGGCGTTGGTGCTGGTGCTGCTGCATCAGTGGATCGAGCACGCCTACCTGTTCTTCCTGCCGCGCTGGTCCCACTTTTGGACCCAGGTGGTGTTTTACGGCATGGTCGGCCCGTTAATGGCCTGGCTTGCGTTGACATCGCTGCGGCGGCAGGTGGCCGAAACCGAGGCGGCCAACCAGCGGCTCGAGTTTTTGGCCCGGGTCGAGCACCGCATGGCCGAAGCGGCCGATGAGGCCACCCTGCTGGAGGCGATCCTGGCGCTGCCGTTGGAGGTCCTGCCGGCCCTGGGCACAACCCTCGTTCGCTTCGACGCGGCAGGCTCGCCCGAATCCCTTGTCCATCACGGTCAACTGACCCCCGAAGAATTCCACGCCTGGGAGCGGCATCTGGCGGCGCCGGCGGTGCAGACGGCCTGCGCCGCCTGCGGGGCTGGCCACGCCGAGGTGGGCGCACCCTGCCCCTTGTTGGAGCGGGTCGTCGAAACCAGCCAGGTGGCGCAGGTTGTGTGCCTGCCGCTTAGCAGCGCCGGGCGCAAATTCGCTGTACTCAACATCTACCTGGAACAGCCTACGCCGCCGACGGCCGAGGAGCAGGAGCTGCTAACGGCCATGGCCAACGCGATGTCGGTTGCGTTGGAGGGCAGCCGGCTGCGCAGCCGTGAACTGAGTGCCCTCTACCGGCTGCGGCAGGTCGAGAAGGCAGGCGGCCTCGAGCGCCAGTTGACACAGGTGCTGACCGACGTGGTCAGTGTTTACGATCTGGCGGGAGGCGCCATTTGCCTGAGCCGCCAATCGACCGGCGAGCCGGAACTGGCGGTGGTTATCGGTGGCGGCGGGGCGCCGGCTGAAGCGGCGCTGCTCGGGCTGGCCCAGAGCGTGATGGACGGCGACAGTTCGCTGGTCGCCGATTCGTGGCAAGCGCAGAACGGGTCGGATGGGCAAGGCCGGACGATCGTCGTGTCACCCCTTTGGCGGGACAATCGATGGCTGGGAAGTTTGCTGGTTTGGAGCGACGACCGGGATGACCTGGCGGAACACCAAGTGCGCTTCGTCGAGGCGATGGCGGCACAAGCGGCCTTGCTGGTCCACAACCACCGGCTGTACCAACAAGCCGAGCTTCGGGCCGGATTGGCCGAGCGGGCTCGTTTGGCGCGTGAGATCCATGACGGTCTAGCGCAAACCCTCGGCTATTTGAAGTTAAAGGTCAATCAGGTTCAGGTGTGGTTAGCCGCGGGGACGTCCGAGCGGGCCGCGGATGGCCTTGCGGAGGTCAAGCAGCGTCTGGCGGATGCCTATATCGATGCGCGCGAAGCAATCGACGGCTTGCGTCTAGAAGGTTCCGATGGTTCCCTGGAGGCGTGGCTGACCCAAATCTATCAGGACTTTGAGGCCCTCAGCCGACTCAGAATCCAAGCGACGGCGGCGCCAGACTTGCGGCTGAGTCCCGAAGTTCAATCCCAATTGCTGCGCATCCTGCAGGAGGCGCTGGCGAATGTCCGTAAGCATGCCGCCGCCAGCACCGTGCAGGTATCGTGGAGTATGAATGCCCACTGGTTGGTCCTGGCGGTCATCGATGATGGCATTGGGTTCGACCCACAAGAGGTAGCCCCGATTCACCGGCATGGCCTGCAGATCATGCGTGAACGGGCCGAACTGTTGGGAGCAGAGCTGCAGTTGCAGAGCCGGCCGGCTCAAGGGACCCGCCTGACGGTGCGCTTGCCGCGCACCGTACTGGTGGAGGCTGAGTGAGATGGGCGACGTTCTGCGGGTCTTGATAGCCGATGACCATGCCCTTTTCCGGCGAGGCCTGGTGGAGCTCCTGAGTGAACTGCCTGAACTTACTTTGGTTGGTGAGGCCGAGGATGCTGAACGCGCTGTGCACTTGACTCTGTCAGAGAAGCCGGACATTGTGCTCATGGATGTGCATATGCCGCAAGGCGGCGGCATCGAGGCGGTCCGCCGAATCAAAGCGGAAACTAGTGTGCCAGTACTGATGCTGACCGTGTCCGAACGCGACGAGGACCTGGCTGGCGCCCTCGACGCCGGCGCCGATGGCTACCTGCTCAAGAACGCCGAACCCGAGGAATTGGTGGACGCCGTCCGGCACGTGGCCGCCGGGCATGGATATCTGTCGCCCGAAGTGACGCCCCAGGTGGTTCGGCGGGCCCGCATGGCGCCGACGGCCAGCGAGACCGGGGTTTCACGGCGCGAGCAGCAGGTGCTGGCCGCTCTGGCAAGCGGCGCTACCAATGCCCAGATTGGACTACGCTTGTCGATCGCCCCCAGTACGGTCAAATCTCACCTGCGCAACCTGTACAAGAAGCTGGGCGCCGCCAACCGGGCGGAGGCCGTCGCACTGGCGGCCAAACTCGGCTTGCTGGCCTCCACGAAGTCCTGACCACGCTTCGTCGAGCGGCGTAAAAACCTCCCCCAAACGGTCGACCCACTCTTCATCCCAAGATCAGCCCTCCGCCCGATAGCCAATGCCCGCTGGGCTGACTAACATCAAAGCGACTGGCGGCTGGCCGGTTTGCCCGATCCGGCTGCACCTGACCGGTTGCGCGGAGCCAGCAGATCCCAGCTTCATCCCAGGCAGCATCTATCGGGAATCCATTGGCCCGTTGACAGGAACAACGGCAGACTGGGTGGTCCATCGTCCTGGGCTGCCCGCATCGACGCGGCAGGGTTGCCGACCATCAAGGAGGAGATTGGGGACAGCGGGATGGAGAGCACGCAAGGAGAGCGCAAGCACCTGGGACTTGCCGGCCTGTTATGGCTGGGGCTGACTGCTGTCGGGGAATGGCTCGTCTTTCAAGTTGATCCGTTCCCGCTGCAGGCGTCGGCCGAAGGCAAGCTGATCGACGACGCCTTTGTTTTCCTGCTGCAGCTGGCCATTCCGGTCATGGCGCTGGTCGTGGCCGGTATGGCTTACGCGATCCTTGCCTTTCGTAGCGATGATGCCAATCAGGTCGGGCCGCCGATTTTGACAGCTGGAACCGTCACCTGGCCCTGGCTAATCGTCACCTCCGGCCTGGCCATCTTCATCGTCATCAATCCTGGCCTCATGGGAATCCGGGAGCTCAGCAGCGGCGAGCCAGCCGACCTGACCGTGGTGGTTGAGGCGGCCCAGTGGCAGTGGACGTACAGCTACGTCGACTACGGCTTCACGCTGAATGACCCCGAAGCCCTGGTGCTGCCGGTCGATCAGCGCGTTCGGTTTGAGATCGAATCACGCGATGTGATTCACTCCTTCTGGGTGCCGGCCTTCCGCATGAAGCTGGATGCCATCCCGGGCCAGATCAACACGCTCTACATTACGCCGACCTACGTCGGCAGCTTTGAGGACGATTTCAACCTACGGGTGCAGTGCGCCGAAATGTGCGGGACGGGGCACGCCCGCATGCGAACGGGCGTGGAAGTGTTGGCCCAGCCGGATTTCGAAGCCTGGGCCGCCAGCCAGGCGGGTGATTAGTTCCGTTCCCAAGGCACAAGGAGGAGCCAACGAATGCGAGCCGTTCGTAACGGGCTGATCGGCGGCCTGGCCGGGTTTGCGTTGGGCGCCGGTCTGGTCGCCGCTGTTCGCCTGGTCCTCGGTTTATCCGCTTGGGAGGAGGAAACCTCGCTGGCGGTCGGCTATCTGTTCGGTCTGACCGGCTGGCTGCTAGGGGTCGGTGTCTGGGAGTTGTGGGCGCGGGAGTGGTTCGGGCTGGAGGCCGGGCCGTATCAGGTCACGGGCTGGCGCCGTTATTTCCACTTCGACACCGACCACAAGGTGATCGGAATCCAGTACCTGGTGATGTTCACCGGCATGCTGCTGGTCGGCGGGCTGTTCGCCATGTTGATTCGAACCGAACTGCTCGGGCCGTTTCGCTTTGTGATGGACCCGGCCACCTACAACCAGGTGATGAGCCTCCACGGAATGTTCATGATCGCCGTCGCCATCACCATCATCATGGGGCCGTTCGGCAACTACATCATGCCGATCATGCTCGGGGCCGACGACATGGCCTTCCCCCGCATGAATGCCCTGAGCTTTTGGCTGACGCCAATGGTGCCGCTGTTGTTGCTGGGCTCGTGGTTTTTCGGAGGATGGGACAGCGGTTGGACGGGCTATGCCCCGCTGAGCATTACCAATCAAAGCGGGCAGCTGCTCTACAACCTGGCGTTCATGACGCTTGGCCTGTCGTCGATTGTCGGGGCGGTCAACTTCCTGACAACGGTCATTACCAAGCGCGCCCCCGGCATGACTTGGAGCCGGCTGCCGATTTTCGTCTGGTCGGTGTTTGCCACCGCCATCCTTTCGCTGCTGGCGACCAACTTCATCTTTGTCGCCCTGCTGATGGCGACCCTGGACCGGCTGGCCGGCACGGGCTTTTTTCTGCCGGCCCAGGGCGGCGACCCCATCCTGTATCAACACATCTTCTGGTTCTACTCCCATCCTGCGGTGTACGTGATGGCCATCCCCGGCATCGGCGTCGCCTTAGAGGTGATCGCTCACTTCTCGCGCAAGCCGTTGTTTGCCTACCGCTGGGCGGTGGCGGGCATCTTTGGCATTGTCATTCTCAGCTTCACGGTGTGGGCGCACCACATGTTCACCACCGGGATGCCGCAGAACCGCATCCCCTTCATGATCACAACCGAGATGATTTCGGTTCCAACCGGGTTCGTTTTCATGTCAGCGTTGGGAACGATTTGGGAAGGTCGGCTCAACCTCAAACCCCCAATGCTGTTCGCATTGGGGGTCATTTTCAACTTCCTGATCGGCGGCATTACCGGCGTCTTCCTGGCGGATGTCCCGACCGACTATCAATTGCAGGACACTTTTTGGGTGGTGGCTCACTTCCATTACACGATCCTCAGTGCCCAAGTTTTCGGCGTGCTGGCGGCCATCTACTACTGGTTCCCCAAGATGACGGGACGGCTGATCCCGGAGTGGCTCGGCCGGCTGCACTTCTGGTGGATCTTTGTCTCCTTCAACGCTACGTTCTTCCCCATGTTCTGGTTGGGCCTGAACGGGATGAACCGCCGCGTGGCGCAGTATCTGCCGCAGCTGACGTCGGTCAATGTCTGGGTCAGCCTTAGTGCCTTCGTGCTTGGGGCGTCCTTCCTGTTCTTCGTCTTCAATTTGGCCTACGGCTGGCGCCGCGGCGAACGGGCAGGGGAGAACCCGTGGGGCGCACTGACACTGGAGTGGATGACGGCCTCTCCACCGCCCCATGCCAACTTCGAGCGCCAGCCGCGGGTAGTCGGGCCGCCCTATGGCTATGGGATGCCGGATCCGACCCATGCCCGCCTAGGGCCGCCCATGGAAGCCTCTGGGGCCGAGCATGTCGCCTAGCGAATCCGGGGAGGTGGTGCTTGTCGGAGAAGGATGAACGGCAGCGGGCCCGCACCGGGTGGTGGGTGTTTGCTGGATTGGCCATGCTGACGGCGGCCGAGTTTGCCCTGAGCGCCATCGTCCGGCCGGCGCTGCCCTGGCTGATCCTGACCGCAATTCTCAAGGCCGGCCTGATCGTGATCTTCTTCATGCATATCGGGCAATTGCGCCACCAAGGACGTGCCGAGTGAGCTCCCACGTGCAGGTCGCCAGCGATTACAGCCGGCGCTATATCAACCGGCTGGGACTGTGGTTCTTCATCATCTCCGAATCGACGGTATTCGCCGCCCTGCTCTGGGCCCGCCTGTACTTACAGGGGGCGATGCGCCCCCAGCACCTCAACCAGACGATTGGCTTAGCCATCACCAGCCTGCTCTTGCTCAGCAGTCTGACGGCCTATCGCGCCGAAGCCGCCCATGCCGCCGGGCGAGGCTTGGTCCGGCGGCGTTGGCTGTTGATGACGCTGGGCCTGGGCCTGGTCTTTCTTGCCGGGGTGGGCGTTGAGTGGCGGGAGGCCTTTCAGCTCTTCCCCCCCGAGGGCGGTTTCGGCTCGATCTTTTTCATCATGACCGGAATGCACGCCTTCCACGTCCTGACGGGCCTGCTCATGATTGGGCTGTTGCTATTAAGTCAGCGGCGGGGCCGGATGGCCGAACCTGAACACTGGGGCACCGAAGCGGTCGTTAAGTACTGGCACTTTATCGATGTGGTCTGGGTGTTCTTCTACCCGGCCATCTACTTGATTTCGTAACCGGTAAGTCCGTGTGCAAGAGGAGAGGAGAAGCGAGATGATCCACAGATGGAGCGTGACTTGGTTCTTGATCGCCGGCCTGCTGCTGGCGGCCTGCGGCCCGTCAGGGGCGACCCCTGATCCGCAGTCGGGTGAACTCACCCTGATCCAAAACGACGACGATGAGGGCATGAACTTCAGCCCGGAGACCATCGTGGTCACTGCCGGCCAAACGGTTCGCATCATCCTGGAAAACCACGGCTCAAAGGACCATGAATTCATGGTCGGCCAGACATTGGTCTACACCGAGATGGGCGCCCCGAATGGATTCGAGGTGGACTTTTTCGAGAGCATTGAGGACCAGGTACACGTCGAACTTGGCGCTGGCACTATGCTGATGATTGATGGCAAGACGGTGGCCATGGGCGGCGAGGAAACGCCCATGGGGGGTGACGATGAAATGGGCGTGGAAGGCGAAGGCGACATGGGTATGGAAGAGGAGGCAGGCGAAGGGGGCATGCCTATGGAGGGGGATGGCCATGACGACGAGGAAGGCACGACCGTGCACCTGGAAGACCACGCCGGCTGGATGGTGATGGACAACGCCGGCAGCGGAGCCACCATCATCGAGTTTATCGTCCCCGAAGACCGGATCGGCGTGTGGGAGATGGGTTGCTTCGAGGATGACGGCACGCACTATGAAGATGGCATGCGCGGCACCTTGATCGTGCGGGCGCCGTAGACTCGGCAAAGCCCCTATCGGTCTCCTTAAGGGGAGGCTGAGATCGCGTTTTCCGACCGGAGCCAGCCTGGCTCCGGTCGGACGCATCGTGCTATGGCGTGCGGCCTTCCGCCGGAACCCTCCATCGGGTCGAAGGGAAATTAGCACTGGCTGCTCGGCGTCTGCGCCCACCAGCCGGGGCGACAACAAGCTCAATCGACCGGGCGGGATTGCCGTCGGCAGCCTCCGCGGGAATTTCAAGGGACCGACGATCGCTGGCAATTTCCTCCAAGCGGACCTCCGAGGTCAACCGGGGACCATCTGCATCTTTACCAATTCTTCATCAAAGCTTGCCCCCTGCTTGTCGTGTCCACTATAGACTGATGAACGAACCGGTGGTGGGAGAAGCCTGCCGCCGGTACCCAAATCACTGAATCATGGAGGTGAAATCGCATGAGCACGACGTGGAAGGCAATCGGTATCGCCCTGGGCGTGGTCGTCTTGGCGAGCCTGCTGCTGGCAGGCGGCTACGTGTGGGGGCGCGCATCCCAATTTACCAGCGGCTGGGCCGGCTGGCCTGGCGGCATGATGGGCAGCTTTGGCCCCGGCGGTGGGACGGGCACCTACGGCCCTGGCGGGATGATGGGCGGCTACGGCCCTAGCGGGATGATGGGCGGCTACGGCCGCGGTGGCATGATGGGCGGCTATGGCTCTGGCGGCATGATGGGCGGTTACGGTTCCGGCGGCATGATGGGATCGGGCGCCTCCGGCTGGCGGTCAGCCGACCTCGAGCCGCTGTCGATCGAACAGGTTGAGCAGGCAGTTGCCGTCTACCTGGAGCAATCCAGATACACAGATCTCGAGCTGGCTGAAGTCATGATCTTTGACAACCATGCCTACGCCGAGCTGATCGAAACCGAAACCGGCTATGGGGCCATGGAGCTCTTGGTCGATCCGTTGACCGGGCTGGTGACGCCCGAGCATGGGCCTAACATGATGTGGAACCTGAAGTATGGCCCCATGACCGGCGGCATGATGGGCATGATGGGCCCGGGTTGGACCGATGTCGACCCGGCCGATATGCCAATCGTCCCAGCCGAAGCCATCGACTTGGCCCGAGCCTACCTCGAACAGACGAATAGCGGGCTGGAGGCTGGCTCCGAAGCCGAGCCGTTCTATGGTTACTACACAATCCACACGCTGCGGGATGGCGAGCCGGCAGGCATGCTTAGTGTCCACGGTTTCACCGGCGATGTCTTCCTTCACAGTTGGCACGGGGCGTTCGTCGAGATGGACGAACACTGAGATTCGGAACGTAGCGCGACGGCGGGGCCGGCCTAGGCCGGCCCCGCCGTCGCGCTACGTTCCGAATCTCAGTGTTCGTCCATCTCGACGAACGCCCCGTGCCAACTGTGAAGGAAGACATCGCCGGTGAAACCGTGGACACTAAGCATGCCTGCCGGCTCGCCATCCCGCAGCGTGTGGATTGTGTAGTAACCATAGAACGGCTCGGCTTCGGAGCCAGCCTCCAGCCCGCTATTCGTCTGTTCGAGGTAGGCTCGGGCCAAGTCGATGGCTTCGGCTGGGACGATTGGCATATCGGCCGGGTCGACATCGGTCCAACCCGGGCCCATCATGCCCATCATGCCGCCGGTCATGGGGCCATACTTCAGGTTCCACATCATGTTAGGCCCATGCTCGGGCGTCACCAGCCCGGTCAACGGATCGACCAAGAGCTCCATGGCCCCATAGCCGGTTTCGGTTTCGATCAGCTCGGCGTAGGCATGGTTGTCAAAGATCATGACTTCAG
Organism: Anaerolineales bacterium; assembly: GCA_036397095.1. Taxonomy (GTDB): domain Bacteria; phylum Chloroflexota; class Anaerolineae; order Anaerolineales; family E44-bin32; genus DASWJQ01. The sequence goes on from DASWJQ010000060.1 coordinate 20,383, forward strand.
CCAGCTCGAGATCTGTGTATCTGGATTGCTCCAGGTAGACGGCAACTGCCTGCTCAACCTGTTCGATCGACAGCGGCTCGAGGTCGGCTGACCGCCAGCCGGAGGCGCCCGATCCCATCATGCCGCCGGAACCGTAACCGCCCATCATGCCGCCAGAGCCATAGCCGCCCATCATGCCACCGCGGCCGTAGCCGCCCATCATCCCGCTAGGGCCGTAGCCGCCCATCATCCCGCCAGGGCCGTAGGTGCCCGTCCCACCGCCGGGGCCAAAGCTGCCCATCATGCCGCCAGGCCAGCCGGCCCAGCCGCTGGTAAATTGGGATGCGCGCCCCCACACGTAGCCGCCTGCCAGCAGCAGGCTCGCCAAGACGACCACGCCCAGGGCGATACCGATTGCCTTCCACGTCGTGCTCATGCGATTTCACCTCCATGATTCAGTGATTTGGGTACCGGCGGCAGGCTTCTCCCACCACCGGTTCGTTCATCAGTCTATAGTGGACACGACAAGCAGGGGGCAAGCTTTGATGAAGAATTGGTAAAGATGCAGATGGTCCCCGGTTGACCTCGGAGGTCCGCTTGGAGGAAATTGCCAGCGATCGTCGGTCCCTTGAAATTCCCGCGGAGGCTGCCGACGGCAATCCCGCCCGGTCGATTGAGCTTGTTGTCGCCCCGGCTGGTGGGCGCAGACGCCGAGCAGCCAGTGCTAATTTCCCTTCGACCCGATGGAGGGTTCCGGCGGAAGGCCGCACGCCATAGCACGATGCGTCCGACCGGAGCCAGGCTGGCTCCGGTCGGAAAACGCGATCTCAGCCTCCCCTTAAGGAGACCGATAGGGGCTTTGCCGAGTCTACGGCGCCCGCACGATCAAGGTGCCGCGCATGCCATCTTCATAGTGCGTGCCGTCATCCTCGAAGCAACCCATCTCCCACACGCCGATCCGGTCTTCGGGGACGATAAACTCGATGATGGTGGCTCCGCTGCCGGCGTTGTCCATCACCATCCAGCCGGCGTGGTCTTCCAGGTGCACGGTCGTGCCTTCCTCGTCGTCATGGCCATCCCCCTCCATAGGCATGCCCCCTTCGCCTGCCTCCTCTTCCATACCCATGTCGCCTTCGCCTTCCACGCCCATTTCATCGTCACCCCCCATGGGCGTTTCCTCGCCGCCCATGGCCACCGTCTTGCCATCAATCATCAGCATAGTGCCAGCGCCAAGTTCGACGTGTACCTGGTCCTCAATGCTCTCGAAAAAGTCCACCTCGAATCCATTCGGGGCGCCCATCTCGGTGTAGACCAATGTCTGGCCGACCATGAATTCATGGTCCTTTGAGCCGTGGTTTTCCAGGATGATGCGAACCGTTTGGCCGGCAGTGACCACGATGGTCTCCGGGCTGAAGTTCATGCCCTCATCGTCGTCGTTTTGGATCAGGGTGAGTTCACCCGACTGCGGATCAGGGGTCGCCCCTGACGGGCCGCAGGCCGCCAGCAGCAGGCCGGCGATCAAGAACCAAGTCACGCTCCATCTGTGGATCATCTCGCTTCTCCTCTCCTCTTGCACACGGACTTACCGGTTACGAAATCAAGTAGATGGCCGGGTAGAAGAACACCCAGACCACATCGATAAAGTGCCAGTACTTAACGACCGCTTCGGTGCCCCAGTGTTCAGGTTCGGCCATCCGGCCCCGCCGCTGACTTAATAGCAACAGCCCAATCATGAGCAGGCCCGTCAGGACGTGGAAGGCGTGCATTCCGGTCATGATGAAAAAGATCGAGCCGAAACCGCCCTCGGGGGGGAAGAGCTGAAAGGCCTCCCGCCACTCAACGCCCACCCCGGCAAGAAAGACCAGGCCCAGGCCCAGCGTCATCAACAGCCAACGCCGCCGGACCAAGCCTCGCCCGGCGGCATGGGCGGCTTCGGCGCGATAGGCCGTCAGACTGCTGAGCAAGAGCAGGCTGGTGATGGCTAAGCCAATCGTCTGGTTGAGGTGCTGGGGGCGCATCGCCCCCTGTAAGTACAGGCGGGCCCAGAGCAGGGCGGCGAATACCGTCGATTCGGAGATGATGAAGAACCACAGTCCCAGCCGGTTGATATAGCGCCGGCTGTAATCGCTGGCGACCTGCACGTGGGAGCTCACTCGGCACGTCCTTGGTGGCGCAATTGCCCGATATGCATGAAGAAGATCACGATCAGGCCGGCCTTGAGAATTGCGGTCAGGATCAGCCAGGGCAGCGCCGGCCGGACGATGGCGCTCAGGGCAAACTCGGCCGCCGTCAGCATGGCCAATCCAGCAAACACCCACCACCCGGTGCGGGCCCGCTGCCGTTCATCCTTCTCCGACAAGCACCACCTCCCCGGATTCGCTAGGCGACATGCTCGGCCCCAGAGGCTTCCATGGGCGGCCCTAGGCGGGCATGGGTCGGATCCGGCATCCCATAGCCATAGGGCGGCCCGACTACCCGCGGCTGGCGCTCGAAGTTGGCATGGGGCGGTGGAGAGGCCGTCATCCACTCCAGTGTCAGTGCGCCCCACGGGTTCTCCCCTGCCCGTTCGCCGCGGCGCCAGCCGTAGGCCAAATTGAAGACGAAGAACAGGAAGGACGCCCCAAGCACGAAGGCACTAAGGCTGACCCAGACATTGACCGACGTCAGCTGCGGCAGATACTGCGCCACGCGGCGGTTCATCCCGTTCAGGCCCAACCAGAACATGGGGAAGAACGTAGCGTTGAAGGAGACAAAGATCCACCAGAAGTGCAGCCGGCCGAGCCACTCCGGGATCAGCCGTCCCGTCATCTTGGGGAACCAGTAGTAGATGGCCGCCAGCACGCCGAAAACTTGGGCACTGAGGATCGTGTAATGGAAGTGAGCCACCACCCAAAAAGTGTCCTGCAATTGATAGTCGGTCGGGACATCCGCCAGGAAGACGCCGGTAATGCCGCCGATCAGGAAGTTGAAAATGACCCCCAATGCGAACAGCATTGGGGGTTTGAGGTTGAGCCGACCTTCCCAAATCGTTCCCAACGCTGACATGAAAACGAACCCGGTTGGAACCGAAATCATCTCGGTTGTGATCATGAAGGGGATGCGGTTCTGCGGCATCCCGGTGGTGAACATGTGGTGCGCCCACACCGTGAAGCTGAGAATGACAATGCCAAAGATGCCCGCCACCGCCCAGCGGTAGGCAAACAACGGCTTGCGCGAGAAGTGAGCGATCACCTCTAAGGCGACGCCGATGCCGGGGATGGCCATCACGTACACCGCAGGATGGGAGTAGAACCAGAAGATGTGTTGATACAGGATGGGGTCGCCGCCCTGGGCCGGCAGAAAAAAGCCCGTGCCGGCCAGCCGGTCCAGGGTCGCCATCAGCAGGGCGACAAAGATGAAGTTGGTCGCCAGCAGCGAAAGGATGGCGGTGGCAAACACCGACCAGACGAAAATCGGCAGCCGGCTCCAAGTCATGCCGGGGGCGCGCTTGGTAATGACCGTTGTCAGGAAGTTGACCGCCCCGACAATCGACGACAGGCCAAGCGTCATGAACGCCAGGTTGTAGAGCAGCTGCCCGCTTTGATTGGTAATGCTCAGCGGGGCATAGCCCGTCCAACCGCTGTCCCATCCTCCGAAAAACCACGAGCCCAGCAACAACAGCGGCACCATTGGCGTCAGCCAAAAGCTCAGGGCATTCATGCGGGGGAAGGCCATGTCGTCGGCCCCGAGCATGATCGGCATGATGTAGTTGCCGAACGGCCCCATGATGATGGTGATGGCGACGGCGATCATGAACATTCCGTGGAGGCTCATCACCTGGTTGTAGGTGGCCGGGTCCATCACAAAGCGAAACGGCCCGAGCAGTTCGGTTCGAATCAACATGGCGAACAGCCCGCCGACCAGCAGCATGCCGGTGAACATCACCAGGTACTGGATTCCGATCACCTTGTGGTCGGTGTCGAAGTGGAAATAACGGCGCCAGCCCGTGACCTGATACGGCCCGGCCTCCAGCCCGAACCACTCCCGCGCCCACAACTCCCAGACACCGACCCCTAGCAGCCAGCCGGTCAGACCGAACAGATAGCCGACCGCCAGCGAGGTTTCCTCCTCCCAAGCGGATAAACCGAGGACCAGGCGAACAGCGGCGACCAGACCGGCGCCCAACGCAAACCCGGCCAGGCCGCCGATCAGCCCGTTACGAACGGCTCGCATTCGTTGGCTCCTCCTTGTGCCTTGGGAACGGAACTAATCACCCGCCTGGCTGGCGGCCCAGGCTTCGAAATCCGGCTGGGCCAACACTTCCACGCCCGTTCGCATGCGGGCGTGCCCCGTCCCGCACATTTCGGCGCACTGCACCCGTAGGTTGAAATCGTCCTCAAAGCTGCCGACGTAGGTCGGCGTAATGTAGAGCGTGTTGATCTGGCCCGGGATGGCATCCAGCTTCATGCGGAAGGCCGGCACCCAGAAGGAGTGAATCACATCGCGTGATTCGATCTCAAACCGAACGCGCTGATCGACCGGCAGCACCAGGGCTTCGGGGTCATTCAGCGTGAAGCCGTAGTCGACGTAGCTGTACGTCCACTGCCACTGGGCCGCCTCAACCACCACGGTCAGGTCGGCTGGCTCGCCGCTGCTGAGCTCCCGGATTCCCATGAGGCCAGGATTGATGACGATGAAGATGGCCAGGCCGGAGGTGACGATTAGCCAGGGCCAGGTGACGGTTCCAGCTGTCAAAATCGGCGGCCCGACCTGATTGGCATCATCGCTACGAAAGGCAAGGATCGCGTAAGCCATACCGGCCACGACCAGCGCCATGACCGGAATGGCCAGCTGCAGCAGGAAAACAAAGGCGTCGTCGATCAGCTTGCCTTCGGCCGACGCCTGCAGCGGGAACGGATCAACTTGAAAGACGAGCCATTCCCCGACAGCAGTCAGCCCCAGCCATAACAGGCCGGCAAGTCCCAGGTGCTTGCGCTCTCCTTGCGTGCTCTCCATCCCGCTGTCCCCAATCTCCTCCTTGATGGTCGGCAACCCTGCCGCGTCGATGCGGGCAGCCCAGGACGATGGACCACCCAGTCTGCCGTTGTTCCTGTCAACGGGCCAATGGATTCCCGATAGATGCTGCCTGGGATGAAGCTGGGATCTGCTGGCTCCGCGCAACCGGTCAGGTGCAGCCGGATCGGGCAAACCGGCCAGCCGCCAGTCGCTTTGATGTTAGTCAGCCCAGCGGGCATTGGCTATCGGGCGGAGGGCTGATCTTGGGATGAAGAGTGGGTCGACCGTTTGGGGGAGGTTTTTACGCCGCTCGACGAAGCGTGGTCAGGACTTCGTGGAGGCCAGCAAGCCGAGTTTGGCCGCCAGTGCGACGGCCTCCGCCCGGTTGGCGGCGCCCAGCTTCTTGTACAGGTTGCGCAGGTGAGATTTGACCGTACTGGGGGCGATCGACAAGCGTAGTCCAATCTGGGCATTGGTAGCGCCGCTTGCCAGAGCGGCCAGCACCTGCTGCTCGCGCCGTGAAACCCCGGTCTCGCTGGCCGTCGGCGCCATGCGGGCCCGCCGAACCACCTGGGGCGTCACTTCGGGCGACAGATATCCATGCCCGGCGGCCACGTGCCGGACGGCGTCCACCAATTCCTCGGGTTCGGCGTTCTTGAGCAGGTAGCCATCGGCGCCGGCGTCGAGGGCGCCAGCCAGGTCCTCGTCGCGTTCGGACACGGTCAGCATCAGTACTGGCACACTAGTTTCCGCTTTGATTCGGCGGACCGCCTCGATGCCGCCGCCTTGCGGCATATGCACATCCATGAGCACAATGTCCGGCTTCTCTGACAGAGTCAAGTGCACAGCGCGTTCAGCATCCTCGGCCTCACCAACCAAAGTAAGTTCAGGCAGTTCACTCAGGAGCTCCACCAGGCCTCGCCGGAAAAGGGCATGGTCATCGGCTATCAAGACCCGCAGAACGTCGCCCATCTCACTCAGCCTCCACCAGTACGGTGCGCGGCAAGCGCACCGTCAGGCGGGTCCCTTGAGCCGGCCGGCTCTGCAACTGCAGCTCTGCTCCCAACAGTTCGGCCCGTTCACGCATGATCTGCAGGCCATGCCGGTGAATCGGGGCTACCTCTTGTGGGTCGAACCCAATGCCATCATCGATGACCGCCAGGACCAACCAGTGGGCATTCATACTCCACGATACCTGCACGGTGCTGGCGGCGGCATGCTTACGGACATTCGCCAGCGCCTCCTGCAGGATGCGCAGCAATTGGGATTGAACTTCGGGACTCAGCCGCAAGTCTGGCGCCGCCGTCGCTTGGATTCTGAGTCGGCTGAGGGCCTCAAAGTCCTGATAGATTTGGGTCAGCCACGCCTCCAGGGAACCATCGGAACCTTCTAGACGCAAGCCGTCGATTGCTTCGCGCGCATCGATATAGGCATCCGCCAGACGCTGCTTGACCTCCGCAAGGCCATCCGCGGCCCGCTCGGACGTCCCCGCGGCTAACCACACCTGAACCTGATTGACCTTTAACTTCAAATAGCCGAGGGTTTGCGCTAGACCGTCATGGATCTCACGCGCCAAACGAGCCCGCTCGGCCAATCCGGCCCGAAGCTCGGCTTGTTGGTACAGCCGGTGGTTGTGGACCAGCAAGGCCGCTTGTGCCGCCATCGCCTCGACGAAGCGCACTTGGTGTTCCGCCAGGTCATCCCGGTCGTCGCTCCAAACCAGCAAACTTCCCAGCCATCGATTGTCCCGCCAAAGGGGTGACACGACGATCGTCCGGCCTTGCCCATCCGACCCGTTCTGCGCTTGCCACGAATCGGCGACCAGCGAACTGTCGCCGTCCATCACGCTCTGGGCCAGCCCGAGCAGCGCCGCTTCAGCCGGCGCCCCGCCGCCACCGATAACCACCGCCAGTTCCGGCTCGCCGGTCGATTGGCGGCTCAGGCAAATGGCGCCTCCCGCCAGATCGTAAACACTGACCACGTCGGTCAGCACCTGTGTCAACTGGCGCTCGAGGCCGCCTGCCTTCTCGACCTGCCGCAGCCGGTAGAGGGCACTCAGTTCACGGCTGCGCAGCCGGCTGCCCTCCAACGCAACCGACATCGCGTTGGCCATGGCCGTTAGCAGCTCCTGCTCCTCGGCCGTCGGCGGCGTAGGCTGTTCCAGGTAGATGTTGAGTACAGCGAATTTGCGCCCGGCGCTGCTAAGCGGCAGGCACACAACCTGCGCCACCTGGCTGGTTTCGACGACCCGCTCCAACAAGGGGCAGGGTGCGCCCACCTCGGCGTGGCCAGCCCCGCAGGCGGCGCAGGCCGTCTGCACCGCCGGCGCCGCCAGATGCCGCTCCCAGGCGTGGAATTCTTCGGGGGTCAGTTGACCGTGATGGACAAGGGATTCGGGCGAGCCTGCCGCGTCGAAGCGAACGAGGGTTGTGCCCAGGGCCGGCAGGACCTCCAACGGCAGCGCCAGGATCGCCTCCAGCAGGGTGGCCTCATCGGCCGCTTCGGCCATGCGGTGCTCGACCCGGGCCAAAAACTCGAGCCGCTGGTTGGCCGCCTCGGTTTCGGCCACCTGCCGCCGCAGCGATGTCAACGCAAGCCAGGCCATTAACGGGCCGACCATGCCGTAAAACACCACCTGGGTCCAAAAGTGGGACCAGCGCGGCAGGAAGAACAGGTAGGCGTGCTCGATCCACTGATGCAGCAGCACCAGCACCAACGCCAGACCGGCGGCCTGCCAGCGCAACCGGCCAATCCGTTGGTAGAGCGAGCGGCGTTTGCCTTCCTTATTGGCGCTCATGCAACCTCACATTGATTGTAGCGGCTGCCCGCTAGGCGGGCAAAGGACATGAGGGCGGGATTTCGTTACGACGACTTGGGGAGCCTCCTATGCCTGGCCTTGCACGCCAACCACACGAACTAGATCTCGCAGGCCTGCAACCGCATGTTTCACGGTCCAGCGGCCTCAAGCGGACCTCCGAGGCTTGGCTCAACGCGCGCTACAATAACTGTCACCCGTGGAATGGGAGGAGGCGCCCATGCGCAGATTGGCATTGTTGGCCACCGTGGCGTTGATCATGGCGGCCTGCGCGCCAGCCGCTGGCGGCCCGCAAGTCGGCGATCCGGCCCCTGAGTTTTCGCTGCCCGATACAAACGGCGACCCTGTCAGCCTGTCCGACTACACCCCAGGCCGCCCCGTGCTGCTCTACTTTCATATGGCCGTCGGTTGACCGCCTTGCCTGCAGCAGATCGTGGATCTGCAAGCTAGCACGGCCTACCAGTTGCTGGATGTTCCCCTGCTGAGCATCGCCTTTGACCCGCCCGCCCAGATGGCCCCGACGCGCCAAGAGTACGGCATCGCCATTCCCATGCTGACCGACCCTGACCATAGGGTGTCTGAGGCCTACGGCGTGCTCGAGTGGGCCGTCGCCAGTGGTGAGCCCGGTCACACCTTCGTGCTGGTCGGCGCCGACGGGCGGATCGCCTGGATTCAGGACTACGGCGCGCCGCAGAACCGCGGGGTAATGTATGTCGATCCAGAGGAAATCGCGGCGGAACTCGAGCAGGCGCTGGATTGAGTAGAAGCGATGCTTTCAGACCTCGGAGGTCGGCAGACCTAAGGTAGACGGTTTGCCTCGCCACTGGTGACGTCCGATGTCATCCAGTGCTCAAGATTCTTGGCCCCGGGGGTCACAAACATGCTCAGCCATCAATCCGATAAGCCCGCACCAACTCCTGCCGGCCGGGCAGTTCGATGCCCTCCATCGGCTCGGCGCCTTTGACTTTGACCTGCTGGAACGTCGCCTCGGACAGCAGGATCTGGCCGCCACTGGCGCGCTCCTGCAGCCGCTTGGCGACATTGACCACATCGCCGACCACCGTGTAATCCATCACGGCTTCCGAACCGATGTTACCCACCACGGCGTCCCCCGAGTGCAGGCCGATGCCCAGACCCAGACCCTCGAAGTCCGCTCTGTGCTTCTTACGCAGGCCGACAAAACGCCGCTGCATCTCGAGCGCGGTGTCCAACGCCCGCTGCGCATCGTCTTGTTCGGCCACCGGCGCGCCGAAAAAGGTCATTAGGCCGTCACCCAGGTATTTGTCAAACGTGCCGTGGTGCAGGAAGACTACCTCGCTCAAGGATTCAAAGATTGTGTTCAGCGCCGTGATGACTTCCGGCGCCGAGTGCTGCTCGGTGAAGCGGGTGAAGCCGCGGATGTCGGCGAACAGCACCGTAACCGCCCGTAGTTCACCGCCCAGCCGCATATGGCGTTCGGGGTCTTGCAGGATGACATCGGCCACGTCCTCGGCAACGTAACGATTGAGCACCTGGCGCAGCAACCGGTTGCGCGATTCGACCTCGTCGTGCAGCCGCTTGATGCGCAGCAGCGAGCGCACCCGCGTCATCAATACCACCGCGTTGTAGGGTTTGCTGACGAAATCGTCGGCGCCGGATTCGAGCGCCTTGAGTTTCTCGTCCTCGCTGTCGAGGGCAGTCACAATGACAATCGGTACGAAGCGGGTCTTGGGGTGGGCCTTGAGTTCGCGGCACAGCGTCAGCCCATCCATGCGCGGCATCTGAATATCGGCCAGCGTCAAGTCGGGGGGATCAGCCAATGCGGCCTCAAGCGCCTCGCGCCCATCGGCCGCCGTCACCACGTCGCAGCCCGAGCTGGTCAGATAGGCCTTGAGCAGGTCACGGTTGAGCCAATCGTCGTCAACGATCAGAATGCGGGGTGGGCGGTCGAGGATCCGCCTGAGGTCGACCGCCTCCTGGCGAGGACCAACTTCCATCAAGTTTGCTCCGGCGGGCTAACCGCCGCACCGGTCACGCCAGACTGCCGCTGGCGATGGCCTTCTTGACTTCGCCAATGGCCTGGGTGACCTTGATGTCCTTGGGACAGGCCGTGGTGCAGTTGAATATCGTGCGGCAGCGCCACACGCCAAACTGCTCGTTGAGGATCGAAAGTCGTTCGGGCGCTGCCTGATCGCGGTCATCGAAGATGAACCGGTGCGCTAGCACGATGGCGGCCGGCCCGACATATTCATCATCCGCCCAGAAGGACGGGCAGGAAGTGGTGCAGGCGGCGCACAGGATGCACTTGGTGGTGTCGTCGTAGCGTGCCCGTGCTTCGGGGGACTGGATCCGCTCACCCTCCGGCGGGGCACTGTCGTTAACCAGGTAGGGCATGATGCTGCGGTAGTGGGCAAAGAAGGGCTCCATGTCCACCACCATATCCTTGATCACCGGCATGCCCAGGATCGGTTCGACGGTTATGTCACTGCCGAATTCGCGCACGAGCGCCTTGCACGCCAGCCGGTTGACGCCGTTGACGCGCATAGCGTCCGAGCCGCAGATGCCGTGCTCGCACGACGAACGATAGGTGAGTGTGCCGTCCTGCTGCCATTTGACCTGGTGCAGCAAGTCCAGCACGCGGTCGCTTGGCTCAGCCTCGACCGTGTAGCCCGCGTAGTACGGCTTGTCGTCGGTCTCGGGGTTGTAGCGCAGAATCCGCAGGTTGACTTGCATCGGCGCTCCTAGCTCTCAGTACACACGCTTCTTGGGTTCGTACTTGGTCATCGTGACCGGTTTGTAGCGCAGATCGACCTGGCCATCCGGTCGCAGATAGGCCATGGTGTGCTTGAGCCAATTGTCGTCATCACGTTCTTGGTACTCATCGCGGGCGTGGGCGCCGCGGCTCTCGGTGCGGTTGAGGGCCGACAGCGCCGTCACTTCGGCGATATCCAGCAGGCAGCCCAGTTCCCAGGTCTGCATCAGGTCCATGTTGAAGACCTGGCCACGATCCTGGGAGCGCACGTTGCCATAGCGCCCCTTCAGCTCGCGTATCTTGTCGACCGCCTGCTGCATACCGTCGGCGGTCCGAAAGACCCCGACATGGTCGAACATGGCCGACTCCATCTCACGCCGGATGTCGGCCGCCTTCTCGCTGCCATCGCCAGCGCGCAGCCGTTCGAGCGTCGCCTGCACGCCGGCTGCCGGTTCGGCCGGCAGCGGTTTGAAATCGGCGCCTTGGGCGTACTCGGCGGCATTGCGCCCTGCGTCGCGGCCGAACACCACCAGGTCCAGCAGCGAGTTGGTGCCCAACCGGTTGGCCCCATGCACGGAGACGCAGGCCGCCTCGCCGGCGGCGTATAGCCCCGGCACGAAGGCGCCGTGCTCATCCGACAATACTTCGGTCCGCACATTGGTCGGAATGCCGCCCATGGCGTAGTGGGCCGTCGGCTGGACCGGCATCGGCTCGGTCAGCGGATCGACCCCGGCGTAGGTGCGGCAGAAGTCGATGATCTCGGGCAGCTTGGCCTGGATTTCGTCCATCGTCAGCCGGTAGGGCGTGCCGTCGGGGCGCATGCGCCCGTCCTGCTCGGCATAGCGGTTAACGACCTCCGGCCGCACGTCCAAGTGCAGGTAGCGGCGGCCGTTGATGCCGCGCCCGTCCTTCATCTCCAAATACATCGCCCGGCTGATGACATCGCGCGAGGCGAGGTCCATGGCGTTGGGCGCATACCGCTCCATGAAGCGCTCGCCCTGGCTGTTGACCAGTACCCCACCTTCGCCGCGGACGCCCTCGGTGATCAGGATGCCCAGCTTGTAAATGCCGGTAGGATGAAATTGGAAGAACTCCATGTCCTCGGCCGGTAAGCCGGCGCGCATGGTCAGCGCCAGGCCGTCACCGGTGTAGGTCAGGGCATTCGAGGTGATCTCCCACACCCGGCCCCAGCCGCCGGTGGCGATAATGATCGATTTGGCATGGAAGGTGTGCAGCTCGCCGGTCAGCATCTCGACGGCGACCACGCCGCAGGCAATCCCGTCTTGCATGATCAGGTCGAGCACCTGGAACTCGTCGAAGAAAGTGACCTGGTTCTTGATGCACTGCTGGTACAGCGTCTGCAGGATCATATGGCCGGTACGGTCCGCCGCGTAGCATGATCGCAGGACGGGTTTGCCTGTCTCGTTGTTGGTGTGGCCGCCGAATCGCCGCTGGGCGATCTTGCCTTCGGGCGTGCGGTCGAAGGGCAGGCCCATGTGTTCCAGGTCATAGATGACGGGCACAGCCTCGGTGCACATGTACTCGATGGCGTCCTGGTCACCCAGGTAGTCCGAGCCTTTGACCGTGTCGTAGGCGTGCCACTCGACGTGGTCCTCCTCCTGGTTGCCCAAGGCGGCGCCGATGCCGCCCTGGGCGGCGCCGGTGTGCGACCGGATCGGATACAGCTTGCTCAGGACGGCCGTCTTGGCGCCGCGCGACGCGTACAGGGCGGCCATCAGACCGGCGCCGCCTGCTCCGACAATCACCACCTCGTGTTGGTGGACCTTGGTCATGCGTTGCTCCTGCGTAGGCGTTGGCTAGGCCGGGGCATCCGGCAGCATCACGCCGCCAATGATGGCGATGGCGCCGATGGCGGTCACGATCAGCCAAAAGATCAGCAGGCCCCAGTCCAGGACCCGCCGGGTCGACTCATTATGTAAGTAGTCGCGCAGCACTGTGCGCAAGCCGTTGGTGCCGTGGGCAAAGGCGAAGGCCAGCAGGGCGATATCGTAAACGCGCCAACCGGTCGTAGCCCAGCGCATGGCGACGTAGTCCAGGTCGATGGCATGCACCCCGACCAGCACATCGTTGATCAACACGTGGATCCAGACCAGCGGGATCAGCAGGACGGCGCTGTATCGCATGAACAGCCAGGCGTAGGTCTCAAAATTCTTCTGGACCTTGACCTGGCGTGGGCTGTCGATCGTTGTCATCGCCGGCTCCTACAGACCGAAGTTGTGCTCGAGCATGCTGCGACCCATCAGATAGGCGGCCGGCAGCCACAGCAGGACACTGAGCGCCACGGTCAGGTAGAAACTGCGCTGCTGAGTCTGGCCGCGCCACAGATGGGGAAACAAGTCGAAAAGTGCAATGCGCAGGCCGTTGACGCCGTGGAACAGCACGGAAAAGACCAGCCCGATCTCGCCGATCATGAATGGGGTGCTGCGGTAGATGGCAATGGCGTGCTCGTAAAGGTCTGGTACGAAGTACACGGTTGAGGTGTCGAGAATATGGATGACAAGGAACAGCAAGGTGCCGAGGCCGGTGAGGCGGTGCAGGAGAAAGCTCCACTGCCCTTCGCGGCCGCGGTACTGCAGGCTGCCATCGATGGCCGCCCTCAGGCTGGACATACCTTCCTCCCGGTGGTCAAGGCGCTGGCTGCGAGTGCTTGGCTACCATTATAGGCGGCTTACCGGACCCTAGCCGGCCGCCTCGACCAGTGACTCGAAGCGGTCAATGTCTTCCCGGACCACATCCAGGCTGGCCCGCCAGAAGTCTGGTGTGCGGATATCGATATCGAACCCGGCAGCCAATTCGGCGGCGTCGGCCATGCCGGTTGCGCTGAGCAGGTCATCGTAGCCCTGGCGGAAGACGTCCGGCTCGTGCTGGTAGCGGGCGTAAAGCCCCAGGCCGAAGAGCAGTCCGAACATATATGGATAGTTGTAAAACGAACGGCCCCCACTGTAATAGTGACCTTTGACCGCCCACATGTAGGCATGTCTCAGTTCCGGATCCAGGCCGTCGCCGTAGGTGTCGGCCTGCGACTGGAGCATGAGCTGGCAGAGCTCATCGGCTGACAACGGCCGGTCGTGGCGCTTGCTGAAGACCTCAGATTCAAATTGGAGGCGGCTGCTGATGTCGACCACGACCTGGCAGGCATCCTGGATGGCCGCCTCCACAATGAACATTTGACCGGCCTCGTCGGCCGACTTGAGCGCTTCCTTCTGAATGATGGTCTGGCAGAACGTGCTGGCGGTTTCGGCCAGGGTCATCGGCGTTTCGCGCTGCAGCGGCGTTCGCACCGACAGCGCCAGGTTGTGGTAGGCGTGTCCCAATTCGTGCGCCAGGGTGCTCATGCCGTCGTACGACGGCTGGTAGTTGGCCAATATGCGGGACTCGTCCTGACGCAAGCCCATGCAAAAGGCGCCATCGCGCTTGCCGGGGCGCGGCTCAGCGTCGATCCAGTTCTCTTCGAAGGCGCGTTGCGCCAGTGCTTGCAGCCGCGGGCCGTAGCCGCCGAAGTGTTCGAGGATGAACCCGGTCGCCTCTTCGTACCCCCAGGCGCGCCCCCCGGCCGGCATCGGGGCGAACATGTCATACCAAGCCATGCGCTCAATGCCGAGCGCCTTGGCCTTGGCCCGCATGTAGCGGCGGAAGTCGGGGAACGCTTCTCGGCCGGCTTCGAGCATGGCATCCAGGGTGGCGCGGTCGATACTGTTCTGGAACAAGGACCGCTCCAAGGCCGATTCCCAGCCGCGTTCCTCGCTGAGCACATTCACCTCGCCCTTGATGCTGTTGAGCGAAGCCGCCAGCGGCACGCGCCATTCCTGCCAGGTCGCAAGTTCGGCCTCATAGGCCGTGCGTCGCGTCGTCCGGTCGGCCTCGTAGGCCAGGTTGCGGACGGCGCTCATCGGCAAATCCTTCTGATCGCCTTCGAGCTCGAGCGAGACCATCAGCTGCGATGACACATCACCGTGCAGACGCGACCAGGCTCCCGAACCGGTCACCGACAGTCGAGCCGCCAGCGCTTCTTCTGGCGGCGACATCAGGTGCTCCGACTCAACCTTGGCCTTGCGCAGCACGTAGGCATGCTCGGCGGCCACATCGGAAGCCTTGATCAGCGCCTCGACATCCAGCGAACCGAGCCAGGCGGTCAGGCGGGTCGACAGCGTGACCAAAGTCGTTTGCGCCTGCTCCAGCTCGCCCAATTTGGCCTGCGCCAGTTCATCGGTTGAATCGGTGGCGACAAAGCTGTATATAAAGGCTTCGATTGTCTCCAGCCGTTCAAGCAAGCGGTTGAAGTCCCCCACCACCGTTTCGAAGCGCGTGGCCAGCGCCTCGTCGACCTCCAGACTTTCGGTCAGCCGAATGTCTTCGGCGTCAAAGGTTTCGCGCAAGGTTTCGATCGAGTCGATGATTTCGGTGAAGTCCTGCTGGAAGGCATCCGACTCCAGGCCAGGGTAAACGACCGTCATGTCCCAGTGGGGGAGGGTTTGCGTATGTTCGGCCACGCTGCGCTCCTGCTTACGGTTGGTGATGGGCTGCGCCCATTGTGCCACAAAAGCCGTGATGTCAGGACGCGAGACCGCGCCGCGCGTAAAGCGGACTTCCCGGAAGTCCCGACCGGCCCCATGGTTCGGCCGATTCGGGCAAGACTTCCGGGAAGTCCGCTTTTCCCCGCCCGCAATTGGGTTGCCTAACTTCGAACTGCCCTAATCTCGAGCGGACTGACGCCTCTTGAGGCGCGCCCTGTAGACACGTTCCAGCAGACCGATGGCGTGATCGACGTCGCTGGGCTGGCGCAGGAAGACGGTCACCCAACCGCTGCCCGGCGGGGTGAACCGATGAGGCTTGGCCTGACCGCTGGCGACGAGCTCGTCGCGCACCGCTCGCGGAAAGGGAATGTCGACCACCGAATCGCCGTGCCGATGGCCAATCTCCCCACCCCCCAATAGATACGCCTCACCGCCAAAGCGATGCGGCTGAGCCTGCACACCGGGCCATCTCAGGGCAGCCTGACGAATGCGCTCGCCGGCCCCGGCCACCATATCAGAACCAGGCGGCGGCCGGCTGCCTTCGAAGCCGGGCCTTGTCCCGCTTGTCGTTGCCGATTCCTTCCTTCAAGAAACGCTTGACCACGTGGGCCGGCACTGCCAGGCCGACTACGGGTCCGGCCATCATGGCGTTGACCCCCAACAGGCGGCCCTGCGTGTCGATGACCGGCCCGCCCGAGTGGCCCGGCCGGAGCTGCAGACTCATTGCCAGCCACTCGCGCCCCGGGGGCGCCTCGGGCAGATCGCCGCCAACGCCAATGGCGACGCCTGCCGTTGTGCCGCCCAGCACGCCGAATGGGTGGCCCATCGCCAGCAGCCAACTGCCCGGGGCAAGTTTTTGGCTGTCGCCCAATTCCAGCGGCTCGAGATCCTCGGCCTCGACCGAGAGCGCCGCCAAATCGTGGCGCCGGTCGAGCGCAATCAACCGGGCTGGCAGCTGGCGGGCCTGCCAGTCCTCGACCATCGTATTCCGCCGGTGGGCGACATGGGCGTTGGTCACAATCAAGCCCCGCTCGTGAAGCACAACGCCGGCACCGGCCCCCCGCCCGCCATCCACCACCCGCACCAGGCTGAGCCGGACCCGATTGGCCAGCCCACCGAGGTCGGCGTTGATCTGGCGCAGTGTCCCGCCAGGTTGGGCGTCTTCCTTCGTGCGGATGTTCTCCAGCGTATCCAGCATGGCCATCTCCTAGCGGGAGGGGCGCTCGCCGATGGTCAGCTTGCGCTCCATCAGCTCGCCGCCGCGCAACACTTGAACGCTGACTTCGGCGCCGATTCGGTCGGGCGAAAGCGGGACCCCCAGATCATCGAGCGTTTCGACCGCTAGTCCATCGAGCGCCACGATCGTGTCACCCAATGCCAGACCGGCGGCCTCGGCCGGGCTGTCGGCTTCGACCGTAACCAGGAGCAGCCCAATCTCCCGGCCCAACTCGCCGGCGACCGCCTTTGGCAGCTCGGCCGGCTGGGCGGCCACGCCCAAGTAGCCGCGCCGCACCCGGCCATGTTCGCCCAGTTCGGCCGCAACGCGGCGGATGGTCTCGGTCGGCACCGTCAAGCTGACGCCGCGCAGCAGCGCCGAGCTGTTGAGCCCGACGACGGCGCCATCGGCCGCCACCAGCGGCCCGCCCGAAAAGCCTGGGTACATCACGACGTCCGTCTGCAGGTAGCGGTCCACTTGGCCGCCGATTGGCGTGCGCCAGACCTGGCCCAGGGCGCTGACGATTCCCAGGGTGGCCTGCACCGTGCGTCGCGGACGGCCAAGGGCCAGCACCAAGTGCCCGACCGACAACATGTCCGTATCCTGCCAGTTGGCGCCCGGCCCGGCCCCGTCGGCCTGCAGCAGCGCTAGATCGGTCGTCGGGTCGCGGCCGATCAGCTTCGCTTCGACCGTCGTGCCGTCGGCCAATCCGATACGCAACCCCTGGTCCCGCTCCAGCACGTGGTGGGCGGTCACAATCTGGCCGTCGTCCGACCAGATCACTCCGCTGGCCGGCAGTCGGCGCCGGCCCTCGACGCGTACGATCGCCGGGCCGGTGGCTTCCACCTGACCGGCCAGATCCTGCGACAACGACTCAAGCACCTTCGCCATCTTGCCCACCTCTCGATTGATTGGGATGGCTTCAGTTTCGCGCCGCGCTGATGAGCTTGCTTCGGTCGAAGGTGGGGGTTGGGCCTAGACCTTCGGGCAGGTCACAGCACGATCCAGCCGGCGCGGGCGGCCTGGACGACCGCTTCCGTCCGGCTCTCGGCGCCGAGCTTGCCCAGGATCGCCGTTACGTGGAACTTGACAGTGTGCTCGCTGATGCGGAGAGACTGTGCGATGGCCCGATTGGTCTGGCCTTCGGCTAGCAGCTGGAGGACTTCGGCTTCACGCGGTGTGAGCGCCTTGCCGGCCCCGGCGCCCGGATCGGCCAGGGCCGGACGGCCCATATCCGGGTCGAGCACAAGCAAGCCCTGGCGGATCGTCCACAAGGCATCGGCGATGGTGTGGGGCAAGCGGCCCCGGCTGAGCACCCCGGCTGCGCCCAGCGACCACAACTGGCCGGACGGGCGGTCGTCCGGAATCAGGAGCAGTGCCGGCAGCCCCTGCTCCAGCCAGGCGGCGAGTGCCGCCGACTCGGCCTCGTGCTCCCAGCCGAGATCAATCAGCACTACCTCCGCGTGACTGGCGGCCAGCGGCCGCTCGGGATTCTCGTCCAGCCCCAACTGCAGGACCACGCTGAGGTTGGGCAACTCGGCCAGCAGCGTCGCCAGCCCGGCCCGCGCCAGCGGGTCGGCGGCAACCACTGCCACTCGCAGGTCACTGGGGGTCAGGTCGGAGGCGTCCATCGATGCGGCCGATGATACCGCGTTAGCCAGCATGACCTCCGAAATTGGCGAGGGGTATGTGCTTCTCGAAAGTTCCCTCATGGACCCGGCCAACCGGGGCCAAGTGCCTTCTGGATATTCCGCCAGGGAGGGACCAGAGATCAGACTTTCGTGGAGTCCTATCGCCCCACGCTGCAAGAGCGTAGCCGGCGAGAATCATCAGCGGCGGGTGGGACCGCCTGCCTGTTGCACCCAGCTCGGCAATTTGCTGACGGCCGCTGGATTCCTCGTCCTGCTGGCTGCGATGTGGCAACCGACCGGTGTCATGCAGCGGCTAAACCCTGCCCCCATAGATTCTGCCCAGTTGCTGCTGATCCTGGCGGCGGTCGCCTGGCTCGCCAAAATCGTCGGCCGATGGACATTGACGGCCAAAGTCGCCGGAAGAGTTGCCGCGGCCTGACCGAAGGGCAGCAGCTCCTGTCATTATCCATTGCACTCTCAGCTGGGCACAAGCAGTGCGGCGCTGTGCTTAGGGGCTGTATCTTCCCCATCTTGGCACGACCTCCGACCTCTCGTCGGCCAAGTTGGACGTAGGCCATCCTCCAGCGGGGACGGCGAGGGCCGCCAGCGCAAGCGCATTCACGCAATCGAGTGCGGATTGCGCTCGCCTTGGTCCAAATGACTCCGATGTAGACTTGCATTGTCGGCATTGACGTGCCCGTCTCTGCGAGCCCCTAATGCCAAGGCTCATCCCCTTTCGTCAGCGAAGGAAGCTCATGAAGGCTGTCATTTGGACCCGCTACGGCCCTCCGGAAGTTCTCGCATTGCGCGACCTGCCCGATCCAAGGCCAAAGGATCATGAGGTCCGGATCCGCCTGCACGCCTCGACAGTCACCTGAGGGGATTGTGAGATGCAGGCGCTTGCCTTCCCGATCTACTTGGGGTTGCCCTTGCGCATTTGGATTTGAATCCTCAGGCCACGCTGCACCACCATTCCCGGCTCCGAGTCCGCCGGTGTGATCGACGCCGTCGGCCCTCGGGTAGCCAAGTTCCAGATCAGCCAGCGGGTCTTCGGATCGACCGGGCCGGTCGTGTCGAGGCGGTCGGGAAAGGCATCAACCGTTTCGCGCCTGGCGACGCGCTGTTTGGCTCGACCGGGTTTTGCATTTGCGCCTACCTCTGGTTCCAATGCCTGCCACATTAGGGCACGGCCCGCCCAGGACCTGCCGCCCGCAAGCCGTTCGATCTCACCTATGAAGAGGCGGCCATTATCCCGATCGGCGACTTGGCCGCCCTTAATCTGATGCCGAAGGGCAACGTGCAAGCCGGGCTAATCGGCAGCCTGAATTCCCACTGTTCTTATCCTGAAATCATCCTTAAGGACGATGCTGGCCGGCCGCCTTTCCACGATGATTAACCTTGAGGGAGCCGGAGGGGCTCCACGCAACACCGAACAAGTCAAGGACGGCCGCGTGGTGAGATACTCCGCCCTCGGCGTGTCGCGTTATCCGTGACCGAACGCCCCGCGTTGGATGGGATTGGAAACAATGACTGCCAAG
>DASWJQ010000061.1:0-20908 GCA_036397095.1 Anaerolineales bacterium
CCGGCCAAAACCGGACCATGAAGACTCGGGGGCTTGGTTGGGTGGTGTCAGTCAAGGCGTTGCACTCTCTTCCCACACGACCTCGGGCGGCCTGGCGTGTCCGCTCAGGGCAGGAGGCACAGGTTTCAAGGTTGCTACTCGGGCGCCAGCAGCTCAAACTGATCAAAGTCGGCATACAGCCCGGCTTGCAGTGCCTGGGATGCAACCAGACCGACGGAAGCCGGCTGGCCCTGCACACTGTGGCTGCCCATTTCGATCCAAACGCCTTCCTGCCCAAGGAAGTAGGCCGTGTAGCTGGTCCCGACTCGCACAATGCGCAACGTGTCGACCGAACCGCTCGAGGTGCTGTCGGCAAAATTGCTGCCGACCGCACCCCCATTCTCGATATTGTCAAAGTAGAAGCCGTCGCCAACGCTCGGCGGGCTGCCCTGGCTGAAGGCATGCCCCAGTTGGAGCACTCGGTCGTCGCTGAAATAGACCAGCAATCCGGCGAACTCAAAGTTGGATTCAGGTGTGACCATCACCTGAACCCGCATGTCGAAATCGCCGGCTGGCGCCGGGCGCAGCAGCACGTTGTCCGGCAGTGTGCCGAAGAAGCTGCCGGTGGACAGGGCGATCCGGAGCCAACCATTCAGCTCGGTCAGCGACCAACCGGCAGGGTCTTCACGCAGCCAGGTCCAACCCGGTCCCAGCGCGCCATCAAACCCATCTCTGTACGGAAGCGTCGCAACGTCAGTTGTCAAGTCGGCGACTGGGATATCGGTCGGGACGGTGGTTGGGACTGCCTCCGACGGTTGTAGCGGCGGCGTGACCGTCGGTTGGCTGCCAGTCTGCAAGTTGCAGGCAAAACCCGCCAGGGCCAGCAGGCTGACAAGCAGGTGGATTCGGGCTGATCGGCTCATGGCAAACAAGCAATGCCTCCATTGGGAATATGTGGGCACCATGCCAGTGGGGCACCATCGGCGCCTGATCAATTCGACGCCGGCCCCACCAGTGCGCCTTGCTTAGGATGAAGCCTAGCTGGCCGCTGTCGCGCCAGCGTCGCAAATCCGTCCAAATTGGTCGGGGATGGGAGCTGGAGGAAGGGATTAGGGATTGGGGACTGGGGATTTGGCAGAGGTGACAGGTGATAAGTGATAAGGTACACGCAGTTGGAAGGGCCGGGATCGCAGGCGGTCTGGAGCGAAAACCTCCCCTATGACAGGGCAAATTGGCGAGGGTGGGAGCACGTTCGGACATCCGAGGTCCACACGGATAGGGTCAACGATAGATCAGGTACACGTGGACCTCGGAGGTCTTCTCCCCGTGCAGGGGGCCAACCGGGTAGTCCACTCTATGTGAGGCCAACGAATTACGATGCTCGCCGAGAGCAGATGGTTGCAATTGACAATTGAAGACCCCCGGAGCGGAGCTCAGTACCTGGTGCCTGGTGCCCGGATCCTACGAAGCTATTCCGACTCGTCCTTCCCCAACGACAGCGCCAGCGCTTGTTCTGCCGTCAATTGGCCGCCTTGTTCCCAGGCAGCCTGCCATGCCTCCGGCGCCAGCAGGTTCTTTGCCGCCTCCAAGTTGGCTTGATAGAAACCTTTATCCTGGGGTGCGACCGGCACGCCGATCTCATCGCGCAGCGAGGCAGCCGCGCCAAACAAGCGGGCGGCGCGACTGCCGTTCCCTTGGGCGGCGGCAACGGCGGCCAGGCCTTCAAGGTTCCAGGCGATGCCCTCCCGATCCGACAACGCCTGCTTGAGGCGCAGACTGTCTTCGAAGGAGAGCTGGGCTTCGTCGGCATCACCCTGCAGCAAGGCCGCTCGCCCTAGATTGATCAACGCAATCGATTCGCCCAAGGCAGACTCAAGCTGACGGAAGATCGAGCGGCTTTGCGCCAGATGCTTGCGGGCCGACTCGTACTGTTCGAGGAACGTTTCCAGATCGCCCAGGTTGTTCAGGGCGCGGGCCACGCCCCATCGGTCCCCGACCCCTTCATAATGCGCCAACGCGCGTTCCCAGTACGCCTGGGCATTGTCAAACGAACCCAACCGGTGCTGCGCGATGCCGAGTGAAGTCAGGGCTTCGGCCAGGGCGCCCGCATCGCCGGTGGGCTCAACCAGAGCAAGGTGCTCCTCCAGGGCAGCCAACCCGGCCTCGAAGTCACCCTGCAACAGCGCCAGCCGGCCCTCGGCGAACAGCAGTCGACTGCGATCCTCATCTCCAAGTCGCTGCCGGCTCACCATCGCCGGCGCCAGCCACTGCCGCCCCTCAGGGACCGATCCACGCGTCCACCAGAAGGGCCAGATGGCGCCGCCGATACGGGCGATGGCAGGGTAGTCAGCCGAGCCCACGGCCCAGGCCAGCGCCGCCCGCAGATTGTCCTGCTCCAGCTGGAGCCGGTCGAACCAATCGGCTTGGTCGGTGCCACCGCGCAGCAGCTGCGGCCCGGCCCGTTCGGCCAACTGCGTGAAGTATTCGACGAACCGCTGCCGAACAATCTTGGCCTCATCCGAGTCAACCAAGCGCTCACGGGCGTACTGGTTGACGGTCTCAAGCATCGCGTACCGCACCGGCCCGCGGTCGGGGCGGATCACGGTGACCAGGGAACGGTCGATGAGCGAGGAAAGCAGCTCGAGCACATGGTCTGGCTCGATTGGTCCGCCCGGACAAACGAATTCGACCGCCTCGAAGTTGAACCCGCCGGCGAAGACCGACAACCTCCGGAAGAACGCTCGCTCATTGTCTTCAAGCAGGCTGTGGGCCCAATCGAGCGTCGCCCGCAGTGTCTGGTGCCGCGGCAGCGCCGTGCGGCTGCCACCCGTCAGCAAGTGAAAACGGTCTTCAATCCTCTCGGCAATCTGCTCAACCGACAACACCTTGAGCCTGGCGGCGGCCAACTCAATCGCCAGGGGTATGCCATCCAGCGCCCGGCAAATCTTGACGATCGCCGGCGTGTTGGCGCTGGTCAAATGGAAAGTGGGCAGGGCTTCGATGGCGCGGGTTATGAACAACTGGCCACTCTCGGACGACTGAAGCAGGCGGCGGAGTTCATGGACCCCGAGCGGGCCTGTCTCCAATTCGGGCAGCGACAGCGGTTGCAGACCGATGACAACTTCGCCAGTCACGCCGAGGGGCTCGGAAGATGTGACCAGGACGCGCAAGCGCGGTGCACGGGCCAACAGGCCGGTCACCAATGCGGCGACTGTATCGACCAGATGCTCGCAATTGTCGAGGAGGAGCAAGCCTTGGCGCTCTCCGATCACTTCAGAGATCGTCTCTACCGGGGGCTGGCGAACGAGAGTCCGGATGCCAAGCGATGTGGCAATGGCCTGTGCCACCAGTTCGGGATCGGCCAAGCTGGCCAAATCAACCCACCAAACCTCTTGGTCCTGGCCAGGGTCGCGCCGGGCAGCCAGTTCAAGCGCCAGACGTGTCTTGCCAATCCCCGGCATGCCCACAAGCGAGACGAGGCGGTCGGAGGCGATCGCCGCGGTTAGCGCCTGCAGCTCATTCCGTCTGCCGACGATGTCCGTGAGCTCAAGGGGCATAGGGCGGACAGGTGGGCGGGCGCCGGCGGCGGGCGAGCTGGCAGCCGGTGTTTGTGCTTGCGCCAGCAGCGATTCGAAGGTGCTGCGCGTTGCGACCGAGGGTTCGACGTCGAGTTCCTGGGACAACACTGCCCGGCAAGCCTGGTAGGTTCGGACCAGGCTTGCCCGATCCCCGACAAAGGCGTGCAGTTTCATGAGCTCCTGATAACTCTGCTCACGCAGTGGATCCTGGCGCAGCAGTCGCTCGGCGTATCTGATCGCCTGTGCGTAGCTGCCGCGCTGTGTTTGCCAGGCAATTAAGCGCTGCAAGTTGTCTAGGTACACGCCCCGCAGCCGTTCGCGCTCGGGGACAACCCAATCGTCGTAGATGTCTTCCAGCAGGTCACCCGCATACAGGCGGACGGCTTGGTCCAGGCCATCCCCACCGGTGCTCAAGCGTTGGAACTCGTCGACATCGAGCCAATAGTCGGACTGCAAGTTCCAGCTCAAGCTGGCGCCATCAGCCAACACCCAGGGCTGCTCCTCTGGAGGTTCGGGTAGCAGTTGTCGCAACCGGTAAAGGTGGCGGCGCAGATTGGCGCGTGCTTCAGCTTCCGCTTCTTCTGGCCAGAAAGTGAACGCCACCCGGTCCCGAGGCAGGGATTGGCCGGCATGGAGCAGGAGATAGGCCCACAAGGATGGCACCTGAGACCGAGGCGGCAGGCGGATCAGGTTGCCGTCGAGATGGGAACTCATGATCCCAAAGAGAGAGATACGTACCGTCATCAGGGCTACCTGCCCAGCTAGGTTGCCAATCGCGACCGGCTGCGGCTGCTGAGTATAGCCCCGCCGGAGCCTCGGCGCTGGCCGCGGATGCCCGGGTGGCAATCCCCCACTTAGGAGAGGTAAAGGCTGTGGCGATCGATCAAGTCGGCCACCGCCGGCAACACGAAGTAGCGGTACGGCCGGCCTTGTCGGACTCGGTCACGGATATCCCGGCCGGCGATCTCAACCAGGGGTGCGTCGAAGAACACGACTTTCCCTGCCAGCCCCGGCAGCTGCCGATCCAGGGCCGCCAGGTCGAACGAAACGCCCGGACGCCTTAGAATTCCAATCCGGTCAACTAGTTCAACAAACCTGTCGGGCTGGTACCAGGCCGGCAAGTCGCGCAGAGAATCCGAGCCCATCAGATAAGCAATCGGTTGATCACCGTTTTCGTTCCGAAGGCGATCCAAGCCGTCGACCGTGTAGTGTGGACCTGGCCGGTCAACATCCATCAGGCTGAGATTGAAATGCGGATCGGCGCTCAGCGCGGCCCGAACCATTTCGATCCGTCGCCCAACCGGGGTCAACCCTTCGTCCGGCTTGTGAGGTGGATCCCCGGCGATCGTCCAAACAACTTGCGACAATCCCAAAGCCGCCCGGCCTTCATCCGCCAGGATCAGATGACCCAAATGAGGCGGATCAAAGGTGCCGCCGAAAACGCCGATCATTCCTGCCACTCGAGCTCATATTCTCCGATACGGACCGAGTCCCCCTCTTCAATGCCCGCCTGACGCAATGCGTCCTCGACTCCGATGCGCACCAACAGCTTTTGGAAGCGACGGACCGATTCGCGATACTCCCAATAGGTCATGGCCGCCGACCGTTCAACGCCCTCCCCCGAAACCCGCAGAACGCCATCTGGATCGCGCGCAACCCGGAACGCTTGGCTCGGCTGTCGAGGGCGATAGACGGGCAGCTCGTCGGGCTCGGCTTCTGGCTCCGGCTGTTGCTGGCTTGCCTGCCGAACGCGCCACAGGAGGTCGGCTAAACCCTGGTGCGATACAGCCGAGATCGGCACCGCTTCCATCCCCATCTCGGCCAACTTGGCCTCCAGTTGCAGCCAGCGGTCCATCGCCGGCGCTAGGTCCATCTTGCTTACGGCAACAACTTGCGGCAGCCGGCTCAGCCGTTCGTCATAGAGTGCCATCTCGCTGTTGATTTGCGTGAGGTCCGCCACCGGATCTTCGGCCATGCCGTCCAACAAATGGATGATGGCCCGCGTCCTTTGAATGTGGCGAAGGAAAGCGAAGCCAAGCCCGGTCCCCTGGTGGGCGCCTTCGATTATCCCGGGGATGTCGGCCAATACCAGGGTGTCTCCGTCCGGCAACTCGGCGACGCCGAGATTGGGCGTCAGTGTGGTGAAGGGATATTCGGCGATCTTGGGACGGGCATTGGTGACGGCGGCCAGCAGGGTCGACTTGCCGGCGTTGGGCACGCCGACAATGCCGACATCGGCGATCAACCGCAGCTCCAAGACCAGCCAGCGTTCCCGGCCCGGCTCACCCTTTTCGGCCATGCGCGGCGTCTGATTGCGCGAGCTGGCAAAGCGGGCGTTGCCCTTTCCCCCGCGCCCACCTTCGAGCAAAACCACTCGCTCCCCCGGTTCGGTCAAGTCGGCCAGCAGGTCTCCGCTATCCGCAGCGCGCAGCAGGGTACCGGCCGGGACGTGGATGACCATATCGTCGCCGCCAGCCCCCGAGCGGCGGCCGCCTTCTCCCGGCCGACCATCTTCGGCGCGGAAGTGACGCTGGCGCCGAAACGGCGCCAGGCTGCTCAAGTGCTGGTCAGCTTCGAAAACCACGTCGCCGCCGCGGCCGCCGTCGCCGCCGTCTGGACCTCCACGCGGCACATACTTCTCCCGGCGGAAGTGGACCACGCCATCACCGCCGCGGCCCGAGGCGACCTGAATTTTGACCTCGTCTAGGAACATGGGAATGGCACGCCGTAGCCCGTCCTTTGGGAGCGCGGCGATTATACCAAGGGCAGCCGCCACACTTGCGTCCCCGGTTTGCACCGGCCTAGTGTCTGTGATAGAGTTCCCAAACGCTGCATGCCTCGACCTGGGAGGGTCGCATGCCCGCTTCGAAAGTGCCCGACATCGTCGTCGGTCGCCTGCCTCTGTATCTGCGGGCCCTGGCCGAGATGACTGCCGAAGGTAAGGAAATCACCTCGTCGCAGGACCTGGGGGAGCGCCTCGGAATCTCCTCGGCTCAAATACGCAAGGACCTGTCCCAGTTCGGTGAATTCGGCAAACAAGGGACTGGCTATAGCGTCGAATACTTGTCGACCAAGCTCAAGGAAATCTTGCATGTCGACCGGATCTGGCCCGTGATCTTGGTCGGTGCCGGCGACTTGGGGCGAGCCGTCGCCGGCTATGGCGGGTTTGTCAACCGAGGCTACCGGATTGCTGCCGTCTATGATTCCGATCCCGAGAAGATCGGCAGGCTAGCCGGCAAGTTCACCATCCTGAATTCAACCAATCTGGAGCAGGATATCCAGCGCAATGGCTACCGCGTGGCCATGCTGACTGTGCCGGCGGCCAAGGCCCAAGCGGTTACCGACGTGCTTGTCCGGGCCGGCGTACGGGCCATCCTGTGCTATGCACCGACCTCGGTCAGCGTTCCGCCTGAAGTTCAAGTGCAGTACATTGATCCGGTGCTGCACCTGCAGCGGATGACGTACTATCTAAAGTGACTAGCGATTAAACCGCCGGCAAATTCCGGCGCAGTCTTTCCAACATCCCCAGCGCCCGGGCGGCGCCCTTGGCCGGGCAGGCGACAGGCTCTTCCGACAGGTATGCCGGTACCCCCGTCTCGCGAGTCAGCCACTTGTCGATTCCCTGCAGCAGCGCCCCACCCCCGCAGATGACCATGCCGCGATCGATAATGTCGGAAGCCAGTTCCGGCGGCGTCGTTTCAAGCACGTTGCGGATGGCGACCGCCTGCAAGTGTAGCGTTTCCTGAATCGCCTCGACGATCTCGTTGGTCGTCAATGTGATCGGCCGAGGCAAGTTGGTGACCTGATCCTGACCCTGGATCTCGATCGAGCGTTCATCGTCCAATGGCATGGCAGCGCCGATGCGGATCTTGGCTTCCTCGGCGGTGCGCGGGCCGACGATAAGCCCATACTTCTTGCGGATGTACGAAGTAATCGCCTCGTCAATGTGCAGGCCACCCAGGCGGACGGCGCTGGCCGTCACGATTCCGCTCATGGCAATGACGGCAGCTTGGGTTACGCCGCCGCCCAACACGACGACCATATTGCCGGACGGTGTGGCGATCGGCAATCCGGCGCCAATGGCCGCGGCCAGCGGCTCCTGGATCAGGTAGACCTCGCGGCTGCCCGATTGCAGGGCCGCTTCGTGCACCGCCCGGCTCTCAACGCTGGTGACACCATAGGGTACGGTGATCATGATGCGAGGTTTGAACAAGCGGGCGGGGCCGCACACCTTCTCGACGAAGTGGCCCAGCATACGGTGTGTGACCTCAAAGTCAGCGATCACCCCATCGCGCAACGGCCGCATGACCTCAATGCTTTCGGGCACGCGGCCTTCCATCTCGCGCGCCGCGTGACCGACTTCGACGATCTTGAGCTCGTCAATATCAATGGCGACGACCGTCGGCTCATGCAGCACGATGTCGTCACCTTCGCAGATGAGGGTGTTCTTTGTCCCCAGGGAAATCCCCAGGTCTTTGCCAAAGAGGGCCATCCGGCCTAGGCTTCCTCCGGAGCCCCTGCCGAGGAGGCGCGTCGCGTCGATGCACGGCCAAACCGGCGCGCGGCCTCCAGTCGCAGGTTGGAGCGGCGCAGCGCAGCTTCCATGCGCAGGTATTCATCGGTGTCGGGCGGTGGGCCTTCGGCCAGGAACTTTTCGGCTCGCTGACGGGCGGCCTCGGCCCGGGCGATATCGATCTCTTCGACGTTCTCGCCAACATCGGCCAGGATGGTGACGATGTCTGGCCTGACCTCCATCACGCCGCCAGAAATCAAGAAGAACTCCTCTTCAGCGCCGTACCGAACTTCAATGAGGCCCAGCTTGAGCGTCGTCAGGAGCGGCGCGTGATGCGGCAGAATGCCCATTTCGCCATCGGTCCCGGGTACGCGAACCGAGTCAGCTTCGCCCTCGTAGAGGGTCTTGTCCTGGGTAACGATCTCGCAGCGGATCGGCATCCGCCCGCTCCTAACCTAGCCCTCTGACTCGAGCTTCTTGGCGCGCTCAGCAGCCTCTTCAATCGTCCCGACCATATAGAAGGCCTGCTCGGGCAAATCATCGTGCTGGCCGTCAAGAATCGCACGGAAGCCTCGCACGGTGTCCTTCAGGCTGATGTAGCGCCCTTCGCGCCCGGTGAACTGCTCGGCCACGTGCATCGGTTGTGAGAAGAAACGCTCGATCTTGCGGGCCCGGGCGACGATTAACTTGTCGTCTTCGCTCAATTCTTCGATGCCCAGGATGGCGATGATGTCCTGCAGGTCCTTGTAGCGCTGCAACACGCGCTGCACTTCGCGGGCCGTCGTGTAGTGCTCGTCGCCCACCACTTGCGGATCGAGGATACGGGAGGTCGACGTCAGCGGATCGACCGCCGGGTAAATGGCGCGGTCGGCGATCGACCGCTCAAGGGTGATCGTGGAATCCAGGTGGGCGAAGGTGGCCACCGGCGCCGGATCGGAGTAATCATCAGCCGGCACATACACGGCCTGCATCGACGTGATCGACCCCGACTTGGTCGAGGTGATGCGTTCCTGAAGCTGGCCCATCTCGGTCGACAGCGTTGGTTGATAACCAACTGCCGACGGCAGACGGCCAAGCAGCGCCGACACTTCCGAACCCGACATGCTAAAGCGGAAGATGTTGTCGATGAAGAGCAGGACATCCCGGCCTTGATCCCGGAAATACTCAGCCATGGTCAGGGCCGTCAGACCCACCCGCAGCCGCACGCCCGGTGGCTCGTTCATTTGCCCGTAAACCAGCACCGTGTCCTTGAGCACACCCGACTCGATCATCTCGCGGTACATCTGTGTGCCTTCGCGCGTACGCTCGCCAATTCCGGCGAAAACCGAGTTGCCCTGATGGACGGTGGCGATCGAGCGGATCAACTCTTGGATCAGAATGGTCTTGCCAACGCCGGCGCCGCCGAAAATACCCGTCTTGCCGCCCTTGGTGAACGGCGCGATCAGGTCGATAACTTTGAGGCCGGTCTCGAACACTTCAACCCGTGTCGACTGCTCCTCAAATACGGGCGCCGGACGGTGGATCGGGTAATAGGTATCGGCCACCACCTCGCCCTTGGCATCCACCGGCAGGCCCAATACGTTGAAAACGCGGCCCAGAGTCGGTTCGCCGACCGGCACCTGGATGGGCGCGCCGGTCCCAATGGCTGGCGTGCCGCGGCGCAATCCGTCGGTCGAGTCCATCGCCACCGTCCGAACCCAGTGATCCCCCAAGTGTCGCTGCACTTCCAGGATCAACGGCCTCTGGTCCTGGCGCGGTACCTCGATGGCATGATAAATGTCGGGCAGCATCCCAGGCGGGAATTCGACATCCACGACGCCACCCTGCACCTGCACAATCCGTCCGTTTGCTTCGGCCATACCTGCCTCCTGTCCCCCGGCGCTAAGCCTGTGCTTCAACGCCGCCGACGATGTCCAGCATTTCGCTGGTGATCGCCTGCTGACGGGCCTTGTTGTATTCAAGCTGCAACGAACTGGCAAGATCCTGAGCGTTATCGGTCGCGTTGCGCATGGCAACCATGCGGGCGGCGTGCTCGCTGGCCAGTGATTCCTGAATTGCCTGGTAAATCTGCAATTGCGTGAACCTGGGCACGATAAACTCGACAAGCTCTTCCTGCCCCGGCTCATAGATGTAGGCGGCCGGCGGCCGATCGGTCGCCACGCCGGCTGCCAGACCCTCCCCCTCGACACGGCCGGCCACGTCCCCGACTTCGAGCGGTAGCAGCTGCTTGACCGTCGGAATCTGGCGCAACAGACTGACGAAGTCGGTGTAGAACAACAGGACCTGATCGACTTCAGCAGCCAAATAGGCGTCGATCGCCAGGCGTCCGATCGCCGAAACGTCGGCAAAGCTCGGCTCGGCCGGGAGCTGGCTGAATTCGGCCCGGATGTCGACCCCGCGCCGGATCAACACGTCACGCCCCTTGCGCCCGACGATTAGGTAGCTGACGGTGGCTGGCTGTTGGCGCATGTGCTCTAGGGTGAAGCGAATGATGTTGCTGTTGTAGGCGCCGGCCAGGCCCCGGTCACCGGTGACGATCAGCGTCAGGATATTGCGGACCTCCTGCCGGCTTTCGAGCAGCGGGTGAACCCAATCCCGGGCAGGTTGATCCGACAGGTGTCGCAGCACCTGCCAGGCCTTGTTGGCATAGGGCCGGCTGGCCTTGACGGCCTGCTCGGCTTTGCGCACGCGGCTGGCACTGACAGCCTCCAGGGCGCGCGTCACCTGAGAGATGTTCTTAATGCTCCGGATGCGGAGCTTCATCTCACGAGCGGTTGCCATCGTTCGGCCTCTCCTGTGACGCCCGGCTAGTCGGTGGTCCAGCCGCGGTTGAAGGCTTCAATCGCCTGCCGCAGGCTGGCTTCGGTGTCGTCCGACAGCCGTTTTTCCTCAGCGATCGTCTTAAGCAAGTCCCCGTGCGAGGTGCGCACCGTTCGCAGCAGGGCGCTCTCCCAGGCGCGGATTTGGTCGACAGGGATTTTGTCGGCAAGGCCGCGCGTTCCAGCGAATAACACGACGACCTCTTCTTCGGCGTCCAACGGTCGGTACTGCGGCTGCTTGAGGATCTCTTGCAGACGCTGCCCGCGGCTAAGTTGTGATTGGGTCGCCTTGTCCAAATCCGACCCGAACTGGGCAAAGGCCGCCACCTCACGGTAGGCAGCCATATCGAGCCGCAAGCCGCCGGCGACCTGCTTCATCGCCTTGGTCTGGGCGTCGCCGCCGACCCGGGAGACCGACAGGCCCACGTTGATTGCCGGGCGAATGCCGGCATTGAACAACTCACTTTCAAGATAGATTTGTCCGTCGGTGATGGAAATGACGTTGGTCGGGATGTAGGCGGAAACGTCGCCCAACTGGGTTTCAATAATCGGGAGTGCCGTCAAGGATCCCCCCGAGCCAATGCGTTTGGCGAGGCGGTAGTCACCCTTTTTGTCCAGCGCTTCGAGCGCTTCCTTCGCCTGGTCTTTGGCGATCGGTCCTTGATAGATCTGGCCGTCGAGCGCCCGATCGGCCTCGGCCGGGCCCTCACCCTTCCCCTCCACGATCATGTATTCGTCGTCGAGGCGCACGGCTCGCTCTAGCAACCGGCTGTGCAGGTAGAACACGTCCCCGGGGTAGGCCTCTCGGCCCGGAGGGCGGCGCAGCAGCAGCGAGACCTGGCGGTAAGCCCAGGCGTGTTTAGTCAAGTCGTCGTAGACAATCAAGGCATCTCGGCCAGACTCGGCGAAGTACTCGCCCATCGCCGTGCCGGCATAAGGTGCGACGTATTGCAGTGCGGCCGGCTCATCGGCCGCCGACACCACCACCAGGGTGTGCTCCATGGCGCCGTGGGCCTCGAGCGTTGCCACCGTCCGGGCAACCGACGCCCGTTTCTGCCCGATCGCCACGTAGATGCAAATCAGATCTTTGCCCTTCTGGTTGATGATGGCATCGATGGCGATGGCCGTCTTCCCTGTCTGGCGATCGCCAATGATCAGCTCGCGCTGGCCGCGTCCAATTGGTGTCATGGCATCGATCGACTTGATGCCGGTAACGACCGGCGTGTCGACGTCTTTGCGCTCGACCACACCGGGTGCGATCCGGTCGACCGGCAGGAACGTCTCGGATTGAATGGCGCCGTGGCCGTCGATCGGTAGACCGAGTGGATTAACCACCCGGCCGATCAAACCGTCGCCGACCGGGACCGATGCGATTCGCCCCGTGCTGTACACCGACATGCCTTCATCGATATCGGCAAACTCGCCCATGATGATGACGCCGACATTGTCTGCTTCGAGGTTGAAGGCGATTCCCATCACCCCGTTTTCGAACTGAACCAGCTCCTGGGAGCTGATTTCGGCCAGACCAGAAACGCGGGCGATACCATCGCCCGCTTCCAAGACCGAACCCACCTCACGCAGTTCAAGTTCTGGGGTGTAGTCCTCGATTTGTTTGCGCAGATCGGACGAGAGGTCCTTGAGCAAATCCGTCATCGTGCCTCCAAGCCGGTCGCTAAGCCCAACGCCTGCCTGAATTGTGGGCGCCTTAATATTGGGGGCCGGGCGACGGCGATTGACCCGCCCGATCATCCGGCACTAGCTGCTGTCGAATCGCTGGAAGTCCGCCGGCAGGTTGAGGTCACCCAGGCGGCCTTCTCTCAAGCCGAGCGAAGTGTACCCAAGCTCACCCGACTTGTCCACCTGTTCACAAATCGGCCTGCGGTTCGTCATCGACGTCGCCGACAGCCCTCCCACGCCCTAGCGCCGCCGAGCGCTCGTAGGCGGCCCAGATGGCGCGCGATAGGGCCGTCCGGAAGCCTGCCTTTTCCAAATAGTAGAGTGCGGCCGCCGAAGTGCCGCCAGGTGAGGTGACTTCATTGCGCAGCCTCGCCATATGGCGCGGCGAGTGCTCGTAGTAGGCCACCGAGCCCTTGATGGTTTGAACGACCAGTTGCTCGGCGATGCGACGGGGAAAGCCCAGGTGCACCCCGGCGTCGACCATCGCCTCCATGAACAGGTAGACGTAGGCCGGGCCGGTCCCTGAGAGCGCCGTCGCCATATCTAGGTAGTCCTCTTGTTCGACGAACACCTCCTGGCCCAGCGCCCCGAGAATGGCTGCCGCCTGCTGGCGTTGGTCATCCTTGGCCTGGGGCGTCGCCGTCCACACGGTGATGCCTTCGCCCACCTGGGCGGGCGTGTTGGGCATGGCCCGGACGATGGCGGCGTGTTTCAGGCCTGTCGTCAGGGTGCCCAGGCGGGCGCCTGCCACGATTGATAGCACCAATGCCTTGGGGTCGATGGCGCCGCGCAATTCCTTCAGGACGTCGGGCAGGCTCTGCGGCTTGACCGAGAGCACCACCACGTCGGCCCCTTTGACCGCCTGGTGGTTGTCGGTCGTCGTTTTTGCCGCGTAGTTCTCGGCAAGCCTCTCCAACCGCCCCGGCCGTGGCCCGCTCAGAGTCATTTGTGCGGCCGGCACGCCACCTCGCTCGATCAGGCCATGGACCATGGCCTCGGCCATTGTGCCCGGCCCAACAAAAGAAATCTTACGGTCTTCCAGCATAGGAACCACCTTCCTGGCGTTCATCCGAATGCGTGCCGGCGTTATGGCGATTCAGGGCTTGGCGAAGTAGCGCAGCGCGAGCCGGACGCGGGCTTCGAGCTCTTCGGGGGCATCTTCGGCCAGTGACTGCACCGCGGCCTGCCCCTCGACCAGACTGTAGCCCAAGCTCGTCAGAACGCCGAGCACTTCGCCATCCAGTTCGCTCGGCGGCTCGATGGGCAAGCCTGGTTCGCCCAGCTTGTCCTTCAATTCGAAGGCGATCTTCTCGGCGGTCTTGCGCCCCACCCCCGGCACTCTGGTCAGGAGCTCGGGCTGACCGCCGACTGCCCGCCGGATGGCGTCGCCCGGCAGATGGGAGACCGTGGCCAGCGCCAGGCGCGGACCAACGCCGGACACACCCATCAGCAGCTCGAACATGCGGCGGGTTTCGGCCTCGCCGAAACCGAACAACTCGAGCGAATCCTCCCTGACGACAAGGTACGTGTGGAGAAAGATTCGGTCGCCCAAGCGAGGCATGCTCTCCAGCCGTGACAGAGGCACCGCAACCCGCAGTCCAATCCCGCCCAGCTCGAGCACCAACTGGTTGTCTCCGACAGCTTGAATCACACCATGCAAGGTAGCGATCACGATCTTTGGTCCTCGATCCGCTGCAGGGTACGCCAGGTCTGCAGATGGCACATTGCAACAGCCAGGGCATCGGCGGCGTCATCGGGTTTGGGCAGTTGGTCCATCGCCAGCGTGCGTTGAACCATGCGCTGGACCTGCCCCTTGGACGCCTTGCCATAGCCGACGACGGCTTGCTTGATCTCCAGCGGCGTGTACTCTCCAACCCGGACACCGGCGGCGGCCAGGCACAACAGCGCCACGCCTCTTGCCTGACCTACGCTCATGGCTGTTGAGACATTGCGTTGGAAAAAGAGCTTCTCGACGGCACCGATCTCGGGATGGTGGATCTCGA
Organism: Anaerolineales bacterium; assembly: GCA_036397095.1. Taxonomy (GTDB): domain Bacteria; phylum Chloroflexota; class Anaerolineae; order Anaerolineales; family E44-bin32; genus DASWJQ01. The sequence continues at coordinate 14,570 of DASWJQ010000061.1, forward strand.
TGAGAGCCGCCAACTCACGCTGCAACTGGACCAAACGCAGCGCCAGTTGATCGTTGGCGGATGTCCGAATCACGCCGTAGTCAACGACAACCACGGCCCCACCCGCCGCCTGGCGGATGAGGCCGTAGCCCGTGATTGCAGTTCCGGGATCGATCCCGATGGCCAGCATGCTTCGCTTGCCGGCCCGACTCAGGCGGTCTCTAGCAGTTCAACCGCCTCTTCGTCGAGGTCCAGGTTTGAGTAGACCGCCCGCACATCATCAAGTTCTTCGAGCCGCTCGATCAACCGGGCAACCTGGACGGTCTCCTCGCCCGAAAGGGTCATGGGAGTGTTCGGCAGCCAAATCAGTTCTGCCTCTTCGGGCTTAATGCCGGCCCCCTTCAGCCGGTCGCTGATTTCCTTGAAGGCGTCGACCGGACCAATGATCTCGATGTAGTCCTCCAGCGTGACATCATCGGCGCCGGCCTCGACGGCGAGCTCGAATACCTTCTCAGGGCTGAGGCCATTCGGCGGGAAACCGAAGTAGGCTGCCCGGCTGAATTGCCAGGCCACCGAGCCGGTTTCGCCCATGCTCCCGTTCGAACTGGTCAGCAGATGGCGGATGTCGGCCACCGTTCGGTTGCGGTTATCCGTGATCACTTCGATCATCAACGCCACACCGTGGGGTGCATAGGCCTCATACGTGATTTGCTCAAACTGGGCTTCGGACTTGTCTTCCCCGGTGCCGCGCCGCACTGACCGCTCAATGTTGTCCTTGGGCATATTGGCTTCTTTGGCGCGGTCAACCGCCAGCCGCAAGGCGAAGTTGACCTCGGGGTCGCCTCCGCCTTCACGCGCCGCCACGGCGATTTCCTTGGCCAGGCGCGTAAAAACCGCCCCGCGCCGGGCGTCATTGGCTGCCTTCTTTCGCTTGATCGTCGACCACTTGGAATGTCCAGACATACCGTCCCTCAACACGGGGGCGATCGGCTGCCACCCCCGGCCAGAAGCCCGGCGGGCTCCGTCGGTTGACCCTTTCCATTATAGCATTCGGCATCTGACGCCACGCGCTGCGCGCTGAGTACTGAACTCCGCGCTGTCAGCGATCGGCCATCAGCCGCCAGCAGGAGCGAACAGGATTAGGCGGCAAAGACTCAATCTGGTGAGGCCTTCGTGCCCTTCGTGTTATGTGATCTTGATCCTCACATCCGAACAGGGCGCGCTCAGCCGGCTTCGGCCAGCAGGCGGTTCAGCTGCCTGACCGTGTCCAGGCTTTGGCCCCGATAGTGGTTGTTGGCAAAGGCCAGCGTGACTTCAGTGGCCTCCTCCAGCTGGCGAAGCTTGGGCACCCACTCACGCAATTCCTCGTCGGCGTAAGTGTAGTCGTAACGCTCCCAGGCCTCATCGTGCTTCCACCACTTCTCTGCGTTGCGGCCGTGGAAGCGCACGTAGCCAACCGGACCTGTCGCCTTGGCAATCGGCGGCATCAGGTTGTCGAAGCGGGGTTCATCCACACAGCAGTAGCCGAACTGGAGCTCGGTAAGCAGATCAAAGGTATCGTCCGTAACCCAGGCGCGGTTGCGCAGTTCGATGACCACCGGCAGCTCAGCTAATCCTTCCCGCAATCCAAGGAGATAGTCGCGATTGGTCTGGTTGTAGTGAAACGAATAGGGGAACTGGGCCAGCACGCAGGCCAGCTTGCCCGAGCCGGCCAGCGGCTCGATCCCCCGACGAAAAGCTGCAAACTCGGGTTTAGACCGCTCATGCGTCAGGCTGCGGTGCGCCTTGACAGCAAAGCGGAAGCTCTCGGGCGTACGCTCGGCCCAACCCGCCACCGTCCGCTCGCCCGGCACCCGATAGTAGGTGACATTGACCTCGAGCGCGTCCACCTGCTGGGCAACGAAAGACAGCCAGCCGCCCTTGGGCAGGTCGGGCGGGTAGACCGTCCCGACCCAATCATCATACGACCAACCGGACGTGCCAAGCAGAATCACAGGGTCAGCACCGCCGCGCCGTCGATCCGGCTGTGTTTTAGATCCGCCAGGGCCTGGTTGGCGTCCGTCAACGGATAGCTGGTGACCTGCGCCTCGATCGGGATCTGGGCGGCCAGCGCCAGGAACTCATGCCCATCCTGACGTGTCAGATTGGCGACCGAGCGCAGGGTTCGCTCGCCGTAAATTCGTTCGTAGTCCATCTGCGGAATGGGTGACAAATGGATAGCGTTGATCGCCAGCGTTCCGCCGGGCCTGAGCTTGTCCAGAATCATTGGGACCAGTTGGCCGTCTGGCGCAAAGATCACGCCGCAGTCCAGCGGATGGGGCGGCTGGTCCTCTGCCCCACCCGCCCACGCCGCGCCCAAGCGACGCGCCAACTGCCGGTGCGTCTGACTACGGGTGAAGACGTACACCTGGCAGCCCCAATGGCGTGCGACCTGCAGCGCCAGGTGGGCGCTGGCGCCAAACCCGACCAGGCCAACACGCTCGCCCGGCTTCAGGTCGGCCTGGCGCAGGGACCGGTAGCCGATGATCCCGGCACATAGGAGCGGCGCCGTCTGCTCGTCCGACATGGTTTCTGGCAGGGGCAGTGCGAAAGCAGCGTCGGCGACGACGTATTCGGCGTACCCGCCGGGCCGGTCCAAACCGGTGAATTCGGCCGCCGGGCACAAGTTCTCCAGGCCGCGGCGGCAGAAGTCACAGCTCTCATCGGTCCGGAAGAGCCAGGGCAAGCCCGCCCGTTGGCCCAGCCGCCAGTGATCCACCTCAGGGCCAAGGTCGACGACCTCCCCCACCACCTGATGGCCAGGGATGACCGGGTAACCCGGCGCCTCAACCTCCCCCTCGACGATATGCAGATCGGTACGGCACAGGCCGCAAATCCGCACCTTGAGCAGCACCTCGCCGGGTCCGGCGACCGGGCGGGAGACCTGCTCCAATCGGAGCGGGCGTTCCTCGATCGGCGTTGGTTGGTGCAGCCGGGCAGCCAGCATGCCGGTGGGCCTCAGGCTCCGTTGGCGATAAAGTCCTCGACCTTGCGCCGGGCAAGCTCGTCCGGATACTGTTCCGGCGGGCTCTTCATGAAGTAGGAGGAAGGACCGAGCAGCGGACCCGACATGCCGCGATCGAGGGCGATCTTGGCGCAGCGCACAGCGTCGATCACCACACCGGCCGAGTTTGGCGAGTCCCATACTTCAAGCTTGAGTTCAATGTTGAGCGGCACGTCGCCGAACGAGCGGCCTTCCATCCGGATGTGGCACCACTTACGATCGGTCAGCCAGGGCACATAGTCCGAGGGGCCCACGTGCACGTCCTTGTCGGGCAATTCGTAGGGCAGCAGGCTGGTGACGGCCCGGGTCTTGGAGATCTTCTTCGACTCCAACCGCTCGCGTTCGAGCATGTTGAAAAAATCTGTGTTACCGCCGAAGTTGAGTTGGTAGGTGCGCTCAAGCTTGACGCCGCGATCATTGAACAGACTGGTCAAAACCCGGTGCACAATGGTGGCGCCGACCTGACTCTTGATATCGTCGCCAATGATGGGCAGGCCGCGCTCGCGGAACCGATCCGGCCAGTAGCCGGAACTAGCAATGAAAACGGGGATGCAGTTGACAAACGCACAGCCGGCCTCGAGCACCTGGTCGACGTACCATTTGGTGGCCATTTCCGAGCCGACCGGCAAGTAGTTCACCACTACGTCAGTCTTCGTGTCCGTCAGGATTCCGACGATGTCATCGGTCGGTCCTGGGGCCTTCTCGACCATTTGTGACAGGTACTTGCCAATCCCATCGTGGGTCATGCCGCGGTAAACAGGGACACCCAACTCGGGTACATCGGCGAACTTGACCGTGTTGTTGGGATGGGCATAGATCGCCTGTCCCAAGTCTTTGCCGACTTTGCCCTTGACGACGTCGAAGGCCGCCGTGAACTCAATGTCCCCGATATCGTAGCCACCCAACTCGACATGCATCAGGCCGGGTATCGGGTCGCCAACCGCAGCGTCGCGGTAGTAGTGAACACCCTGCACTAGTGACGACGCGCAGTTGCCCACGCCGATAATGGCGACCCGTACCTTGTTATCTTCCGACATCCTCGTCTCCTTTGAAGCGGCGCAAACCACCGGCCCTCGCTGACGCCGGCGATGGTAAGCCAATTGTAACTTGTTGGGTCAAACCCCTATGCTAGAATCGCCGCAGGACGGGTGCCATGGACGCCGATTCGGCAGCAACCAACCGAAGCGATCAGCGCAAGGACCGGCTGCTGGAAATCGGCCGCGTCCTGTCTTCCACCCTGGAAATCCAACCCCTGCTTCGGCTTATCATCGACGTCGCCTGCGAATTGACAGACAGCGAGGCGGCGTCGATTCTCTTATACGACGAAGGCGCCGATGAACTGCGTTTCGAGGCAGCCAAATCGGACGGCGACAGCGACCTCGAAGCGCTGGCGGTTCCGCTCGATTCGAGTGTTGCCGGTTGGGTTTTCAGCAACGCCATGCCGCTCGTCATCCAAGACGCGGCCTCCGACGAACGCGTTTACCGCAAGGTTGATGAGGCACTTGGCTTCCAGACCAATTCGATCCTTGGCGTGCCGCTCATGATCCATCTGCGGGCGATTGGTGTGCTGGAAGCGGTCAACAAGCGCAGCGGGCGATTCACCGAGGATGATCTGGCGGTCCTGGAAACGCTGGGGGCCCAAGCCGCCGTCGCCATCGAGAACGCTCGCCTGATGAGCAAGCTCAAGGATGCCAACGAAGAGCTGAAGCACCTCGATGGCATGAAATCGGATTTCATCGCCATCGCCTCCCATGAGCTGCGCACGCCGCTCGGGTTGATTCTAGGCCACGCAACCTTCATCGCCGACTATGTGCCGGCGGACTATCGTGAACAAATGGACGTCATCGTCCGCTCAGCGATGCGGCTCAAAGAGATCATTGAGGACATGTCGGCCATCGCTCACAAGGATCAAGGCGCCTCGCGCGTGCGGCGGAACCAATTCTCGCTGGCGCAAGTTATCGATGAAGTGACCGAACGCTTCCAGGCCGAGGCCGAGCGTAAGGGTGTCGAACTGAGCCAGGATGTACCGGCGCAAGAGGCCCTGGCCGTCTTCGGCGACCGGGAGAAGATTGACCTGGCGCTGACCAACCTTGTCCGCAACGCCATCGCCTTCACCAATAAAGGCGGCCAGGTTGGGATCAAGGCTGAGATCAGTGGAGGCTATGTTCAGGTCTTCGTAGTCGATACGGGTATTGGCATCCCGGAACGCGATATCGAACGCGTTTTCGAACGTTTCTATCAAGTCGAATCCCATCTAACACGAAAACACGGTGGCATGGGGTTGGGCCTGTCGATCGCCAAGGCCATGGTCGAAATGCACAACGGCCAAATCTGGTGCGAGAGCAAGGAAGGCGTTGGCAGCCTGTTCTGCTTCATGCTGCCGGCGACCCAGGAACAGGTAGACGCCGCAGCCAAGGTGTTCAAGACGGCGTAGGATGGCGCCAAGCGCCGGGCGCCAAGCCCCTAGCAGCTAGCACATGGCAACTCGCAGTTTGCAGAGAACCCTATCCCGACCCGAGATCATTCATCATTCCTTAGCGACGCAATCGCCAATTCCGTGGCACCACCCCAAGTTCATCCGCCTCGGCCGGGTCGATCACAAGGATCGCCCCAACGAAGGGTCGTGAGTATCCCCAATACCGACTGCAGTTCATACAAAACGCATCACTTATCACTTGTCACTCATCACTTGCCACTTCTCACCTATCCCTTATCCCAATTCCCTGCCTTTCCCCCCTCCTGGTGTATAATCCCGCTCGGCCCTCGGGGCGTGGCTCAGCCCGGTAGAGCGCACGGTTCGGGTCCGTGAGGTCCCCGGTTCAAATCCGGGCGCCCCGACCAGCCAACAACAAGAACAGGCAGCCAGCCGGCTGCCTGTTCGTCGTTTTCTGCTCAGCCTGCAGCCTCTAGCCCGAGCGCCACCGCCCGTTGCCGATGCCGCCGCCGGCGAGCAGCGCCATAAAGGCCTCAACCACATTCGGATCGAACTCAATTCCCGAGTTCTCACGCAAATAGGCTCGCACCTTTTCCTCCGGCCAAGCGGGCCGGTAGGGCCGGTCGGAGCATAGGGCGTCGTAAACGTCGATCACGGCGAACACCCTGGCCGACAGTGGGATGGCGTCCCCCGCCAGTGCCCGCGGATAGCCGGACCCGTTCCAACGTTCATGATGGGCATAAGGGATTTCAAGAGACGGCGCCAGGAAATCAACCGGCGCCAACAGGTCATAGGCGAGCGTCGGATGGGTGCGCATGATATCCCACTCATCTTCGGTCAGCTTGCCCGGTTTCAGCAGGATGCTGTCGGGAATGCCCATCTT
>DASWJQ010000062.1:0-4180 GCA_036397095.1 Anaerolineales bacterium
AGGACAGCATCGGCAGCATGAGCAGCAGCAGGTAGGGATAGCCCAGCACGTCGGGCAGCATCCGCACCAGGATCGTGCGCCACAGTTCGGCTGACGTGCGCAGGGACAGGGGCCCCAGGATCCAATGCTCCAACAGCGCGCTGGAGGTCAGCGTGGCTCCGATCGGATTGTGCAGCTTGACGGCGTCGGCGTAAGCCGTCCACAGCTGGTTGACGAGCAGCGGAACCGCCGCCGCGGTCATGGCCAGCGCAAGAGGGCGCCAGGCCTTGTCCCAGGCTCCCCAGCGTCGCCTGGCCGGCCAGGCGTGTTGCAGGATGAGCAGGCCAGCGGCCAGGCCTATGCCGAAGTAGGTGGTCACCTTGACGCTGGCCGCCAGGCTGCCGGCCAGGATGGCCAGGGCCAGGGCGTCCGGCTTTGCTTCGCGAAGGAAGGCGGCCAACGCCGCCAGGAAAGTCAAACCGAGGAAGACGGCACAGGACTCGATCATAAAGGTCCGCGACCAGAACAGGTAGAGCGGGCTGGTCAACAGCAGGATCAGAAACACAAGCCGATGCGATCGGCGCAGGCCGAGTGCGCCGAGCAGGGCATAAGCCGGGCCCAGCGACAGGTAGAAGAAGGCGGCGCTGATCAGCCGGCCGGCTTGATCGATGGGCGCACCAGTGAGCCGTACCAGCCCGGCGACCAACCACTGAAACAGGGGGAATTCGAAGGGCAAGGCCCAAGGTGGGCCAAAGACCGGGATTTCGTAGGCCAGCAGCGGACCACCCCGGAGCATCGAGTCAACCGTGATGGCGGTCTGGGTTTGGCGAAAATCGTGCATGTCCAGCAGCGGATTGCCCCAACCCTGACTCATGGTCCATAGATTGAGCACCAAGGCCAGGCTGAAGAGCAAGATCAGCAAGGCCGCCTGCGGTCCCACTTCGGCGAGCCCCAGCCGGTCGTCCAGCCAGTGGGCGAGCCGCGCCAGGCCGGCCTGCCGTGTCTCGGTAACGGCGGACCTGGGCTCAGCCATCAGGCGGGGACCGCAGCGGCAGCCGGCATGTCAGGCAGAACGCCGCCAAGGGTAGGTGGTTGCGAATGCGTAGAAAAACCAGCGCAGGTAAGCCGGAGCCCATTCGAAGACTTGGAAGCGGCTCTGGCCCTGGCCGCGCTCGATCCAGATAGCCGGCAGTTCGGCGACCGGCCAGCGGCGGCGGTGGGCTTTAACCAGCAGTTCGAGGCTGTAGCTGAAGCCCTCGGTTGACTCGACGGGGATCTCGTCGAGCACCCGTCGGGAGAACAAGCGGAAGGCGTTGGTCGGGGCGTGGACCGGCAGGCCCGCCAACCGGTGCAGGCTGAAGGCGACGAGACGGACCAGGACCGCCTTGTACCAGCGGCAGCCGATCATGGCGCCGCCCGCGACAAACCGGCTGGGACAGACGATCTCATTTCCCTGCACGAACAGCCGGATCATCTCGTCGATCAAACCGGCATTGTTGACATCATCGGCCATGTAACTAATCACGGCCGGCGCAAGGCTCGCCCTGAACCCGGTCAGGATGGCCCCCTGGGCGCCCCGGCCCTGGTTCCGAATCGGCATGATGTCGAGGCGCCCTCGGTAATTGTCCAGGGCTCGCAGCGTCGTGTCGTCCGGCTGGTCGTAACAGATGTGCAAACGGATCGGCGCCTCGACCTTGCCTTCCAGTTGGGCCAGGGTTTCGAGGAAGGCGTCCCCCTCGTTGTACACGGGGATGACGAGATCAACGGCCCGCCGATCGCCGCGCCTGTCGATGGCGGTCATTTCTCGGCGACGAGCAGCGATTGTTGGCCGAACCATCGCCAGGCCGGCCGCAGCTTTAGGTAGAGCCTGATCAACAGGATCGACCGGGGAAGCCGGCTGTGGGTGGTGTAGGGGAGGAATCGGGGGATCACCTCGACGGCCCGCAGCCCCGAGATGACCATGGCTTCCACCAGCGCCCGATCGTCGATGGGGGTCAGGTGGTCGAAGAACATCCAGTAGTCGCGCCCACAGAAGCGAATGTTGGGCTGCAGGACAACCAACCGGCCGCCGGCGCGCAGCACGCGCTCGGTTTCGGCCAGCGTGGCCAGGATATCGGGGCGGGTCAGGTGCTCGAAGAAGTTGCTGGCAAAGACCACATCGACCGAGCTGTCCAACACCCCGGTCATGGCGGTTGACGGGGCGAGCACCACCTCGACGTCGGCGGCAGCGTGGTTGCGTGTATCCGGATTGATGTCCAGGGCCAGCTTGCGGCCCGCCGCGATCTGGTTGATGAACTCGCAGTAACCGGCGCCGATTTCGAGCACGGTTGAGCCGGTCGGAACGTAGCCCTGGAAGAAGTGGCGGCACAGCACTGCCCACATGGCCCGGCGGAAGGCCAGATCGGGCGTGAAGCGGCGTTGGTAAATGCGGCTGACGTCCATCGGCCTACAGCTTCCCGGACGCAATCTGATCTTCGATCCAGGGGATGATCTCATCAAGCGCTTCATCGAGCCGCGTGGTTGCTTCGAAGCCGAGCAGCCGGCGGGCCTTGTCGACCGCCGGGATGCGTTTCTGCACATCGTAGGTGAAGGCCGGATCGGAGACCCAGTGGAACGGCTTGTCTCCATGGATCTTGCGCCAGATAAGCTCGGCCAGCTCGAGGATCGTGGTCGAAACCGGTGTGGACAGATTGAAGTCCTGGTTGCGGGCCTCGGGCTGTTCCATGCACAGCAGGATGCCCCGGGCCAGGTCGCCGCCGTAGGTGAAGTGCCGGATCTGGCTGCCGTCGCCGAGCAGGTGGAGCGGATCCTGGCCTTTGAGCACCTTCTGCACCAGGTCGGGCACCACATGGCTCATCGCCAGTTGGACATTGCCGGACAGCACCACCTTGTCGCTCAAGGCGCGCGACTCACCAACCCCGATGCAGTTGAAGGGGCGGATGATGGTGTAGGGCAGCTGGTATTGCTCCCAGGCGCCCTTGGCGAAGTACTCACAGGCCAGCTTCTGGAAGCCGTAGGTCGATTGGGGTGGGGGGCTGCGCAGCTGCTCGCCCTCCGGCGTGGGGAAGACGTCGCTGCTCTCGAAGACCATCGACGACGAGACCACGTTGATCTTCTGAAGATGCCCGTTCTGAAAGGCCGACAGGGCGGCATCAAAGGTGGCGGCGACGATGCGTTCATTTTCGGCCAGCAGGTCGTAGGCATACTCATGGAACAGTGAGATGCCGCCGATGATGGCGGCCAACGCCACCACCTGGTCGCAGTCGGCTGCCAGTTGGCGCAGCAGCTCGACATCCTTGGCGTCGCCCTGCACGAACTGGTAGTTGGGGTGGTCGTCGTAGTTGCGGGTCACTTCGCCATACTTGGAGTAGTTGTCGACCCCAACAACAACGTGCCCCCGGTCCAGCAGCGCCTCGACCAGGTAGCCGGCGATGAAGCCGGCCGAGCCGGTCACCAGGACCTTCATGCGACCATCCCCTCGGGCACGAGTGTCCCCTGGCCCAAGTAGCCCCACACATCCACCACCGGCTTTCCGTCAAGATGGAGGTCCCGGTACTGGCGGTGGGGGGCGCACAACACCAGCACGTCGCTCTTTTCAATGACATCTTCGAGCGGTTCCAGCTCGGGGTCGACCGTGACATAGGGGTCGGTCGTCAGCACCTGTTTGGTCTTGAACTGGAGCAGCCGTTTGAACTTGTAGCTGAGCGACGAGCGGATGTCGTCGATATCGGCCTTGAAGGCCATGCCCAGCAGCCCGACGGTCATATTGGCCAGGTCGAATTGCTGTTCCATTTGGCCGACAACGTGCAGCACCAGGCCCTCGTTGACGTTCATGGCGGCTTGGCCGAGCTGGAACTGGTTCTTGGCGAACGCATTCAACTGCATCGTGTCTTTGAACAAACACGGACCGGCGGCGTAGCCGGCCGACGGCAGCCCCTGCAGCCGCGGATAGTTGTGTTTGACCGCCCGCATGATTCGGTCGTAGTCAACGCCGGCCGACGACGTGATCATATAGAACTGGTTGGCGATGGCAAAGGAAATGTAGCGGTAGGCGTTGGAGAACAGCTTGGCGAACTCGGCCTCCATCGGCGCCAGGCGGACGGTCTCGGCGCCGATGCGGGCGAAGAAGGCCTCGGCCGCCTCGACGGCAGCCGCAGACGTGCCGCTGATCACCTGGGGCAGCGACTGCAGCTCTTCGATG
>DASWJQ010000063.1:0-10011 GCA_036397095.1 Anaerolineales bacterium
GGCACCGAGGTCAGGAGCAGGGCGGTCAGGGTGAGGGCACAGATAAGGCGAACGAAACGTGTCTGCATCAGCCGCCCTCCGCCGGGAACATGGCCACCGTTTCGACATACATGACGCCTTCGGGACCGAGGCCAATGACGATTTGGTCGCCGACCAGCATGCTGGCGCCGGCCAGGTCGTCCCCTCCTTCCGCCAGATCGATCGACTCGGGCGTCATGCCGGCCGGTGAGGCGGCCGTCGCCACCCGGGCGGCTTCGCTGGGGGACATGCCCAGCTCGAATTCGAGCGGGTTGTACCAGGCGGCGAAGATGGTGTCCTCGGGCACCGGCTCGATGTCGATCGTCCAGGCGACTTCGCCTTCGACAAAGTCGACCCGCAGGCCGAAGTCGTGGTAGCGCCAGGTCTCCATCCGCAGCGGGACGCCGTCCACGACGACCTGGGAGATGGTGAAGGCATCGGGCAGACCAAGGTAGCCGAGCACTTCTTGCCGGTCGTCTATAGACTCGTCGGCAAGGGCGTCCTCGAGTGTATAGGTTTCCCGACCAAGCAGGCTGGCGACGCGGTCCTGCAGACCGAGCTGCGGCATCAGGAAGGCGCCGGCCACGCCGGCGAACAGGCACAGCAGCAGGAGCAGGCAGCCGGCGGCGTAGAGCAGGAAGCGCGAGCGACGGGCCGCTTGTTTGACCGGCGCCATCGTCGAGGCCGGCGACTGGCCCCGCACGGCCGACGGCGGCCCAGTGGCAGCCACGGTGTGTGCCGGCGCCAGCTCGCCACGCACGGTGAGGACGGTGTCTCCTATGCGCAGCGTGTCGCCGTCGGCCAGGGTGGTTGGTTCGGCGATGCGCTGGCCGTTGACAAACGTGCCGTTGGCCGAGTTTTCGTCGCGCACGACGAGCACGTCGGCCTCCAACGTGAGCGTAGCGTGAAGGCGCGAGATTTGCGGGTCCTGTAAATAGTAGGTGCAGCCTGCCTGCCGGCCAAAGCTGGTCTCTCCAGGTTCGATGGGGTAGGCCTGGCCGTTGGGGTTTACAAGGACGAAAGTGGGCATTGTCTTGGCTCCTGGATTCTGTTCGGTCAGCATGTGGCACCGATCGCAGGTGGCGCCAAGCGCCGGGCGCCAGGCACCAAGCAGGGCGCCTGCCGTCTATCCTTCTCCCGGGCGGAATAAGAACGTAGCATGAGGGCGCCGATCGCGCCAGCCGGGGCGCAACCGCGGACGGCCGACGGCGGACCGCGGACGGCAGACCACAATAGCGGACGATGGACGGTAGACCATGGACGATCTACGCATGAAACTGACCTCCGAGGTCCACATGGGGAGGCACAATTGCGGACGGCAGACCACAATAGCGGACGATGGACGGTAGACCATGGACTATCTACGCATGAAACTGACCTCCGAGGTCCACACGAGGAGGCATAATCGCGGACGGCGGACGGCAAGAGCGGACGATGGACGGTAGACCATGGACGATCTACGCATGAAACTGACCTCCGAGGTCCACATGAGGAGGCACAATCGCGGACCTGGCACGTGTGGACCTCGGAGGTCGGGCAGCGCGCAGCGCTCAGCGCCTTCCCAATCGTGGGAACTCCAACGCGGCTTCGTGCGTCTTGAAGACAACCGACCGCTCACCAAGGAGTCCTCGATGAAGCGCCGCTTGTTCGCCAACCTCATGCTGTTGACAACGATGTTTGTCGTCACGTCCGTGCCCGCCCTGGCCGCCCCCGCCATCCAACGCGACGACCCGCCAATCCCCGATCTCGACGCCTACATCGAAGCCATCGAGCGTACGGCCAACATGGTCGGCGATGAGATGGCCATCCGGTTGGCTGCCGAACATGGCCTCGACCTGCTCAACGTCGCCTGGGAAGACACCGGCCGCTATTACAACTCGAGCGTGGGGCCCAACATCTCGGACGTCACCATTCAGCTGCAGTACCCCAATCCGGATGGCGACGGTTATCAGCTGGCGTTGATGCCGGTCATCCGGTTCCCGAACTTCACGGATGTCACCGCCGACCTGCCGATGGACGACTTCTTCCTGCTGGTTGGCAATGAGGACGGCGTGCCGCTGCAGCGGGTCTCGCTGACCGAGTACCTGGGGCACTTCCGCCGCTACCTGACCGATCCCAACTCGTGGCGCGGCGCTCGCAGCTCGCTGCTGGCCGACCGCGACACGCATGTGCTGGTCAGTGCCCAGGCCGCCTTCCTGCCGATCCCCGAGCAAGGCCTGGCCCAGTTCAACCCGGTGATCTTCAACTACCAGTCGTACCAGGGAGATCCGGCCGTATTGACGATCGTCGCCAGCCGCGAAGGCACCAGCGCTACCATCATCGACAACGTGCGCGACGCTTTCCCGGCCGGCTACTCGTGGGGCCAGCGGTTGTTCTTCAATCAGGACGGCCAGCGGGCCAGCCTGACCGGGCAGCGGTTGAGCGAGTTTGAGGGGGGCGAGGTCCGGCCCGGGGCCGAAGGGGAGAGCGCCCAGGCGGGCGGTGAGGCGGGCCTGAACATGGTTCTGATTATCCAGGTGCCCTTGATCCAGCAGGAGCCGATGCGTTTCGGCTTCATGGAAGAGGCCGACGCCTTCATGGCGCCGGCCGCCGAGATGGCGGCCGGCAGCGATGTCGAGAACGCCGTGATCGGTCACGGTGAAGTCGAAGGGCCGTTCACCGAAATCGACGACCTGCGCATCGAGCGCGACCCGGATTTCCCGGTGCGGGTGACGGTCCAGTTCTACAAGGCGACCAGCAACGGCGTGGTGACCGAGGCTGACATTGCCGCCATCGCCGAGCAAATTGAGCGGGTCTACGACGATGCCGACTACGTCGGCAGCCTGGTGGTCGATGGGCCGTCGGATCGTCCGACCGAGCACGACGGCCTCAAGATTGAGCCGCCCGGTTGGTGGGATGCGTTTTGGAAGCGCTACGAGGAGAACGTCGAAATGACGCGGGATGAAGCGCTCCAGATGCTGCGCCGGTTGGGGATGGTGGCCTGGCGCTGGATGGTGGAGCGTTAAGGGCAAATAACACGAAGACGCAAAGACACAACCCGGATCGGTTCAAAGGGCTCGAAGCGTTGCCTTCGAGCCTTTTGAGTCTTCGTGTTCTGCGCTCTGGATCTCAATCGGCCGGATCGCCGCAATCGGTGAACCAGAATACCTGTCCATCCCTCAAAGCCACGTGCATGCTGGCGTCGGTCGGTTCGCCCAAGGCCAGGAAATGGATGCCGACCCGTACGGCGCCGGCGATCAGCGCCGAACGCCCGTCCGTTGTATAGATAAAATCAACCGGGTGCTCGATCGTAACTACTTCAATCTCGGTCGCCGTGCCGGCGTAGGCCTGCAGGTACGATTGGCACTGCGCCTGGCCGTACCGCAGCAGGCTCTCTTGCCCCAGATGCTCCAACAAGAAGTCAACATCCTCGGCTTCCTGGGCCCGGGAGAAGGCGGCGATGAAGCTGCGGGTTTCGGCCTCCACGTCCGGTGTTGGTTCAGGACCCATGGTCGGCGTGAGTTGATCGCCCTCGGCTGTCTCCGCCGCCGGGCCGACGGTTGCCGCAGGCTCCCCGCCGCCCGCAAGCATCCCGGCCGGCGGGCCGAGCACGACAAGATCGGTCTCCAGGATGGGCAGCAGCTCCTGCTGCGGGTCGTCGCCGGTGACGTCGCCGGTCGAGACCTCCGGCTGGTAGCTGCCGTCGGTCTGGAAGGCCGACATGCGGTAGCGCACGATCGATAGGTCACCGAGCTCTTCGGCGGAGATGAAGAAGGTGATGGTGTCGCCGTCGATGACAACCCGGGCGGTTGAGGCAAGGGGCTGGCGCCGGCCGTCGGTGGCGTACAGCACCCAGATGCCATACTCCGGATCGCCGACCAGCTCATACCAGGTGTCGGTCCCCTGGTAGTAGTCCCAGTCATACGGCGGGATGGCGTTGAAGTTGTTGGCCGGATCGCCGTCGCCGTCGATGACGAAGGCGTAGACCAGCATAGTGTCGCCGCTGGGGATCGACAGGTTGGCGCCCGGGTCGAAGGGTTGGGTCGGCGGCGGGATGGGCTCGGCCAGCACGAGCGTGGCCGCCACCAGATCGCCCGCCGGCATCGGCAGGCTGTCCACCGGGCAGATCACGAAGCGTGGTTGGCGGTCGCCGCATGCAAAGATGGACTGGTTGAAGATCGGGTCCTCGGCGCCGGGCACCAGCGCCAGCGAACTGACCAGGTAGTGCTGGATATCGGCCAATGGGCCGTCAATCCCAGGCGTGACGCCTTTGATACTGTAAATACCGTCGCCCATTGGATCCGAAAGCAAGTAGCCGTCGAGCATGGCCACATCATCGGCCGGCAGGCCCATCTCCAACCAGGCGTTGGCGCTGTTGCGGAAGGCCGGCGTGTAGCGCGCAAGCAGCTGCTCGAGCGTGAACGTCGGCGTGGCCGGCAGGGGGGTGGCCAGCAGCTCGTCGGTCGCCACGGGTTCGGTGGCCGGCACCGCCCCCGATGGGCTGCGCAGGAAGAACCACCAGCCTAGACCGATGAGCGTAATGCAGGCGGTCACGGCGGCGAAGGTGCCCGCCAGGCCGGCCAGCACCTTGGGCAGATTATTAGGGGCGGATGCAGCCTCGTGCTTGGCGCCGTCAGGAGTCCATTCTTCGGGTTCGTCATCGGCAAGCGGGCTATCGAATTGTGCGGCCCGCTCTTGCGCGGCCTTCTGCATGCGGTCAAAGGCCTCGACGCCGGGGTCGTCGTCGGGGATCTCGGATGGTGGCAGTTTGCTGGTCGCCGGCTCATCGGCCTCTTCGCTGGTCAGCGGGCTCTCCATCTGGGCAGCTTGCTCCTGGGCTGCCTGCTGCATCCTGTCAAAAGCTTGCACGGCGGGGTCGTCGGGCGTGGGCGGCTTGATGGTGGCGGCGGCGGCGCCGGCGCCCTGGGCGAGTTCGGCGGCGCGGACGTCCTTGCCCTTGGGCGCCTCGGCGGGTTTGCCGCCGAGGCGGCCGCCCTCGACCTTGGGCAGCGGCGTCTTCACATTGGAAAAGGTTGTCTTGGCGGGGCCATCGGCCCGGCCGCCAACCACCAGGACCGACTCACCTTTGTGATTCCCGTTCTCGACGGAGTGCTTGTGGCGATCGCGGATGGCCTTGTCGACGGCCATGCCGCCCTTGTCGGTCGGGTTCCAGTTCAGATGGGCGCCGTGTTTGGCGTCGAAGCCGCCCCCTTTCAGATCGTTGACGATTGGCTTGGCTTCGTCGGCGTCCAGCAGCCGGCCGGTCTTCTTGTCGCGGATGGCCCACAGGTCATAGTCGCCGGTTATGGGTTTGCCGGTGTTGCCGCACAAACCGGTGTCGATCACCAGCCCATCCTCCAACTTGACCTGGCCCTCCTTCTGAAGCTTCTGCATCTTGGGGTTGTATTCGTGCCAGGCTTCCAGGCGCTGCTTGTAGCGCTTCTGGACGGCGGCCCAGGCGGCGTCGCTCATGCCGGCTGGCCGCTTGGGCAGCTCCGGCTTGAAGTGGCCTACCAGGCCGATGTCCTGCTTGGCGCCCAGGTGGAGGTCGGTCTTGTTGATCGTCTTCTGTTTGATGACCTCCGGCTTGCGCGGGTGACCGAGCCCCTGCCAGCGCATCGAGTCGAGGTTGGCCGGACGGATTTCGAGGACCACCCCGTGCTTGTCGGCCACGCGACGGGCGTGGCGCGTGCCGGCCTTGAGCACGCCGAAGTCCCACGGATCTACGGCCACGCCCGGCGCCACGTTCTCCGGATCGACCCCCTTCTGCACCTTGGTCGGGCTGACGCTCTCGGACTTGCGGCGCATCTTCTGCAGGTTGGCGGCGATGCCGGCCGAAAGCAGGGCGGCGTTGGAGGCCAGGTCGATGGCCGACAGCACCCGCTCGCTGAACCTGACCTTCTTGCCCAACACATTGTGGCCGGTGAACAAGGTATAGATCTGGGCGGTGCCGGTGGCGCTGGTCAGCAGCATGTAGAAACCGAGCACGATGTTCTTGATCTCGCGCCAGATGACCTGCATCGAGCGGTCCTTGGCCGCCTCCCTGATCGACTGGATTTGCTCGAACTCGGTGCGCGGGTCGTAGCCCGCACCGGCGTGTTTGACCAACCCGGCGAAGTGGCTGGCCAGAGCAGCGCGCTCGGAGTCCCACAGCTTGGTGTTATTGGCGTTCTGGCGCCCGCGGGCGATCAGGCCGAGCTTAATGTCGGCCAGCTTGCGCAGCGCCTCGGCGTCGGCGTCATCGACACCGGCCAGCGCTTCCTTGAGCTTGGACCAATAGGCCTCGGCGATATCGAAGAACTCATTGGCCTGGATGATGACCAGCGTGTGCCAGGAGTCGAAGATGCGGATGGTGGTCGAACTGTCAGCGTAGCTGATGCTGACCTGTTCGCCGTCCTCGGTGTCCACGCCGCCCATGCCGCCGGTCGAGGTCTCAAAGGCCAGCCTGGTGCCGGGCAACCCGATGGTCAACTTGCCGCCGCCTTCGGCGCCTTCTTCAAGCTTGATCGGGTTGGAGCGGTAGATGGCCGGACCCTTGCAGTTGCCGGTCCAGGCCAGGGTCAGCGTTTCCTCATCCTGCTTGGACTTAACCGTGATTTCGATCGTCGCCGGCGGATCGCCGGAGGCCGGCCGGGGGGTCTCCACTTCGACACGGAACGGGTGGTCATCGGGGCAGGCGGTCAGGGGTTGGCCGCGCAGCGTCGTGGTGCGGACGGTGATGCCGCTCATGACACACCGCCTTCGTAGAGCCACTGGGGTTCGGTTGTGCCCACCAGGTCGAGGTAGGGGCAGCCTTCAACCCCCTTGTGCGGGACCAGGTTCGGGTCACCGGGTGCGATCCACAGCAGTCGCTCGTTGGTCAGCCACGGTTCGAGCTCGAAATCGAGCTGCTCGGCCAGCAGGGGTTGGTCGTCCCAGCCGGGCTCGTCGACCAGGCTGTTGAAGTACCAGCGATTGCTGGCCCACTCGTTGACGACCGGGCGGCCGGGGGCGGCGGGGTGGCAGTAGTAGACAATGGCGTAAGCCGTGTGCGGGCCGATGGCGAGCGATGACAGCACGGCGAGCGAGCCGACAAGCTCGAGCAGGCGGGGAATGACGTAAGGCACGCCGGGACCAGGGCTGGCGACGAAACTGGCCGGTTCGGGGGCGCCGTTGAGGGCGACGGCGCCGGTGATGGCGTAGACCGAGGCAGGCAGCGGGTAGTCGGGCCGGACCGGGTCGCCGTAGTCCCACCACGGTCCGTCGAGGCCGAAGCTGTCGAGCGGGTAGCCGAAGCGCAGGCCGGTGAACGGGCAGCGCGACAGGTCGGCCACGGGCAGACCATCGGCGTAGTGCAGGCGCAGTTCCAGCAGCTGGTCGATCAGGGCGTCTTCGGCGAGCAGCAGGTCATCATTGTCTTCGTCGGCGTCGAGCCGTGACCGCAGCTCGTCGAGTTCGGCCCGCAGTCGGTCGAGCTCGGCCAGGAGGTCCTGGCGGACTTGTGGGGAGAAGGATACCGAGGGGGTGGTCAGCACTGGAGGCCTCCCTTGCCATGACGTGGATCGAACGGGACGGAGACTGTGGTGGGGAGGGGAGGCCGTCCGAGTTCGGGAAAAAGTGTCCGATAGTAGACCAGTTTGGCAGCGATGGCAACCGCAAAGGCGCAAGGGGCACGAAGGTGCGGCGACCGGCCGGTCGGCCCTGCGCAGGTCGAATGAAGAGGCGCCCGGCGTGGCCGATGACCTCCAATGACCTCCAAGGTCCTCAGAAGGTGTGAATACTTCGAAACCTGCCCGTGTGGACCTTGGAGGCCGGGGGACTTCCGGAGCACGTTGGGGCACGAGTTCTCGTGCCCCTACCAGAGATGAGGATCCCTGGGGGTCAGGCGGCGGGACATCGCCGCTTGCTGGATCGCGTTGAAAGTCGTACATTCGTGCCGCGCCGCCGGCGTGGGACCGTCGGGCGCCTGGATCGGAGATGACAGCCGATGGCTGCGCAGGCAACCTTGACCGTCCCCAACGATGCTCCAACTGCAACCTATCCCCCAAGCTGGGTGGACCGCATGCAGCTGTGGGCCGAAAGGCTTCCCATTCCGTGGTGGTCCGCCTACCTTTTTCTGGCCGCCGGCTTGAGCGGCACCGTTTCCGTTGTGATGTGGCGGGCTGGCGTCTACGCCAGCGTCGGCTTCCACCCGATGCAGGTTTGGCTGGCAATCCTCGGACCCTACCTTCTCTGGTTGATGCATCTCCTGAACCGCTTGGCACGGGCGGCGATGGAACGTTTTCGCCCGGCATTCCGGGGCGAGGCGGCCGAGTTCGAGGCGGCCGTCTACCGGCTGACTCACATGCCGGCCCGGCCGTTCCTGGTGTTCACCATCATTGCGACGGTGATGACGCTGCCGCTCGGCGCCTGGGAGATGTCCCAGACTCAGACGGGGGGCCTCGAGCGGGTCCCTCCGCTGTTTTGGGGGCTGCTGACGGTGCTTTACATCGCCACCTATCCCTTCCTATTCCACGTCTTTCATCAACTGCGTCAAATCCACGTGCTTCATCGTGACTGGGCCGTGATACGCCTGAGCAACATTCGGCCGATGTACGCCCTGTCGCAAGTGACGGCAGTCACTGCGCTGGGCATTGTCGGCAACAGCTACGGGTGGTTGGCGGCCCAACCGGGTGCCGATCTCGGCGGACCGGTTGCACTGTATGAAACGATCTTCAATCTCGGGCTGGCGCTGATCGTTTTTGTTTGGCCCCTGTGGAGCGCCCACCGGCGGCTGGTCGAGGCCAAGGAATCCGTCCAGGTGGCGGCGGCCGAGCGACGGCAGATTTTGCTCGATCGCATCCATGCCATGGTCGACGCGGTGGATGTCGCCGAAATGCCTCAGTACAATCAGGCGCTGCAAGCGGCCAACACCGAGCTGGCCGACCTGGCCCGAGTCGCCACCTGGCCCTGGTCCCCGGGAACCCTGCGCAATCTTTTGGGCGCCATCCTGCTGCCGATCGTCCTGTGGCTCATCCAGTTTGGTCTGGGACGGCTGCTGGCCTGATCGCTGGCTCGACCTCCGCTGCACGCCCGGTGGCGGCAGGGCCACTCGTCAGTCCAGCCATCGGGTGGGATGAGGGACAGCGAGTGGGACGGTATGCAACGGGTATGCAGGGAGTATGGAGATGAAGGAAATAGTCCGGCGCGCCCTGGAACGGGACCGGTTGGTGGACATGACCACAGCCGGACGCACCTCGGCGAATGCCCACCGGATTGAGATCGGTTGCCATCGGTTCGACGGCCGGCTCTACACCTGCCGACTGCCGGGTGATAAGCAAACCGGTGTGTGCGCTTCGACAGAGCTTGCCCTGAGCCCGTCGAAGGGCTCAGCGCGCAGTTCTCCATGCATGGATGCCGTGCTGTCGGACATGACGTGAGGTTGGGGGGCTAGCGAGCACGCTTACGCGTCCGATGACCTCCGAGGTCCACATGGGGTGGCGCGATTGTAAGGCTGGGACGGTAGACCTTGCAGGTCGAATGTCCTTTGTCCCGCGTAGGAGCGACAGGCCGGTTGCCCTCCGGCCGAATGGCCGTAGAATGAGCGCATCGCTAGACCTTGGGCCGGAGGGCCTATCCCGCGGTTGTCGACCGATCGCCTGACTGACGCTCAAGTGTCCAACTCGTTCACGCCACCATATGCGCCCTCGTGGGTGGACCGGCTGACGGAGGTGGTCGATCGACTGCCTTGGCCATGGTGGCTGACATACATGCTCTCGGGCCTGGCCGTCTTCGCCGCCGTAGCGCTGCTCCAGTCTGCAACCGTGGGCAATTCGCCGGTCCGCTACTTGCCATTCCACATCTGGTCCCAGGGCTACTTTGCCTATTTGTTGGCCCTGCTCCACGCGCTCGACAGGTCCGCCGCGGTCGCCCTGCAGGCCTTCCGGCCCGTGCTGGTTTTCGACAAGTTGGAGCGCGGGGAAGTCAGGACCTTTGAAGAATTGGACTACCGCTTGACAACCATGCCCCCAAGGCCGGCGATGCTGGCGGCCGTGT
>DASWJQ010000064.1:0-29077 GCA_036397095.1 Anaerolineales bacterium
GAAGGCGGAGTGCCCTTCGTTCATATGCCAGGTGGCCGGCTCAAGACCGAGCGCCCGCAGGGCCCGCACACCGCCGATCCCCAGAACCACTTCTTGGGCCAGCCTCAGCTCCAAATCACTGGTGTACAGGCGGGCGGTCAAGTTGCGGTCGGACGCGGCGTTACTTGCGATATTGGTGTCAAGCAGGTACAGGGGGACCCGGCCGACCTGGATGCGCCACAGCTGGGCCTGAATCTGACGCTCCTGGATGCCGACGCCGATCGTGAGCCGCTGCCCGTCGTCCTTGGTCACCGGCAGCACCGGTAGGTCGGGGAAGGAAAGGTTGAGGTAGTCTGCCTCTTGCCAGCCATCCTCGGTGATGCGCTGTGAGAAATATCCCTGCGTGTACAGGAAACCAACAGCCACCATCGGCAGGCCCAGGTCGCTGGCTTCCTTAAGATGGTCGCCGGACAAGATGCCCAAACCACCAGCGTAGATCGGCAAGGTTTCGTGCAAGCCAAACTCGGTTGATAGGTAGGCCGTCAGCTCGCCCGAGACCCCGTCAAGCGTTTGATCCGTCCAGGTGGAAGCGGCTTGCATGTAATCGTCGAAGCGGCCGGTCAGGTCGTCGTAGAAGTCAAGGAAAGACCGGTCCTGGGTGACCCGCTGGATGCGTTCCGGGTCAACCTGCCGCAGGAAGCGGACCGGGTTATGGTAGGTCTGTTCCCACAGGGACGGGTCGATTTGCTCGAACACCAACGGTGCCTCAGGCTGCCAGGTCCACCACAGGTTGTAGGCCAGATCGGCCAACCGGCGCAGGCGATGTGGCAGGTGGAACTCATTGGGCAAAGTTTCAGGCATGCTTTCCTTCATCTTCCGTCGAATGCGATGGGGTGAGTCGAGCGGCTGGAGGCGCGGCTATCTTATCACGGACGGCGGGCAGCCGGTCGGGACGCCGATAGCCTTACGGAGTGACGAAACCGCGGCCGAGCACTTCCTGGGCCGGGGTGACGACGACGAAGGCAGCCGGGTCGACCTGGCGCACCAGCGATTTCAGCTGTTCGACCTCGGTGACGGTGACGGCCGACATCAACACCTGGTGTGCTTTTCCGGAGTACATACCTTGCCCCTGCAGGGCGGTGACGCCGCGGTGCATGGCGGCCATGATCTGGTCGGCGACCGGCTGGGCCTGATCGGTGATGATCAGGACCAGGTATTGGCTGCGCCGCCTGCTCGAGCGGAACCAAGCGCGACCCTTGGGCTCCTTACTCTTGGGGTCAAACGGTGAGCGCTCCATGCTGACTGACCCCACCATTTCACCCAGGGACGGCAGCACTTCCCCGGTGGCTTGTTGCAGGCGAGCGGTGACGACGGCGAACACGATCAAGAACAGATAGAAGCCCAGGTACACGGTCAAGGTAACGCCGCCGCCAATCGTACCGAGCGAAGCCCGGTTGAGGAACACGGACCAGTTGGAGGTGGCTTCGGGCTGCAGCCACAGTTTCCCTAGCCAGGCCATCAGCAGCACGCTGTAGATCCAAATGTAGTTGCGCCGCAGGCGACGGCCGAGGGCTTCAAAGATCGAGACGCCAAAGCGCGGCTGCAGCAAGTTTTCGGCGAGCGCCTCCCCCCAATCCGAACCGGGATGGAAGGGCGGTACGAGCATGGTGGCGAAGAAGTCGGTTTCCATGAGACGGACGCGTGACGACCAGAGCTCGTAATAGCGGTAGCGGCGGGATTCGATGTAAAGCAGGATCGAAACCAGCACCGAACTGAGAATGAGGACGATGTGGCTGCCACCAGATTCATTGAAGGCAAACGGCACGGCGGCGGCGGTGGCCACGATTGCCCAATTGGTGGTCGAGTCGAGCCGAGTGCGCCAGACATTGGCCCGGTTGATCTCGGCCCGAAACAGATGGACCATGGCCGTCGTGAAGTCGCTGGGGCGCAGTTCGTAGCCGCGATACGACCAGACGGCGCCTTCCGGCTCGGGATGCTGGGGACTGCCTCGGCCGGGTACGTGGTCGGAGTTGTCAGTGCTCATAGTCCTGCTCTCCTGACGCCAACGGTCTCTGCCTCACCGTTGGCCACCGACGATCGGGCCGGTGCGACGCCGGCAAACAAGTCGGTCTCGCGCAGCCCCGGGGCTGGCTCTGGATAGCCGCGCATAAAGGTCTCCTGGTTGCGGCCTAACCGGCGCAGCCAATTCAACAGAAACCCCGGTGAGTCGTCTTCATCGGTTTGCGAGGCGTGGCAAGCGGACGCCAGTTGCTTGGCTTCGGCGCTGTCTGAAATGTCAATGATGGCATGGATGGGCAGGTCGTGGTTGGTGACGGCTGTCAGGTCGATGTCGTTGTTGCGTCCCCAAGCCCTGGGGTTCATGCCCAACAGCGGCATCAGCCGCACCACCAGCTTGAGCCAGCGGCGCGAGAAAGTGTGATAGTAGAGCTTCTGCGGCCGGTAGGGTTCGAGACCATCGGGGAAGCGGGTAGGATCGGCCGCCGCATGAAAAGCGGCCAGCGTTGCCTCGAACATGCGAATGTGATCGGGATGATGGTAGCCGCCGATCGGGTCGAAGGTGATGACGACTTGCGGCCGCACCTGGCGGATGACATGGGTGACCTTCTCGACGACCGCTTCCAGCGGGGCAGCCGCCAACGCGTGGGCATGTTGGTTGTCGGGAGAACCGGGCATACCCGAGTCGCGGTACCCCAGTTGATGGACCACGTGCAGTCCCAGGGCTTGGCCGGCGCACTCAAGTTCGGCCTGACGCAGTTCAGCGACGGTGTCGAAACCGGTCAGATAACTGGGGTCGACGGTGCCCACATCGCCGCGGGTGGCGCAGATCAAATGAACTTCCACCCCGCGGCTGGCGTAGAGTGCCAGCGTGCCCCCGGGGCCAAAGCTCTCGTCATCTGGATGGGCAAGACTGGCCAGCATTCGGAGCGGGGATGGAGCCACGGCACCTCCCGGCGTGGGTTCGGCCGTCATCATATCATGGGGGGTCAGACGTCAGTCAGCGGCGGCCCGGACGTCGAACTCGCTGCGGGTTTGGCCGACACCGTCGTTCTTGGCCAGGTACAGCGCCTCATCGGCCCGCTGCAGCATGCCCTCGATCGTGTCATCTTCGGGATGGATGGTCGCCACACCGGCGCAGAAGGAGAGCAGCCCAACACGGCCACCCAGCCGGTTGCCATAGGCTGCCAGCGCCCGGCGCAGCTTATCGGTCACTTTGTCGGCTTCGCCGACTTCGGTTTCGGGCATGAGCACGGCAAACTCATCCCCACCGATGCGGGCCAGCAGGTCGGTCGTGCGCAAGATGCCGGACAAGGCTTTGGCCGCTCCCTGGAGCACGTCGTCGCCGTACAAGTGCCCGTGGCGGTCGTTGATCGCCTTGAAGCCATCGAGGTCGATATAGATCAGGCTGAGCGGCCGGTGATAGCGGCGGGCGCGGGCGAACTCCCGGTCGAGCTGTTCCAATAAATAGCGGCGGTTGGCCAGGTGTGTCAATGGATCGGTGTTGGCCAGGGAAGAAAGCCGCTGCGCTTGCGAATGCAGCCGGTCGATGGTGCGTTGGACTTGGGCCGACAGCATGCTGATGATGACGGCTGTGACGATCGAAGCGATCGGCACGGACAGCAGGAAGATGGCGGCGCTTTCGGGGGTGAGCTGAGCGATCGAGCCCAGGCCACCGGCGCGCGCCAGCAGGAAGCTGCCCAGCGTCATCAGGCTGGCAAAGGCTGCAAAGGCGAATGCGGCACCGGCGCCGATCACGGCACCGGCCATAACCGTCGACACTAGCCAGGTGACGCTGGTGAAATGGATGGTCGAGGGCCCCAGCAGCAGATTGAGCGTCCCCAGGCTCAACGGTACCAACGCCAGCAAGTATCCGGCGATCACAGGACGGTTGCGCCGAATGCAGAGCCACGCCAACAAACCTACCAGGACGCCGGCGACGGCCGCCGCCAGGTTGGCAGCCGGCGGGACAAAAGAGACATCGACAACGGACCACTCCAGGTATAAAACGCTTACCAGCCAGACGAGCATGGCCCCAAAATGGATGACAAGGACCCGGCTGGCAAGCCGCCGGCGATAGGCGAGCTGTTCGAATTCGACCCGGGGATAGAGTGTGCTCCAGAGGCGTCTGAACACGATCATTTCTCCGTAGAAGGCGGCCGTCAGGAGTCCATCGATGGGGCAGCCATGATGTTGAAGCCGGCGTCAACGAAGATGACTTCGCCAGTGACCGCCGACGACAAGTCGGAGGCGAGCCAGACGGCGGCACCGCCGACATCTCCGATGGTGATGTTGCGGCGCAGCGGTGTCAGTTCGGCGAATTCGCGATAGAGCTTCTTGAAACCGCTGACACCAGCCGCCGACAGTGTGCGAATGGGCCCGGCGGACAAAGCGTTTACCCGGATGTTGTGCGGGCCCAGGTCGGAGGCCAGGTAGCGGGTTGTGGCTTCGAGGGCCGCCTTGGCTACTCCCATCACGTTGTAATTCGGCGCGACCTTCTCGGAACCATAATAGGTCAACGTCATCATCGAGCCGCCGTTGGGCATTAAGGGCAGGCTGGCCCGCGCCAGCGCTGCATACGAAAACGCGCTGACCTCCATCGCTTTGAGGAAGCCGGCCCGGCTCGTGTTGTAGAAGGCTCCCTGCAGGTCCTCGCGTTCGGCGAAAGCAATAGCGTGCACCAGCACGTCGATCTGACCCAATGCCGAGGCCGCCTTGTCGAATACGCGCTGGATCTGGTCATCCTGCGTGACATCGCATAGTTCGACAAAATCCGAGCCCAGCGATTCGGCCAGCGGACGGACGCGGCGTTCAAGTGGTTCGGCCGCATAGGAAAAGGCCAGTTCCGCCCCGTGTTCGTGCAGCGCCTGGGCAATCCCCCAGGCGATGGAATGGTCGTTGGCGACACCAAAGACCAGGGCCTTCTTGCCATCAAGCAGACTCATGCGGCTCCCTCACTCATAGCTAGCTCACTAAACCAGTCGGATCGGACGAGCAGACGCCACGGTTTGGAGACCCATGGCTCGGGTACCGAATATAACCCCACTCTAGGCCCGGCAGTCACGGCCTCGTCCGGTACACCGCGGCCAGGAACGATGGTCAGCATCGAGGCCGGGTCGCACAAATCGAGCTGGTTATGGGCACCATCCAGGGCAAAAGCCTGGCACAGTTTGGCCGGCCCGTCGGCCAGGATGTTATCTGGCCTGCTGCCACGGCGCCGCCGCATGCGGCGCAGTCCGGCTTCAGGTTCGACGGCGCGGATCAGGACCGCCGCCGGGAAACCCTCAGGCTCGGCGACGGCATTGAGCAACCAGTGCATGCCGTAGGTGAAGTAGACATAGCTATAGCCCGGCTGGCCCCACATGACTTCATTTCGCCTGGTCTTGCCATGGCGAGCGTGGCAGGCTAGGTCTTCCTGGCCGATATAGGCTTCGGTCTCGGTGATCAGCCCACTGGTATGTTGACCATTGTGCTCACGACGTAGCAAGCGTGCGCCGAGCAATTGACGGGCGACGGTCAGGCCAGGTTGGCTGTAGAACGAGCGAGGTAGGGGGTCGACACGGGCCAGTTCAGCCTTCGAAGGTCGGGCTGCCGGCATCTGCTGTTAGACGGGCGGCGCCTACGAGGCGGCGCGGGCGGTCACTGGGCCGGCGAAGCGCTCGTCGCGGGCCAGCATGCGGTCCAGGCCTTCCTTAAGACTGACGCGAGGTGTGTAACCAAGTTTGGACTGCGCCCTGGCAATGTCGGCGCACATCCGCGATGGACCGGCATCCTGGTCTTCCTTGAAGATCCAGTCGGCCTTGACTTCGACGGCTTCGATCACCGCCTGGGCCAACTGACGGATGGAAGTCTCTTGGCCATTGCCGACGTTCAGCACCTCGCGGTCGATACCGGGGGCGGTGGCGGCGGCGACCATGGCTTCGACAACGTCATCGATATACACAAAATCGCGTGTTTGCTCACCGCGGCCGTGCAGCACAAGCGTGCCTTCCTTGCTTGCCTGGCGCATAAAGTGGGCTACAACCGGCGGATGGGCCGCCGGCAGTTGTTGTCCCGGTCCATAGGCGTTGAACACCCGCAGGGAGACAGTCTCGATCCCCCAAAGTGTGCCGATCGTTCGGATGTAGTGCTCGGCAGCCAGTTTTGAGACCGCGTACGGTGAGCGCGGGTCGGGTGGCATGCTTTCGGTCAGGGGTTGTGCCCCCTGATCGCCATAGACTGCCCCCGACGAAATAAACACCACCCGGCGCACACCGACGTCGCGCATCGCTTCCATCACGCTGACGGTGCCCCCGACATTGATGATGTTGTATTCACGCGGATACAGCACGGATTCGGGAACGGAGACTCGCGCCGCCAGATGGTAGATGCAATCAACATCCTGCAGCAATGTCCACAATTTGGGCCGGTCGGTGACGTCGCCGCGGGTGAAGAGCACATCGGGATTCAGGCTGTCGCGATCGCCCGACGACAGATCATCCAGTCCGCGCACCTGATGCCCTTCGCGGGCCAATCGATTTGCAAGAGCGGCGCCGAGGAAGCCCGCGGCGCCGGTTACGAGGAAATTCATCGGTTGATACCCAAGACGGACGGATTATAGCATAGCGAGCGCTAAGCACCGGAGGACTGGTATCATGCCGCCGTGTCAGCTTGGGACTCAATCCGAACCCACGCCAGCAAGACCCTACTGCTCCTGGTGGTGTGGCTCAGCCTGGCCGGGGCCGGCCTGCAAACGCGCACCCCGATCGATGAAGTCCGGCGCTATACGCGCCCCCTGGAGTTCGAGTTTGCCGGCTGGACCCTGAAGGCACTTGCCATCAAGTTAGGCCAGTTTGCCAGCGGGCGAACTTCCTATCTGAGCGACGACGAGCGCTTGCAGGCGGTCCATTGGCTGCTGCTGGAGGTGGAACAGGCGCAGCGGCTCCAAAACGAGTTGGCCCAGCTTTTCGGCCAGCCGGAACTTGAAGACCGCCAGGAGCAAATCGAGGCCAAGCGCCAGCAGTTGGCGCTGGTGGAATACCGTCTGGCACGGGGCCAAGCGATGGCGGAGGCTGTGCTGCAGGAACAGCTAGCGACTGTGCTGGCTGAGCTGGGGTTGGCCCTGGCGGGCCAGCCGGTGCCTCCGGTTGCTTTCCATATGACCGAGCTGCCGTTTGCCTTGATCGTCTCGCCCCGTGGCGAAATTCGCCAGCAGGCCAACATTCAATTGGAAACCGGCTTGACGGCGGCCGACTGGGTGAGGCTCGAAAGCTCGGTTGAATCCGGGCTGGACGTATCGGCCCTGGTCGTACCGGTCGGTGGTTATGGTACCTATCCAACGATGGTTCAACGTAGCGGCGATCTGAACTGGGTCAGCGAAATTGTCGCCCACGAGTGGATTCACAACTACCTGACGACCCGGCCTTTGGGGCTGCGCTACGATGTCAGCGACGACCTGCGCACGATGAACGAGACGGCAGCGACTCTGCTGGGCCAGACGCTGGGCCGGATGGTGGTCGCCCGCTACTACCCCGACCAACTGCCGCCCCCGCCAGCCGATGAGCCGGCCATCCCCCTCAGCGAATCGGCGGCCGAGCCGCAAGGACCCCCTCCCTTTGATTTCCGAGCCGAGATGCGGGAAACGCGCGAACGGGTGGACGGCCTGCTGGCGTCCGGTGAAATCTCACAGGCCGAGGCCTACATGGAAAGCCGCCGGCTGGTGTTCTGGGAGCAGGGCTACCGCCTCCGTCGGCTGAATCAGGCGTATTTCGCCTTCCACGGCAGCTATGCCGGCGAGCCGGGCGGGGCGGCCGGCGACGATCCGGTCGGCGCAGCGGTGCGTGACCTGTGGCAGTCGATCGTGGATCCGGTCCGCTTCCTGCGCACGATGGCCTGGATGACGGGCCCCGACGACCTGGCGCAGGCTCTGGGGCGACCTATTCCTCCCGGCTGAGCAAGGCGGCCAGCAAGGCGGCCCGCGGCGCCAGGCTGTCAACCCAGATGAACTCCTCGAGCGAATGGGCGCCGCCACCCGTTGGGCCCAATCCATCGAGCAAGGGGACGTCCAGCGGGGCGACAAAGTTGGCGTCGGAAGCGCCACCGGTGGCGCCTTCTCCGACGCTGAAACCCAATTGCTCGGCGATTCTGGCCGCCCGTTCATAGGCCCGGCCGATGGCGGCGGTGCGCGGCATGGGCGGCCGGTTCCAACCGCCCGTGACCTCGAGCGATGCGCCTGGCAGCAACGGCTGAAGACTGCACAATCCCACCTCAATACGTGCGGCTTCCTCAGGCACGGCAATGCGCACATCAATCTGGGCGAGGCAGCGCTCGGGAACCACGTTGGTTCGGCTGCCACCGCGCACTGTGCCAATGGTGAGTGTGGTCCCGGCCGTCTCATCCTGCAGTGCTTGAATGTGGGGCACCTGCAGAGCGAATTCGACAATTGCATTGACCCCCTCGGCCGGCGCCACCCCGGCGTGCGCCGAGCGGCCCGTGATCTGCAGCCGAAAGAGGCCGGTCCCCTTGCGCCGCGTCTTGAGCGCGCCATCAGCTAGCGCCGGCTCCAGACACAGGACGAGAGCGTGGGCCCGCGCCTGTGTCTCAATCAGATCCCGCGAAGCGGCGCTGCCGATCTCTTCATCGCTGGTGCACACAAGCGTCACCGGCGCTGGCGGCCCGTCCTGTGTCCGGCAGACGACCTCCATCACGTCAAGGGCCAGGGCCAAACTGGCTTTCATGTCGAAGACGCCTGGTCCAAACACCTGGCGCCCGCGTTGCTCCCAGGGCAGGCGCTCAAGCGTTCCGAGGGGATGGACCGTGTCGAGGTGGACCAGGAGCAGGCTGCCTCCCAGGCCGTGGCCCCAGCGGGCCACCAACTGGTCGCCAACCTCCGCCTGGGCAACCCGCTCGATGGCGGCCCCCCGCCGGACTGCCTCCTGTTCGACGAGATCGACCAACCCGTCAACTGCTTGCTTGTCGACGGATGGCGACTCGATCCGAACCAGCCGCTCCAGCAGCTTGAGGAGGCCCGGCAGGCGTTCTTCGAAGGTCGAAACGGGAATCAAGTCCAAGCCGGTCTCAACCGCCCGTCAGTGGACAAATGTCGGCTGGGCCATACGTCGGATTGGCGTAGCCGTAGTACAGTGGGTCGAGGATGGTCGCTTGATGCGAAGCGGCATAGGCTTGCGCTTCCCGGCAGGCCTGATCAACACTGCCGGTTTGCCCATAGACTGCCCAGAAGGCTTCCGCCAATCCGACATAAGCCGCTGCCGGATCGCCGGCAGCCTCGTCACGAAGTGCCTGCAGGTAGTCGCCGGCTTGTCCCTCGGCCCCCTGGCGGAGCGAGATGGCCATTTGACGGAAGCGGGCATAGCCTGCAAGCGTCGGCTGCTCAACGGAGGCCTCAACCCATGGGCGCAGTGACGGATCGGTGGCGGCGGCCTGGAAGAGCTCCAGCGCCAAGGAAAGGTGCCCGTCTGCGGCGGCCTGATCGGCGTCATGGACTAGGTGGATGCGATAGTCGCTTGGCAGCTCACGCTCGCTGCTGGGCCGGAAAAACCCGGACACCGGATCCCAGCTCCATGTCCGCTCCAGGCGGCGGTAGGGGCCGGCGCCCACCGAGTTGTAGCCGCTGCCGGTGACAATGATATTGGCCGGGGCGCCGGTGCTGGTCTCGAGTTCGACCGTCGGACCCGGCAAATCGTCGGTCGCGCCCTCGAAACGATTGACCAGTGTGCCGTCAGTCCAGCTCAGCAATTGGACGTGGACGAAACAGGTGTGGGCCCCGCACGCCTCCTGCGTGACCAGCAGGTCGTCGGCCCCGTCAAGCGTTGCATCAGCCACCTGTTCAACCTGAGGCGCGCCGCGCTCGGGGGTTGATAGGTCGGTGTAGACCAACTCGAACCGCTCCTGCCGGCAGCGGTAGACGAAGACGGCTCCTTCAGGCTGAAGCTGGCCGCCGCCCGACAACAGGCTGAAAGCCAGATCGACGTACCCATCACCATCCAAATCAGGACGGGACAGCGTCAGGCCAGGCGTGCTCTCGGTGAGCTGGGTCGCCTGGCCGCCGGCGTTCAAATAGGAGAGCAAGGCCCGGCCAAACTGGGCCGGTGACTCAACGGCCGGCGGGGAGACCTGGCCGGCCGGAATCGGGCAGGCAATGCGGGGCGCTGGCGGCGGCGTGACCTGGGCCATGGCCGTCAGCGGTAAAAAGCCGGGCCCGCTCGTTTCGGTGGCTTGCAGGTCATTAGTGAAGCGACAGGCTAAGCCCGCCAGGATCAGCAGTCCCAGCGTCAATCCAAGCCGTCGTCGCCGAGCCCGAGGTGGCCACATAGAGACGAGTCTAAGCGCGCGGCGCTGGGCCGGCAACCGCCGTCCAATGGATACCGTATACTCACGAACCATGGACATTGCCTTCGTGGTAGGCGAACCCGTTCGGGCAGAAGGCCCGCTGGGTCGATTCTTGCCACCCCTTGAGCTCGGCACGGTTGAACGTGTGATCGGGCGTGAGGGCTGGGCGGGCAAGGTCGTACTGGATCCGTTCGGCAGTTCCCCCCAGTTGGCGATCGAGGCGGCGCAGGCCGGGGCCGCGGTCGTGGTGGCCTGCAACAACCCCGTCACCCGGTTCCTGCTCGAACGCAGGCTCGACCCGCTCAGTCACGAGGAGCTTCAGGCGGGTCTGTCACGGTTGGCCTCGATGGAGAAGGATGGCCAACGGCTCGAACCATTCGTGCTCGAGCTGTATGCGACTCACTGCCTGCGCTGCGGCGAGCGGGTGCCCGCCGACTACTTCGTTTGGAACGCAGAAAGCCAAGTTCCGATCCTGAAGGCCTACGCCTGCATTCAGTGCGGCCATGCCGGTGAAGATCCGGTCGACGAGCGCGACATGGAAGCTGCGGCTGCCTATCCACGCCAAGGTCTCACCTACGCGCAAGCCCTGGAGGCGGTGGCGCCCGTGGGGGATCCCAACCGGCAGCATGCCGAAGCCGCCCTGGCCGTCTATCCCGGCCGTGCGTTGTACGCCATTGTGACCCTGATCAACAAGGCCGAGCAGGTGCGGCTGGAAGGGCGCGAGGCGGTGGCCTTGCATGCCTTGCTTCTGAGCTCCTTCGACGCCGCCGACAGCATGTGGGCCCACCCCGAAGGCCGCAGCCGGCCGAAACAGCTGAGCCCATCGCCACAATTCAAGGAAATTAATGTCTGGCGAGCGCTCGAACGGGCTGTTGGCACGTGGGCCTGGGATCCGAGCGGTGTCGGCATTCGTTGGTGGCCGGAGAGCGGACCACCGACGCCCAGCGCGGTCGCCATCTTCAGCGGCTCGGTCCGGCAATTGGCCAGCACGCTGCCGGATGATTTCGACGGGGTTCTCCTGACGGTTCCGCCCAGGCCCAACCAGGCGTTCTGGACGCTATCCGCCTTGTGGACGGCCTGGATTTGGGGGCGCGAAGCTTCCGAACCGATCCGAGCGGCGCTGCGCCGTCGTCGCTACGATTGGGGCTGGCATGCCGGTGCGCTGCGCAGCACGGTCGCCCACCTGACCGAAGTGCTGCCGGCGGCGATACCCGCTTACGTTTTCGTTCCGGAGGCCGAACCGCGCTTCGTCGGCGCCTGTGCTGCCGGACTGGACGCCGCCGGGCTGGCCTTGGAAGGATTGGCCCTGCGGGTCGACGAGCGGCAGGCACAGATGCGGCTGCACGTGGGGCCATCACCCGCCGGGCTGACAACCTGGCAGGCCGTTGCTGCCGAACTGCCGGGGTGGCTCGAATCTCGAATATGCCAGCGGGGGGAGCCCACGCCGTACGGGGTGCTCTTTGCCGAAGCCGCCGGCCGGCTGGCCAAGGCACGCGGCTTTGGCTGGATCTGGGGAATGACGAGCGAGCCGCCGGTGTCCGAGCTCCATCGCCAACTGGAGCAGGTGTTGGCCGAGCCCAGGACATTCATCCGGCTCGATCAGCGGCAGGACCCCGAGTCGGGCATCTATTGGCTCACCGATCCACAGGGCGCCGCGGCGCCGCTGGCCGACCGGGTTGAACGCGAGGTCGTCGAGGCGCTGCGCCGCCGCGGCGGTTGGGATCCGATCGAGCTTGACCGTGAGATATGCCGCCATTTGCCGGGTTTGCAGACACCGGACCGTGAGCTGATCCTGGCTTGTCTCGCATCCTACGGACTTACCGATGACCTCGGGCATTGGAGCCTGCGCCCGGAAGACCGGGACGCGCAACGCCAACAAGACGTTCGGTCGATCCGAGCCGACCTGGCGTCCCTGGGTGAAAACCTGGGTTACGCTGTTGCCGGACAAGACCCGATCCACTGGCGTCTACATGCCGAACACCAGTACTCCTTCCACATCCAGGAATCCGCCATCCTCAGCCAGCCCCAGCCGGGTGATCAACAAGCCTTGGTTTATGTCGTGCCGGGCGGGCGATCGGGATTGATCGCCGAGAAGGCCAAACGCGACCCTCGGCTGGCCCAGCGACTGGCCACCGGCCTACAAGTGGTCAAGTTCCGCCATATCCGGCGTCTACACTCCGACACCACCCTGACGCGTGAGACGCTGATCGAGCGGATGGGGATCGATCCGCCCGAACATCAGGAACCGCAGTTGCCGCTGTTGTAGGTTTGGCAAGGAGGGCGAGAGGGGTAATAGGTGATACGTGACAAGTGATTTGTGATAGGTGCTTAGGAACTCGTATCGGGCGACTCCGTGTGTAATTCGGCACCGGCGTGCAGGTTGTTTATCACCTGTCACTTATCCCTTATCACCTGTAACTCGGCAGAAGGATCTGATGACCTGGAGCTTTCGAGGTATTGCTACGGCGTCGGAGTAGCAGAAGGCAGCGGCGTTTCGCTCGGGGTTGGGGTCTCCGACGGAGTCGGCGTCGCCGTGGGTGTTGGGCTGGCCGTCGGTGTCGAGGTCGGTGTCGGTGTCGGTTGGGCCAGGGTGAACCGGACTTCGACGCGCGCCCGGCCGCCGGCCTCGCTGCGCACGGTCAGACGCAGCACGATGGGCCCGTTGGGCACTCCTGCCAGGTCCCATTGGAACAATTCGTCGGGGTTGGTGTGCTGGTTGTTTGAGCGGGTTAGGTCGGGGAAGCCATCCGGGTCTGAGCCAACCCCGTACTCCAGAATCCAATCGCGGAAATCATCGGTGCCAGCGGCTCGCCCGAATATCGTCAGGGTTGGACCGGTGATGGTGGCGAACTGGTCGGGCTCGGTGATCTCGACGATGGGCCGCGGGCTGTCGGCCGAGCAGGCTTCGTCTGGGATGAAGAAGATGGGATCATCCTCAAAACCGACGTCCTCGGCCCAGGCCTGGCCCTGGCTGTCTTCATGGAGCCACTCACGAGCAAACGGGTCCTGCACATTCAGACCCAGCTTCTCCTCGGCAAAATCGGAGCACTCGGGCGAAGCGAGTAAAAGCGAGTAGCCGTCAACCCAGACCTCTTTCCATAGATCCTCTTCCCGGGGTCTCGGCGGTTGGTCTTCGGCGAAGAACTCAATGCGCTGGTCTGGGCACCACTCCGATGGCTGCGCCCCCGAGATGGTGCATATGGTGTGCTCAACAATGCCATGCGGCCGGGTGAAGGGTGTCGGCGTGCCGTCGGCCAGGTGGTCGATGGCTTCAATCATGAAATCGTGCCAGATCGGAGCGGCGCCGGTCAGCCCGGACGTGTTCTCCATCGGCGTGTAGTCGGCATTGCCCACCCACACGCCAACGGCAACGTCGGCGGTGAAGCCCAGCGTCCAGTTGTCGCGGAAATCATTGGTCGTCCCGGTCTTGGCCGCCGCCAGAAACGGAAGGTTGAGGGCCGAATTGGGGCCGAACGACGGCGTGCGGGCGTTGTTGTCGGTCAGGATCGAGGTGATCAGGAAGGCGTGCTCCGGCCGGACTACCTGCTCGCCGGCCGGCGGCTCGTGCTCGAAAACAGTGTCGCCGCGATGATCGACAATCCGGGTAATGGCCACGGGCGGCATGCGTACGCCCTGGTTGGCGAAGGTGGCGTAGGCCCCTGTCAACTGGAGCAGACTGACATCGCCACCGCCCAGCGTCAAGCTGAGACCATAGTCATCGCGGTTGAAGGTGGTGATGCCCAGGCGTTCGGCAAAGGGGACCAGACCATCGGTTTGCGGCGTGGCCGGGTCGTCGTAGATGCCAACGAAGTCGAGCGTCTTGACGGCTGGCACATTGTACGAGTTGGCCAGCGCCGAGCGTACGGTAACAGGGCCGTGGAAGCGTTCATCGTAGTTCACCGGCTCATAGGGCGGCCGTGGATCATCGGGGTTGCCCGACGGTGGGAACTCGGAGGGTACGTCCCAGATCAAGGTGCCTGGATTCCAGCCTTGTTCGAACGCGGCGGTGTAGGTCAATGGTTTGATGGACGAACCCGGTTGACGTGGCTGAACCGACATATTGATCTGTCCATCGCTGGCCTCATCGTAGTAATCGGCCGACCCAACCATCGCCAGGATTTCCCCCGACGACGGCTCGATGGCGACCAGCGCGCCGTTGGTTACGCGACGGTCGGCCAGCGCCTCGATTTGAGCATGGACCAAAGCTTGCGCCCGCTCCTGCAGGTAGGGGTCGAGGGTGGTGTGCACGGTGAAACCGGAGCGGTAAATCGTCTGCGGCTCGTAAAGCCCTTCGAGCAAGTTGCGGACGTAGTTGACCCAGTGCGGGAAGCGGATCGAGACCTCGGCCTGACGGAATTCATAGTTCGTCATGACCGCCGCCGCCGCACCAGCGTCTTCGGGCCGCACGCAGATGTCCTGCGGGCTGTTGCTGACAAACAAGCAACCCTGGTCCTCGCTGGCAATAACCATCAGCGACAGCACCTGGCGGTGGCGGTTGAGCGTCACCTCGCGGTTTGTGAGCACGTCGTAGACCGAAGGCGCCTGGACCAGGCCGGCCAGGAAGGAGGCCTGGGCCAGGTCGAGTTGGCCGGCTGGGACGCCGAAGTAGGTCTGAGCGGCGGCCTCGACGCCATACGCCAGGTTGCCGAGATAAATCTGGTTGAGATACAGCTCTAGGATCTCATCCTTGGTGTAGCGCCGGGTGAGTTCCTGCGCCAGCATAATTTCGCGGATCTTGCGCAGGGCACTGACCTGACTGCGCTCTTCGGGTGTGAAGAGCAGATTGCGCGCGATTTGCTGTGTGATGGTCGAGGCCCCTGAGACGGTTTCGCCCTCCTGCAAGTTCTGCGTGTAGGCGCGCACGATTGCCATCGGATCGAAACCCGGGTGGCTGTAAAAGCCGGCATCCTCGGTGGCGATGATGGCGGCCACCATATACGGTGAGATCTCTTCAAGGGGAACGTACGTGCGTCGACCGGCGTTCGGGTCCAGGATCTCGTAGAGCAGATTGCCCTGGCGATCCAGGATGCGCGTGGTTTCGAATTGGGCCGCCCGTGATTGCAGATCTTCGACCGAAGGCAGCGTCGAGGCGACGGCGTAATACTGGTAGACGCCAAACGAGATTACGGCAATGGCAATGGCCACCAGGACGAACAGTCCCATGATCAACATCCGGACCAGGCACCCGCCAAAAGTGTCCCAACGGCCCAGCTTGCCTGCCCAGCGTCCGCCATTGCCGCCGTTGGCCGGCGGCATATGGTAGGCAGATGGGCTAACCTGGGTTGCCCCCACATCGCGCTCCGGCACCCTTTGGGGGATGGCCAACGCTTCATCGTCAACCGGGGGCGGCGTGTAGCCTGAACTGAAGGGTCGTGGCGGCGTCGGCCGGCTGGGCTGTGGCGGCTCGGCCGCGGGTGTGTCCGCCTCGTCGAATGAGTCGGCGTACCAGCCGCCGGTCAGGTCAGGTGCACCGGTCGGATGGCGTGAGGGAGAAACTGGTGGGGTTCGGGGGGATGGTTCTCCGCTCGGGCGGCGGTCGGGGCGCTCGGTTTCTTCGCCCTGGCCCGGGTCGCCTTGGGAACCCTCATCCAGGGGGGCGTCCTCGTCCCGCTGGTCGGTCATAGCGGCGGATTATAGCACGCAGGCATTCCGGGCCCGAATTCAGGCGTCGGCCGGTTGGCCCTGTACCAGCACGCGCCAGCCGCCGCGCATCACGGACTCACCCCGCTGATTCTTGACGTCCAGCTCCATTTCAACCAGACCGCCGCCGAGGCGAGCCATCGGTCTGGCATGTTGGACTTCGATTTCGACGTGGATCGTGTCCCCAATGTACAGCGGCAGGCTGAATTTCCAAGCCGTGATTTCGCGGAAAGCCATGACCGTGCCTTCCATGATTCCAGTGCGGACGGCCAGCCCGGAGGCGATCGAAAGTCCAAGCAGTCCGTGGGCCACCCGTTGGCCGAATGCGCTACCCTCGGCGTAGACCGTGTCGGTGTGAATCGAGTTGAAATCGCCGGAGATGCCGGCGAAGTGAACGATGTCGGCTTCGGTCAGCGTTCGTCCTGGGGTGATGATTCGCTGGCCGACCTCGAATTCCTCGAAGTATTGGCCGCGACGGACCGGCATACTTTCGGCCATCGGCTTGCCTCCCGCTGCTGAGTCGGGCGATTCTAGCATGCCTTTGACGATTGGCTCGGTGCTCCGTACAATGCTCGCATGCGACCGATCCCACTCCTTCCCCCGTCGCCCGTGTCGCTGACCCTGGCCGCCGACTGTCGCCTGGTCGAGACCGACTACCTCGACGATCAGATCTGGGAACTGCGCCTGGGCGGCGAGCCGCCCGGATTGGCCCTGGAAACAACGTACGGCCTGCGGGCACGAATGATGACCGTGTTTCCCAGCTTTCAATGGTTTGGGCGGACCCGCGCCGATCCCACCAGCTTTTCGGAGCCGCCCATCCTGGTTCAAGCATTCCCCAACTACTTGCGGTTGCGCTGTCGTCCATTCGATCAACTGGAAGTGGAGGCCGAATACTGGGCCTATGATTCCCACACGGTACTTGGCCGGCTGAGTCTGCTTAACACAAGTGAAGTCCCACAGGAACACCGCTTGCGCCTGCATGCCCTGTTGCGGCCGGCGGACGGGGGGCAGCCGATGGCCGAGCGCAATCTCCAAGGTGCGACCGTGCTGGTGGGCAAGACCAGCAAGTTGGAGCCCATGCTGTTTTTGGCGGGCGGGGCGTTTGCCGACATGCTGGTACATCCAGCGCTCACGGTTGGCCAGCTGCTGCAGCCGGGGGAGCCGCAGAGGTTGGTGTGGGTCGCCAGCGGCCAGCGGACGGCGGCGGCCGGATTTGAGGTGGCTCGCCGGGCTGTTGACCTGGCATGGGACCAGGAAGTCGGCCGGATTGAGCGGGTCAACGGCGGCTGGGTCGAAGTCGAGACGGGCGACCCCGATTGGGACGCCGCCCTGTGGATGGCGCAAAAGGCCGGACTGGGTTGCCTGTTATCGTCGAGCCACCATCTACCCTTCAGCTCGGCGGTGGCGAAGCGCGGAATTGATGACGGTTACTCGGCCAAGGGTGATGGCCGCGATCACGCCGATGCCTGGAGCGGGCAGGGCGCCTTTGCGGCGTTTGCGCTGGCCAGCCAGATCCAGGCGGCGGCACCGAAACAAGTAGAAGGCCTGTTGCACAACTTCTTCTACACCCAGTCGGCGCGTGGCGAGGTCGACCGCCGGCCGGGGTTGGCCGGGCAGCGTGCCGGCGACCACTGCCCGCCCCTGTTGGCCACGATTGCCTGGCGCCTCTACCGCCAGACCGGGTCCAAAGACTTCTTGCGCGAGTTGGCCGGGCCCTTGACCGACTACTTCAATGCCTGGTTTGACCGCAAGCGGGACCGGGATGGCGACGGCTTGCCTGAATGGGAGAACCCGGTCCAATCCGGCTACCCCGAGTCACCGACCTTTGTCCAATGGGCCGATTGGGGTCAGGGACTTGACATCCGGTTGGCCGAGTGCCCCGACCTGGCGGCCTACCTGGCGCGGGACTGTATCAGTCTGATCGCGATCCACGAGGCCGTTGGCCGAACAGAGGCCATTCCGCCGCTGGAAGCTAAGCTCTCTGGGTTGCGCCAAGCACTCGCCCGGGCCTGGTCGGAAAAGGACGGACGCTGGTTGCCGTTGGACCGGGACACGCATGTCAGCGGCGATGGCAAACGGCTCGGCAAGTTGAAAGGGGCAGGCCGGATCGCCGTCGGCAAGAAGTTTGAACCCGAGGTGCGGTTGGTTGTCCGCTTGCTCGGGCCGGAAGAGGACGCACACCGGGCACAGATCACGATCCACGGCCGGGGGCCGAAGGGGCAGTTCCGCACCGAGCGCATCGAGCGAGGCGACATCCACTGGTTCTGGAATGTGGGGACGGTCACCAGCGAGAATACCTTTGCCAGCGTCGAAAAGGTGGCCGTCAAAGGACTGTCCAAGGTGTTCCGGGTCGAAGTTCACCTGCCTGATAGCCAGCGGCCAGACGTGACGCAGTGGCTGCCGTTGTGGTCAGGGGCGGTTAACGACTCCCAAGTCGACCAGGCGTTGGCGACATTATTGCGGCCGGAAGGCTTGTGGCGCTCCGCCGGGATTGCTTCGGTGCCGGCCGACAGCACGGATTATCTGCCGGATGAGCATTTCGAGGCTTGCGGCGTGCGGCCCTTGTGGAACGAGATGCTCGGCGAGGCATTGCTGGAGGCTGGGCGCAGCGAGCGGGCGGCGGTTTTGGTGGATCGGCTCATGGCGGCTGCCATCGGCAGCCTCAAGTCCGGCAACCAATTCCATGCCTACTACCATCCGGACCGGCTCGAAGGTATGGGGCCAAGAGGACACAGCGCCGGCCTGGCGCCGTTGGGACTGTTCCTGCGGACGCTAGGCGTCCACCTGGTTCATGGGCGGCGGGTCGAGATCCGTGGCGCCAACCCCTTCCCCTGGCCAGTTACCATCCGCTGGCGCGGTCTGTCCGTCCATCGCCCGCTGGCTGGCCCGACCCAGATCGAAATGGCGGATGGCAGTCGGGTGGAGGTTCCGGAAGGTCATTCGCTGCGAGCGTATTCCGCAGCAAGCTGACCTGGTGAGACCCCATGTTATACTGCCGGCGCTCCGCCGTCGTCGGCCGTTTCCCGATTTCCCCAGCCAATGGAACTTAGGTGGTACATGGCGCTGATCGACTTACCGGCTCATTTCTTGGCAGCCGCAGCCGAATCCGAGCTATTGGGGCTCTTCCTGGCGCTTGCCGTTCTCATCGCGGTTGCAAAGGTCACGGGAAGCCTCACTGCAAGGCTTGGCCAACCGGCGGTTCTGGGGGAATTGTTGGCTGGCTTGTTGATGGGCCCGACATTCCTGGATCTGCTGGGCCAGCCGTTGCTGGCCGGCGAGCAGCTCCGCGATGTGGTTCACGCGCTCGGTCAGATTGGCGTGCTCTTCTTGATGTTCGCTGCTGGTTTGGAGGTGGAACTCACCGAATTGCGCCGGTCGGGCCAGCCAGCCCTGTTGGCCGGGGTGCTCGGGGTGGTTGTGCCAATTTTGCTGGGGCTGGCGCTGGCGCTGGCCTTTGGCCTGCCGCAGACGGAGGCCATCTTCCTCGGGATCACTCTTAGCGCCACCAGTGTGAGCATATCGGCCCAGACACTGCTTGAGCTGGGCCGGTTGCGTACCCGGGAAGGGATCGCGTTGTTGGGCGCGGCGGTGATTGACGACGTGTTGGTCATCGTCAGCCTATCCCTGTTCCTGGTTGCACTCGCCGGGGGCGGCGGGGTTGCCGCTTTGGTCTACGAAATCGGCCGGATGGGCCTTGTGCTCGGGGCAGTGACCGCCGTTTCGCTCGTGATCCTGCCGCGGGTCCTTCACTGGGCGCAAAGGCTGCGGGCCAGCGAAGGGGTGTTGGCCATTGCGCTCGCCAGCGTGCTATTCCTTGCCTGGGCGACCGAGTTTTTCGGGGGCGTGGCCGCCATCACCGGCGCCTTTCTGGCAGGATTGGGTCTCGGTCGCAGTCACCTGCGTGAGGAAATCGAGCATGGACTGCACCGCCTGGCCTACGCTTTCTTTGTCCCTTTGTTTCTTGTCGATATCGGCCTTCAAGCCAATTTGCGCACGCTGGACGGCTCAGACTTGCTGTTCAGTCTTTTGCTGATCGCCGTGGCGATCGTCTCCAAGCTGGTCGGTTCGGGCTTGGGGGCGCGCATAGGCGGATTTGGCTGGGGAGCGGCCGGACGTATGGGTTTGGGGATGATCTCGCGGGGAGAGGTTGGCTTGATCGTTGCCGGTGTCGGTGTGAGCGCCGGCATCCTGGAGGCGGAGATGTTTACAATCGTCGTGCTGATGGTCCTGGTGACGACCCTGGCCACACCGCCGCTCCTGCGATGGGCGTTCGCCAGAGAGGAGGCGTAGAATGTCCCAGTTGATCGTGCTGGTCATTCATGACCCGGCCCAAGTCGACGATGTCATTCATGCCTGGGTTGAAGCCGGAGTCGGTGGACTGACGATTTTTGACAGCAGCGGACTGACCCAACGTGTGCAGGGCCCGGCGATCCGCGATGATCTACCGCTGTTCCCTTCTTTGCGCTCGGTGATGCGGGGTCAGGAAGCTGCAAGCCGCACTGTGTTCAGCGTAGTGCCGGACGACTTTGACGTTGACCGTCTGGTGCAATCGGCCGAAGCCGTCATCGGCAGCCTGGACGATGACCATAGCGGCATTCTGTTTGTGGTGCCGGTCAGCCGGGTCGTTGGCTTGCAGGATCGCTCAAACGGGCCCAAACCCTGACTGGGAGAGGCGATGATGGACATCCGGTCGGTTATGAAGCGCAACGTCATTTCCATCAAGTCCGACGCCTTGCTGGGGGAGGCGATTCGGGCCTTTGTCGACAACCGTGTCGGATTGCTGCCGGTGGTTGACCAGACCGGCAAGCTGGTCGGTGTCCTCGGGCTGCGCCAGGTTCTC
Source organism: Anaerolineales bacterium (assembly GCA_036397095.1). Taxonomy (GTDB): domain Bacteria; phylum Chloroflexota; class Anaerolineae; order Anaerolineales; family E44-bin32; genus DASWJQ01. The sequence continues at coordinate 20,804 of DASWJQ010000064.1, forward strand.
GAACTTTCGATGCCGGCCTTCGTCGGGATGATCGAGGACTATGACTTCGTTCACGACTTTGGAGCGCTGGAAACGTCTGAAATTCCCGAGGAACTGCTCAACCGGCCCGTCGCCGAGCTGATGGAGGCGCCCATCCACGTGGTCGGCGATTGTAGGCTGATGCGGGCGGCGGCCATCATGCGCCAGCACCGCATCCGCGACCTGCCGGTTGTGGACGAACAGGACCAGCTCGTTGGGCTGGCCTCCTGGGTTGATGTTGGCACCTCTTTCTTGCGAGACAGGTTGGGCGGCTCGTAGCCGCCGGCACTGCCGATGTCGCCTGCCCTGGTTGCTGCTGCTATCTTCCTTGTCGCCCTGGCGCTAATCCTCAGCGAGCGGCTTGACCGCACGATCGTGGCGTTAGCCGGCGCCAGCTTGATGGTCGGCGCCGGCATGTACTTCGGCTTCTACGACGAGCACCTGGCGGTTGAGGCGGTCGATTTCGAGACCATCGGTCTGCTGTTCGGCATGATGACGCTGGTTGCTTTGCTGCGCCCTACCGGCGCCTTCGAGTACCTGGCGATCCGGGCCGCCCGCATCTCAGCCGGCCGGCCAGTGCGTTTGCTGGTGCTCTTGGGTCTTGTGACCACCCTGCTGTCAATGGTATTGGACAACGTTACGACTGTGGTGCTGATCGCACCGGTGACCGTACTCATCACCGAAATCTTGGGTCTGTCGCCGGTCCCCTTTCTGGTCGCCGAGGCAATCCTGTCCAATACCGGTGGCGTAGCTACGTTGATCGGCGATCCGCCCAACGTGCTGATTGGCTCGGCCGCCGAGCTGACGTTCAACGATTTTCTGGCCCACTCACTCCCGTTGGTGGCGGTGGCCTGGCTGGCGGCCCTGGCGACGCTCCTGCTGCTCTTCCGCCGGCAGCTGGGGTCTCGGCCGGCCAATCCCGAGGTGCTCGACCGACTTGACCCCGGGGAGGCACTCCATGATCCGGTCACGGCCCGCAAACTCGGCATCGTGCTGCTGGTGACGGTCGGCCTTTTTTTCCTGCAGGGCCAGCTCAACCTGACCTCCTCGTTCATTGCCGTCAGCATGGCGGCGGTTGCCCTGGTTTGGCTTCGACCGAGTGTGGACGAGGCAATGCATTTGGTCGAGTGGCCGGTCCTGCTCTTCTTCATGGGGCTGTTCGTTATGGTCGGCGGGTTGGAACATTCCGGGGCACTGGTTTTCATTGAAGAGGCGGTGCTGGCGATTAGCGGCTCCGGACCACAACTGACAGGGATTGCGATCATCTGGCTGACGGCTATCGCCTCGGCGATGGTAGATAACATCCCGATTACCGTCGCCCTCATCCCGGTGATCCAGTACCTCGAGGGCAGCGGTGTTGAGGTCTTCCCCCTGTGGTGGGCACTGGCCTTTGGCGCCGGCTTTGGCGGCAACGGCACGATTATCGGTTCGACAGCCAATATCATTGTTGTGCAGCTTTCGAAGCGAACACGCGAGCCGATTGATGCCGTGATGTGGGCGAAACGCGGTCTGCCGGTAATGGTGGTTACTTGTCTGGTGGCTACTTTGGCTTACCTGCTGGCCTTCCCGCTGTTCACACGTTGAGGCTGACCTGACCGGGGACTTGGCATGAACGAATTGGTCGAAATCGAGATCCTGGTCCTGGAACTGCTGCTGATTGTCTCGGTCGTGGCGATCGTCGTCCGCCGCTTCCGCATTCCGTATACGGTGGCGCTGGTCATTGCCGGGCTGGTGCTATCGTTTCGCTCCCCGCTCGGTATCGAGCTGACATCGGAACTGATCCTGTCCCTGCTGATCCCTCCGCTGGTGTTCGAGGCTGCCTTTCATCTGAATCTGAGCCGGCTGCGGGAAAACTACCGGACGATTGTCTTGCTGGCTGTCCCCGGGGTGCTGCTTTCAATGGTCCTGGTCGGCGGCGTTGTACACTTCGGCGGCGGGCTGAGCCTGGGGTCGGCGCTGATCTTCGGGGCCCTGATTGCGGCCACCGACCCGGTGTCGGTGGTGGCTATCTTCCGCAAGCTGGGAGCGCCCAAGCGGCTCGAGGTGCTGTTGGAGGGCGAGAGCCTGTTCAACGACGGTACGGCCATCGTCGTTTTCAATCTGGCGGTGGTGGCCGTGGTGGCCGGCCGGTTTTCAGTTGTCGATGGCCTCATCGACTTTCTGACGGTCTCAGGCGGTGGACTGCTGGTCGGCGGGGTGCTCGGTTGGTTGACACTGTCCCTGCTTCGGCGAATCGACGACCATTTGGTGGAAACCACCCTGACCACCGTGCTGGCGTTCGGCGCCTACCTGCTGGCGGAGCAGTTGCATGTGAGCGGGGTGCTGGCGGTTGTGGCGGCCGGCCTGATCAACGGCAACATTGGCCCCGAGGGCATGTCGCCCACGACACGCATTGTGGTGCTCAACTTCTGGGAGTACGTCGCCTTCCTGGCCAACTCGGCGGTTTTCCTGCTGATTGGACTCGACCTGGAGGTCCCGGCCTTGGTCGCCAACTGGCAGCCGGTGCTGTGGGCCATTGCCGGCGTGCTGCTGGCGCGGGCGATCGGGATCTACGGCCTTTCGCGGCTGGGAAAGGATATGCCCCACAGCTGGCGACATGTCATGTTCTGGGGCGGTCTGCGCGGCGCCATCGCGCTGGCGCTGGCCTTGAGCCTGCCGTCGGCGGTAGGCGGCGAACGCCAGACGATGATCGTGATGACCTTTGCTGTCGTGTTGTTCACCCTATTGGTGCAAGGCCTTTCGATGGATTGGTTGGTGCACAGGCTCAAGCTAATTGTGCGCAGCGAAGAACAAATCGAGTACGAACGACGCCACGCCCGGGCACTGGCAGCCCAGGCTAGCTACGATCATCTGCGGGATCTGCACGGCCAGGGCCTGGTGTCGTCGCACACCTGGCGTGCGCTGCGGCCGGTGATGGAGCGGCGGGTTGATGGCTTGACAGGGGCGGTGCAAGAAGTGCTGCGCAGTGCACCCGAGCTCGAGGTCGAGGAGATGGCCACAGCACGGCGGGAGTCGCTGCGGGCGCAGCGCAGCATGCTGGCGACATTACGCCGCGACGGGGTCATCTCGGATGAAACCTACGAAGAATTGGTGGCCGAGGTCGATCTGGCACTCGACTCTGGCGTCGAATTCTGGGCACGCTCGATCCTGGTGGCCGATCACCGGGAGCCGATCAAGCATGTGGTGACGGCGGTGATCCAACAGCGAGATTTCGAGTCGGCCAACAATGCCATGGCCCTGCGCGGCGTGCCCACCACCCGCATTGATAGCATCGGCGGCTTTCTGGGCCAACCGAACCACATCCTTCTGGTCGGCATTCCGGCGGGCAAACTGCGCGAGACAATCGAGGCGCTGCGCAATGCAACCCAGCAGCGAGTCGAATTCCTGACGGGGCCGTTGACGGATGGTGACGCGCCTGCCGGGCGTCCGGTTGAGATTTCGGGCGCTATCGTCTTTGTGCTGGATGTGGACCGCTACGAGGAGTTCTAGCCGTGAAGATGATGATTGTTGTGCTGCGGGACGAGGACGCCGAGAACGTGCTCAAGGCATTGACGGACGACTCCTTCGGTGTCACCCGTATCGCTTCGACCGGTGGTTTCTTCCGCCGCGGCAACACCACGTTGATCATTGGAACGGATGCCGAGCGGGTCGACTCGGCGTTGGAGGTCATCCGCAGCCATACTACCCCGCCCGTGGACACGACCCACCGCCGGGCGACCGTCTTCGTGCTCAATGTGGATCGCTTCGAGCGGCTGGATTAACCACAAGGACTCCAGGGACACAAAGGGGAGAGTAAGGAGCACAAAGGAGCGCGTTCGGCGTTGGCCTCGAAGCAATCCGGTGACGGTTCTCAGCCTACTACGTGCCGCTGACGGCTGACAACTGACAGCCGTACTTGCCTTTGTGATCCCTCTTGACACCTTTATGCACTTAGCGCCTTGGTGGTTCCCCCTCAGGGTCAAGCAGCGAGCGGTAATCCTGGTTGAAGTACAGCAGAGGGGGCGCCTGGCGCAGCACTTCGGCAGCCAGCACCTCGCCCAGGAAGATCGTGTGGGTTCCGCCTTCATAGGTCGTGGTCACCTGGCAGTCGAGGAAAGCCAGGCTGTCGTGCGGCACCGGACAACCGGAGGGGGTGTCCCGGGTGGCAATACCCTCGAACCGATCGCCATCATCGGGGATGCGCCCGGCAAAGCGGTCTGACAGCTCGCGTTGATCGGCGGCCAGTATGGAGACGGCAAAGTGGCCGCTTGCATCTACCAGCCTGCGGGTGCGTGTGATGCGTTCGAGCGAAATCAAGACAAGCGGAGGTTCGAGCGAGACGGAGGTAAAGGCGCTGACCGTCATGCCGTGACGCAGGCCGTCGTGGTGCGAGCTAACCAGCGACACACCGGTAGACCAACTGCGCATGACATAGCGCAGTTCTTCTGAGCTGATGGTCATCGAGGCTCGTTGCTCCGATTGGAAAGCGGCGCTCATCATATCATGCACCTCCCCGGTCCGGGCCGAAGAGGAAGTCAAGCAGGAAGGGAGCCAGGTCGGTCAGGTCCGTCAGTCGGTCCGCCGCCTGGCGGCGCGCCTCGTCGGGCCCAATCAGCAGGCCCGGCACTGGGTTCCTGGTGTGACCCCGTACGCTCATGTCCTCCATGTTGCCGTGGTCGGACGTCAAGATGATCAGGTCGCCAGAGGTATCCCATGCGCTGAGCAAGCCACCAAGCACACCGTCGAAGCCTTCCATCATCTCGACAGCCTGCTGCATCGCCTGCTTGTGACCGGCGTAATCGCTGGCCCAATAATCAAACCAGGCGAGCTGATACTGGCCGGCAGTCAGGGCCAATTGTTGGCCGGCTTGTCTTTCGTTGTAGATCGGTGCCGGCGGGAAGTTCGGTTGAGACGCCCAACCGGCGCCCGTGAAGTCGGCCGAAAAGGCCTGGCCGGACACAAGATCTTCCGCTGTCTTGAGCGACAGGCCGGCGGCGTCGGCCGCCAGTGGAATGGACGAGTACAGTCGGCGCCCGGATTCGATGTTGGCGAAGTATTGGGGTGGGTAGGCGTTGAGCAGGGCTGCCTTCCCGCCCCGGGCCACTACCTGGCTGAACAGATTGCCCTGCTCCAAAATGGCGGCAATCTCCGGGTTGGGTTTTGGACCGTAGTGGCCGCCAATCAGTTGGGAGACATTCTTGCCGGTGAGCAGGGCGGCCTGTCCGGTGGCCGACTGCGGAGTTCCCTCGACCCCCATCTGCGCGTCGAGACGAAGGACTGAGGCCCGCTCTCCGTGGAAGCCGGCGGCCGACGCCACCAACGGCTGGCCGCCAAGCAACTTGCGCAGTTGGGGCATGCGGGCCGCCGCCAAAGGATTGACCGCCGGATCGTCCGTGCCCAGGCCCACGCCATCCATAAACAGAAACAGCACATGGCGACTCATGGCGTGCGCTCGTACTGGAACCAGGCGGATGGGTGACTGTCGAATTCGCCATGCTCGATGGAGATTTGGTGGAAGCCGTTGGTGAAGAGCGCCTCCAATTCAGCCGGGCTCGGCCACCGGCTGGGCTGCTCGCTAGGCTGCAGGAAGGCGTAAAGCAGGTAGTCGGCGCCCGGTGAGAGCCAACGCTGGAGCCGGCCGGCATATCCGACGCGCTGCGCCGGACGAAGGGCGTGAAGGCAGCCGATGTCCAGCGCAAGATCGAAGGGCCCCCGTATCTCCCGCAGGTCTTGGGCCCGGCCGACATCGGCCCGCATTAAGGTGACGGCGCGATTCGCACGGGCGGCCTTGCGCCGCGCTGACAGAATCGCCAGCGTGGAGATATCGACGGCGGTCACCTGCCAGCCCGCCTCGGCCAAGCGAACGGCGTTGGTCCCGGTGCCACAACCAAGCTCCGGCGCGCGGCCCGGGACATGGTCCTGCAAGTAGCGCTCAACCTCGGGCGGGGTGATGCCGCTGTCCCATGGTGTGCGGTCGACCAGATAGCGCCACTCGAACGTCAGGCGCTGACGCATGTCGCCACGACTGGCTGTTTGCCTGTACTGCCGGTCGGACTGCGGACCGCAGCGGGGAATGCGGCATGGGGAGCATGGCGGGCTGTCGAGAGTGCGCCAGCGGGACGTTTGATGAGGTGGCCTCAGTCTACTCAGTCGGGGGTTGGGCGATTGTAACATCCGGTCCCCAGTTCGACGCGAATCTTTGACAACCTACTGCCGCTGACTTAGAATCCGGCAGCCAATCCTTACCCACGGAGGACGCCCGCTGCGATGAAGGAATACGCCACCGTATCACTGCGAAACATCGCGCTGGTGTCACACGCCGGCGCCGGCAAGACGTCACTGGCCGAGGCCATGTTGTTCACGATCGGCGCCATCACCCGGATGGGCAAAGTCGAGGACGGCACGACGGCCTCCGACTTTGAAGACGAAGAAATCAGACGAGCGCATTCCCTGTCGACCGCCATCCTGCCGGTCGAGTACCGTGATCACAAGATCAACCTGCTGGATACGCCCGGCTACACGGATTACATCGGTGAGGTCATTTCGGCGCTGCGGGTGGCCGACGGAGCCCTGGTTCTGATTGAGGCCGTCGCCGGCGTCGAGGTCGGCACCGAGGTCGTCTGGGACTATTGTCAGCAGTTCGGGCTGCCGCGTTTCGTCGTGGTCAGCAAAATGGACCGCGAAAACGCCAGTTTGAAGCGGGCGATGGCTTCGATCGCAACCCTGCCGACCGGCTCAAGCTTCCTGCCAGTCCAGATCCCCTGGGGTGAGAAACTCAATTTCAAGGGCGTAATTGACGTCCTATCGATGAAGGCCTACGGCGAAGCCGGGTCCGACCCGCAAGCCATCCCGGACGAACTGGCGGACCAGGCCGAGGAAGCCCGGCTTCAGTTGATCGAAGCCGCCGCCGAGGGCGATGACTCACTGCTTGAGAAATACCTGGATGGGCAGAGCCTGAGCGATGATGAAATCCTGCATGGCCTGAGCCGGGTCATCCGTTCGGGCCGCTATGTCCCCGTGTTTCTGGCGGCGGGCACCAATGGTCTCGGCGCACGTGCGCTGCTTGATGCGATTCTGGTACTGATGCCTTCACCGACTGAGCGGCCGACGGTCAAGGCCGAGGGTGCCGCCGGCGAGGAAGAACTGGAGATCAGCGACGCCGGATCCCTGGCGGCCTACATCTGGAAGACGACCGCCGATCCGTTTGTCGGCAAGCTGACTTACCTGCGTGTGTATTCCGGGACACTCGGCAGCGACAGCCGTGCCTGGAACGCCAACCGCCGGGAGGACGAGCGGCTCGGCCAACTACATGTGATACGCGGCAAAGAACAGTTTGCGGTGGAACATTTGCACGCTGGCGATATTGGCACGGTGGCCAAGCTGGCTCACTCCCAGACCGGCGACACGTTGTGCGACAAGGGGCACCCCCTTCAGCTGGCGATGCCCGATTACCCAAATGCCTTGTACTCCGTGGCGGTGCATCCGAAGACCCAGGCCGACTCGGCCAAGCTCGGCCCGACCCTGGCGCGCCTTTCGGAAGAAGATCCAACCTTGACCTGGCACAATGAGCAGGCGACCAACCAGACGATCCTGCAAGGGATGGGCGACCAGCACATTGACGTAGCCATCCGCAAGGCCGAGGCCAAATTCCAAACGGGGCTGCTGACCGAAGAGCCCAAGGTACCGTTCAAGGAAACGATTACACGCCAGGGCGGGTCCCAGTACCGGCATAAGAAGCAGACCGGCGGCGCTGGCCAATTCGCCGAGGTCCAACTGACCGTGGAGCCAACCGAGGAAGACAACTTCGTCTTTCAGAACAAAGTGTTTGGCGGCGCCATCTCGCAAGGCTATATGCCAGCCATCGAAAAGGGTGTTCGCAGCGTGATGGGTAAGGGGGTGGTGGCCGGCTACCCGATCGAGAAGGTGCAGGTCAGTGTGGTCGATGGCAAGGAGCACCCGGTGGATTCCAAGGCAATAGCATTTGAAATCGCCGGACGCGAGGCCTTCAAGGCTGCTTTCCGCGAGGCGGGGCCGGTCATCCTCGAACCGATTATGAACATCCGAGTGACCGTTCCCGAGGCCAACATGGGCGATGTGCTGGGCGACCTCAACACCCGGCGGGCGCGGGTGCAAGGGATGGAAAACGAGCATGGTCGCAGCGTGGTGACGGCGCAAGTGCCGCTGGCCGAGATCCAGCGCTATACCAACGACCTGCGCTCGATCACCGGGGGACGCGGTTTCTTTGGCATGGAGCCCAGCCATTACGAGGTGGTGCCG
>DASWJQ010000065.1:0-1774 GCA_036397095.1 Anaerolineales bacterium
TACCGACGGCATTGAAGAACACACTGAAGCGCTGGTCGGTTTGCGCGAATTCCTGCTGTTGGTAATCGATCACAGTCTCGGCGCCCAGCGAGTGGACCAACTCAAGGTTGCGTCCACTGCAGACGCCGGTGACGGTGGCACTCATGGCCGTGGCCAGCTGGACGGCGAAGGTGCCGACGTTGCCCGATGCGCCATAGATCAGGACCGACTTACCCGTCTCGAGGCCACCCTGGCGCAGAAAATGCAGGGCAGTCAGCCCGCCGACCGGGGCGGCGGCCGCGTCTTCTTAGCTCACGCCTTGTGGAATCGTGGCCAGCACACCTTCATCGCGAGTCTCGGGTACAGAGACATATTCGGCGCAGTCGCCAGCGTTGCGGCCGGCGGTTGTGCCAAAGAACCCGTCGCTGGGTTGAAACCGTGTGACCTGGCTCCCGATAGACTCGATTACGCCGGCAAGTTCATGGCCGGGGATCCGCTGACGATGCAGGCCGATCAATAGGCGCAAGGGCAGCCAGACCAGGAATGGCAAGCGGCGGACCACCACGTCTCCGGCGGTCACCGTGGCGGCGTGAACTCGGATCAGCACTTCGTCCGGCCGCGGGGCCGGTTTGGCTGCTTGTTGGAGACGAAGTGCCCCTGGCGGCCCAAGACGGGTGACGACGATCGCCCGCATGGTGTTCATGCCGCTAGCGCCAGTTCCAGGCGTACCAGAGAGTGACAGCGTTAAACACCAGCCCAACTACGATCAGGAATTTGTCGTAGGCCGACGGGTAGGTTGGCAGCCCAACCAGATTGAATAGGAAAAGAAAGGCCGCCGCTGCAATCGTGACCCAACGTAGTACTGGCTGACCTAGAGTTAGTGATAGCACGACCATCACGATCGGAATCAGCATCAGAACGGCCATCCCCAGGTACATCCACTGCCTAATCTTCATGCCGCCGATTTCGCCGGCGACGAAGTCGCCGCTGAAAATGCGCAGCACGTCGCCTAGCAGGTAGGTCAGCATAAGGGCGGTCCACAGGCCGGCCAGGATGATGCGGGTATCAACCATGGCGTACGCTCCCTCATTGACCGGCATCCTGATCACCAGGTTACCAGCTTTGGCGCCGGTCTCAACATAGTGGTGGGCCTCAACGATTCGATCGAGCGGGTAGCTGCGGTCAATGACCGTGTGCAGTTGGCCCGACTCGGTCAAATTACGCAAGAATGCCAGGTCGGCCGTTGAGCCGGCCGCTGGCCGGAGGAACACGCGCCGGTCAGTCGTCAACCGCGTCCATTGTCCCCCCGCCATCTGGCGCAGGGTAGGGTTGGCCGAAAGAAAGATCCCGTCCGGCCGCAGCGCTCGACGCGCCCTCCCCGTGGAGACCGAGCCAACCACATCGAACAAGATGTCGTAGGCTTCGCCGGCTTGCGAGAAGTCTTCACGCTGATAGTCAATCACATGGTCGGCGCCGATCGAGCGCAGCATTGCCAGCTTGGCAGCGGTGTCAACGGCGGTCGCTTCGGCCCCGTGGTCCTTGGCCAACTGCACAGCAAGTACGCCAATGCTGCCACCGGCGTCGTTGATCAGCATCCGGTCGCCTGGCTCAATCCCGGCGTTGCGGACGAAGTGCAGCGCATCGCGGGCGCCGAAGGGGATGGTGGCGGCTTCGTCGAAGCTCATACTGCTGGGCATGAGCGCCATTGCGCCTTCCATCTCATTGGGTTCTTCAGGAAGGCACAGGAACTCGGCATGCGCGCCAGAGCCGATGCCGGTCGATCCGAAGACCCGCT
>DASWJQ010000066.1:0-10421 GCA_036397095.1 Anaerolineales bacterium
CCGGTACCCCAACCAACTGGGGGACTACCTGGCCGCCGCCATACGCCAGCTATTCGACAATCCTGGTCACTCGCAGTCAATAGGGGAACGCGCCCGGCAGTTGGCGACTGGGCCGCTGTCCTGGAGCACGCTGGCAGAGAAGGTCGAGGCCTTCTATGTGACGCTGACCGGCTGACCTTTGTGGGGATCGATCTGGCGGAAGCGGCGCCAGAACACGAACGTAGACACCGTGCGGGTAAGGTGTCCGATGACAAGCCCCAGCACCAGCCCCAGGACACCGAGTTTGCTGATCACGAGTAGGGAGGTCGCTGCCACAACGCTAACGATGGCGGATTCCGTCAAGACAACCCGGTTAATGTAGCCCGTTGGAGCTCGCCCCGAGAGGTGGCTGATTGGCACGGATCGCACAACCAATAGGCACCCGGCGAAGGCAAGCCAGGGTATAAGGCCATACCCGGAGGCATAGCGCCCTTCATAGATGAGATCGGCAATCGTCGGCGTGAGCAAGGCAGCACCGACTGCGGCGATGATGGCCAGCGTTGTGACTCCTATGATCGGCTGGGCGTACGACTCCCGATCATGACGGATGAAACGTGGGCTGAACACCATGGTCAAGATCCCGGTCACCAGGCGGAATGGGCGTAGCAAGATGGCGATGGCGGCAAAGGTCGCCAGGGCGGTAGGATGCAAGAAGGCTCCAGCCAGGGCCAGCAGCCCTTGGTCGAGCAACACCTGGGATCCGCTGGCGACGACAAAGATCATCCCCTCGAGGTTCTGCCGCAACGAAATCCGGACGGAACCCCGCGGCAGGTGGCGCGCCAACAAGAGCAATGAGAGGCCCAGGACGGCGGCGGCTCCCAACGTGTAGGAAATCAACACAAGATCCAGTTGGTTGAAATTGCTCCGCACAAGGGCCATCCCGGCTGGGAGGATCAAGAGCGAATTTGGCAAGCGCATGAGCAGCGCTCCCCAGGTGTGATGCAGGCGGGCATTCAGCATTGTCGCTGACAGGTTCACGGGGATGGTCAGGACAGTGGCGGCGGCGACCAGCATAAGTTGAGGTGGTGTCAAGGGGTAGAACACGTGAAGTAGTAGAACCCCCAGGCCGATGGGTGCCGTCGAGAGAAGAGAAAGCCGGGCGAGATCGCGCAGCCAATCAAAGCTGTCGTGCTGTTGTCGAGCGTAAAGCCGGGTGATCAAGGTTACTTGGCCCAGGGCTCCGAACAGGCTGAGGGTCTCTACCAGGGCCATGGACAGTGCAAAGAGACCGGCATCTGGCGTCGGTAGGCTTCCGAGCAGGAGAGCATGTGCGGTCAGGGTAACGAGCGAGGCGAGGCCGGTCGCCAGCAGCGGGCCGGTGGTGAGGCGGGTCCACCGCATTGCACCTTCAAGCACGGGCGACCCTATCCATATATCTTCAAAACACTGCCTTCAGAGTTGGCCGAGGTCTGTGTAGCACCCCTGCAGAGTATATCCCAGCTGAGACGGCCCAAGTCGGAGGCAGTGCTCGCCAGGTTGCAGGACGCCTGGCTGGTCTATACTTCAGCCGATGATCGTGCTCACCGGGGGTCTGCCAAATCGTGAGTAGACGCATCCAGCCCCTCTCGTTACTGCTGCTGGCCGTTGACATGGCGCTGGTTCCCTTGGCTCTCACGTTGGCGGGGCTGGCGCGTTCAACCATTCCCCTCGGCACAGGCGGAGCGCTGCCGGCATGGTCGACGCAGCTGCCGTGGGCGCTGTATGTGGTGACGTCCGTCATCTGGGCCCTCAGCTTGGCGTACGCCGGCGCCTACAATCCGCAGTTGGCTTTGCGTTGGTTCAATGAAGCCTGGCGCGTTGTTTGGGGCGCGGCCCTTGCGACGGTCATCATGGCCGGTGTGCTTTACTTGACTGTTCGCCAACTCTCCCGACTTCAGTTCATCTACTCCTTCATACTCGCGGTCGCCCTTCTGCTCGCCTACCGGGCGGGTCTGCGAGTCTACTATCGGCTGGTGGGGCGCTCCCGCCCGGGAGGGCGCAATCGGATCCTCATTCTCGGCGCCGGCGAACTGGGCCGGCGAGTAGCCAAAGTCCTGTTGGACCACAGCCGGTGGGGATTTCACCCGGTTGGCTTTCTGGACGATGACGCCGGCAAACATGGCTCCGTGGTGCTCGGGCTGCCGGTGTTGGGCCCCATCGATGAACTGCGGACTAGGGCGGAGGCGGCCAGGGTCGAAGAGATATGGATCGCCTTGCCCGCCGGGGCGCTGGAACGGCTTCGGCGGGTTCTTGACGCAGTGGAAACCATGCCACTCCGGATCAAGGTCGTGCCGGATTACTTCTCGTTTGCTCTCGTGCGCACAAAGTCCGAAGTGCTTGACGATCTTCCGGTTATCGGGTTGCGGGATCCTCTGATCGAGGGCTTCCCCCGGTTGGTCAAGCGGGTCTTCGACATCCTGGTGACATCCGTGTTGATGGTACCGGCGGGACCGCTCATGGCTTTGATCGTGCTGGCCATCGTGGCCGACAGCGGCCGGCCGGCGCTCATCCGACAGCAACGCGTTGGCGAGAACGGCAGGCTGTTTGAGATGCTCAAATTCCGCAGCATGATAGTCAATGTAGAGGCCAGCCAGCCCGCCTCCCCGGAGAAGGCTAGCGGGGATGCCATAGTCCACAAACAGCCCGATGATCCCCGAGTGACCCGGCTTGGCCGTAGCTTGCGGCGCTTCAGTCTCGACGAGCTGCCGCAGCTGTTTAATGTGCTTGTGGGAGACATGAGCCTGGTCGGACCCCGGCCCGAGCTTCCATGGCTGGTAGACAGCTACGAACCGTGGCAGCGGAAGCGGTTCGCCGTTCCCCAGGGAATCACCGGCTGGTGGCAGATCAACGGCCGCAGCGACCGGCCGATGCATCTGAACACCGAGGATGATCTGTACTACGTGTACAACTACTCTCTGCTGCTTGACATCCTGATCCTTATTCGTACCCCGTTGGTTGTCCTGCGCGGCGAAGGAGCATTCTGATTGCCGTGGCGTTTTTTCGTATCTAGGAGAGAGCGCCGGAAGTTGCCGCCTCATGCCTAACCTGGGCAGCTATCTGATTCTCTTAGTTCTTATGTTGGCGGCGGCCCTCGTCTTGGGTTGGTGGCGACCGCATGTTCTCCTGGCTGCATTCCTGATCCTCGTCTTGGCGCACGAGTTAGGTCTGCGGCTGCTCGAGAACCTGGCTGGTTGGGGCCCGAGCGCGCTTCTGGTCGCCTCCCTGTGGAAGGAGGCGGCCCTGCTTGGCTTGCTTGTCGGCGCGTTGCGCTGGCGGGCCAGGCGGGGTCCCACCGACTTGTGGTGGCGCAAGCTGGACCCTGTAGATTGGATGCTCTTGCTCTTTGCCGCGGTCGTGCTGGTTTCAGGGATGGTTTCCCCCAATCGCTTGGCTGGCCTGGCTGGTGCCCGCGACTACCTGGAGCCCATGCTGCTATTTGTGTTCGCTCGCTGGCTCTTACCCGATCGCACTTGGGCAGGTCGATTGCTCTACGTGTGGTTTGGGATCGGCCTGCTGATGGGCCTTTTGGCCATCTGGCAGGCAGTTGGCTGGCAGGCCGATGACTACGTTCGGTTCGGCTTCGGCCTGCCTACCGGTCAGACGGGTATTCCCGAGGTCGGGATCGCGGGGGAGTCAAGGGTTCGTCCGCCAGCCTCTGTCACCGGCCCCAATGAACTGGCCGTACACATGATCCTGCTGGTTTCGAGCACAATTCTGGGACTCATTTCCTTCGATCGTCGCATGCGCATCCCGCTTGCGCTCGTGGCGGTGGTCTCTCTGACAGCCTTGGTGCTGACTGCCTCTCGCAGTGGTTTCCTCGGGATGCTGGCCGCGTTGTCCGTCCTGGCTGCAACCCTGGGCCTGCCGCTGGTCCTGCGGCGGACCCAACAGCGGCTCAAGTGGCGGCGAGTGGTGCCCTGGCTCATGCTCGGATTGATGGTCCTGGTTGCCGCCATCTGGGTCACTGGATTTGGCTCCTTCTTAGTCCAAACCGTGACGAGACTTGGCGATGAATACCACACCCGGGATACCCTGGAAGCCATCCAGTTTTTGGTCGGTCACCCCCTGGGGGTCGGAATGGGTTTGGCAGGCCCTCGCCAGGGAATCGGTTTCCCAGCGATCTCGGCCTATCATGTTGAAGGCTCGTTGCTCCAATTGGCCCTCGAATCCTCGGTCGCCGGGCTGGCCGTGTTTCTTATCTTCCTGGGGTTGGCACTACGCCGAAGCTGGGGTGCCTGGCGCAACGCCCGTTACGCCGAACTTCGGATCCTGTCTGGGACGGCTGTGGCCGGCTGGGCGGGCGCATTGGTTACCTTCGTGTTCCTGCCTCTGATGCAGTCGTTCCCTCTCATGGTGTGGCTGTGGTTCGTGCTCGGGACAGGAATGCTGGCTGAGCAACTGGAGCATGGAGGGCGAGGCGGATCGGCGGCGGACCAGGGGGGTCAGGCTGTTGAGCAATCGAGTGTAGATGGATCATGACTCGGGCCCGAACGCGAATCCGGGCATGCCGCGAAAAACGCAATCCCCATTGCATCCCAAGGTGTCAGTCATGGTCCCATGCTTCAATGAGGCCGACACCATCGAGGGCTTGCTTGATGCACTCTACCGACAAGTTGGCATAGCACACTTGCCGCAAATCCTGGTTGTCGATGGCGGCTCATCCGACGGCACGCGTGACATGGTGAAGGGGTATTCAGCCAAGCACCCAGGCTTGGACCTACGGCTTGTCGATAACCCCAAACGCACGATCCCGGCGGCGCTCAATCTTGGGCTCGAAGTGTCCGAAGGGGACATACTTATCCGATTGGATGCCCACTCGGCCCCAGCCCCCGACTACATCGCCCGCTGCCTGGACGTGCTTGCGCAAACAGGAGCGGCCAACGTCGGCGGGGTCTGGCGCATCCAACCTGGCGCCGACTCGTGGCAGGCCCGTTCGATCGCGGCGGCGGCGGCCCATCCCTTCGGCGCCGGCGATGCCCGCTACCGCATCTCGGGCGAGGCTGGCCCGGTAGAAACCGTGCCGTTTGGTGCCTTCCGCCGGTCCTGGCTGGAACAAGTTGGGCCATTCGATGAGCGACTGCAGTCCAACGAAGACTACGAAATGAACGTACGCTTGCGCCAGGCCGGCGGGCTAGTTTGGTTTGATCCATCCATCGTATCGACCTATTACGCCCGGTCGACGTTCGGTGCCCTGGCCCGTCAGTACGCCCGCTACGGCTATTGGAAAGCGCGCATGCTCTTGCGCTATCCGGGCACGCTGCGCTGGCGGCAGGCACTGCCACCGTTGTTTGTTTCGTCGAGCCTGGTGCTTGCCCTACTGTCACTGTCTTCGATCGTGGCGGCCAGGCTGCTGGCGGTAGAATGGAGTGTCTACGGCCTGGCGCTGGTCGGGGCCGGGCTGCAATTGGCGATCGCCCATCGCCGCGCAGGGCTCATGCTTGGGCTGCCCCTGGCCTTGGCCATAATGCATCTGGCCTGGGGCGCCGCATTCTGGGCAGGACTGGTGCATGGATTGCTCAAGCAGGGTTCACGACAGGAAAACGCGGCCACTTGATTATGGAAGATAAAACCTGCCTTCAACCCCGGCACCTTGGCGAAGCCGTCAGAAGCCAGCGCCAATCCCCAACTAATGGCAGCTGACCAGCGCCGTGCAACCTGGCGCCTGCGCGAAGGGGAGCGCCGGGCGATTCTCGTTGTTGGGGACCTGCTGGCCGGCGTGGCGGCCGCCTTCGTCGCCTTGGCATTGTGGGCCCAGTTCGACTGGCTCGGGTTCTCCTGGGAATTTGTCCGGGTGAGGGCCGACTGGTTCATTTTGCTGCCCCTCGCCTGGTTAACGCTCAACGTCAATCAGTACGATCCGCGACGGGCGGCCTCCTTCGGTCAGTCGGTGCGCGGCGTCCTGTTAGCGGCCGGGCTAGGTTTGGCGCTGTACACGTTCGTGTACTTCTTGCCGGATGAGCCCGGCTCGCTGCCAAGACGGGGACCGCTGTACTTCCTGGCGCTGGCAACGGTCTTCACGCTTGGTTGGCGCTGGCTCTACATTCGGATCTTCACCGCGCCAGCCTTCTCACGACGCGTGCTGATCGTCGGCGCCGGTGAATCGGGGCGGACGATTCTGGCTGTCATTGAGGCGCTGTCCCCGGCTCCTTTCTTTGTCGCCGGATTAATCGACGATGACCCGGCCAAGATCGGCCAGGAGGTCTCCAGCTGTAGGGTTCTGGGAGCAAGTCGTGATCTATTGGCCACCATCGCCGAGCACGAAGTCACCGATCTGATCGTAGCCATCACGGGTGAGATGCGGGGTGAAATGTTCCAGGCGTTGCTGGATGCCCAGGAACGGGGCATGGAGGTCGTGCGCATGCCGGTGGCCTACGAGGAGCTGCTTAACCGGCTGCCGATCCAACACCTGGAAACCGATTGGCTGCTGCGATCTTTCGTTGACCAAATCCGAGTCAGCGGTTTCTACCAGGTGACCAAGCGCTTGATGGATATCGCCGGTGCGTTGGTCGGGCTTGTGCTATTTGCCCTTATCTTCCCTTGGGCCGCGTTGGCAATCTTAATCGAGAGCGGACGTCCGGTTGTGTTCCGCCAAGAGCGTCTGGGTCGGGGCGGACAGCTGTTCCACGTGCTCAAGCTGCGCACCATGGTGCCCGACGCCGAGGCCGATGGCCAGGCGCATTGGGCGCAAGAAGGAGACCCGCGGGCGACGGCCGTCGGCCGCATTCTGCGCCGGGCGCACCTGGACGAATTCCCCCAATTCTTCAACGTGCTGCGCGGTGAGATGAGCCTGGTCGGGCCGCGACCCGAACGACCCGCCCTCGTCAATGAACTCGAGCAGGAAATTCCCTTCTACCGGGCACGCTTGCTGGTAAAACCGGGCATCACCGGCTGGGCCCAGGTCAACTACGGGAAAGGGGCCTCGATCCAGGGGTCGGCCGAGAAGTTGGAGTACGACCTGTACTACATCAAGCACCGCAACCTGCTTGTCGATCTGTGGATTGTGGTGCGGACCGTCGGGGCGGTCTTTGGGTTGCGGGGCGTGTGACGATGGCCACTACGTTGGTGACGGGCGGAGCCGGTTTCATCGGCTCCCATTTGGTCCGTGGTCTGCTGGACGAGGGCCATCAGGTCCGAGTGCTCGACAACTTCTCCTCAGGTCAAAGGGAGAATCTGGACGGCCTCGACATCGAACTGGTTGAAGCAGATATCCGGGAGCGGGCAGCTGTCGACCGAGCCGTCGCCGGCAGAGATTGGGTCTTTCACCTGGCGGCGATGGTTTCACTGAACGAATCGATGCACGACCCGGTCCGCTGCCTCGAAACCAACCTGATGGCCTCGGTCGGTTTGATGGAAGCCTCTCGGCAAGCGGGCGTCAAGCGGGTGGTCCTCAGCTCAAGTTGCGCCGTGTACGGCGAGGTGGCCGGTCCCGTCAGCGAGACTCGGCCGCCGGCTCCCGTCTCGCCGTACGCGGCCAGCAAGCTTGGCATGGAACAAATCGGCGGCCTGTACGCTCAGGAGTTTGACCTATCGGTCGTGTCGCTGCGCTATTTCAATGTATACGGACCAGGGCAGCGTGCGGACTCGGACTATGCGGCGGTGATCCCGCAGTTCATTGAACGCTTGGCCAGGCAGCAGCGGCTGGAAATCCATGGGGACGGGCAGCAAACGCGTGATTTTGTCTACGTAGGGGATGTTGTCCGGGCCAATCTGCTGGCGGCGGAAAGTGGAGCGGCCGGCGGAACCTTCAATATTGGTTCGGGCGCATCGGTCAGCGTGGTCGATCTGGCGCAAGCGCTGCAGAAACTCTTTGGCCAGACTGCGGGGACGGTCTTTGGGCCGCCTCGGGCCGGCGACATCCGCGATTCCCAGGCCGACACCTCCCTGACCCAAATGCAGCTGGGGTTCCGGACTGAGACGAGCCTCGAGCACGGCCTGGCGGCTACAGTAGAATGGTTCGTCGCTAACAACAAAGGCGCAAAGCTCACGAAGGGGGATGATGGGGGCACAAAGGGGGGCGGGCAGCCATCGGCCCCTTGATGAACGGACCGAACCTGTTGCCCGCGAGATTGTTGACGCAGCCTTCAAGGTCCACGTCGCACTTGGACCGGGCCTGCTTGAGAGCGTATACGAAAGATGCATTTGCCACGAACTGGCGAATCGGGGCATGAGGTTCCGGCGGCAGGTCGAATTGCCAATTGTCTATGGAGACATCACGATACGAGGCGGTCTGAGACTCGATCTGCTCGTAGAAGACCTGGTCATCTGCGAACTGAAGGCGGTGGAGGCAGTACCTACAATCGCCTTAACCCAGCTACTGACCTATTTGAGGTTGGCTGACAAACGGCTAGGTTTCATAATTAACTTCAATGTTGCTCGAATCATGGATGGCATCAAGCGAGTGATCCACTAGTGTCCTTCTTCGTGAACTCTCATTTCCACCTTTGTGTCCTTCGGGACTTTGTGGTTCCCGCATGAGACCTGCCTTTCAGATTCGCAACCGCTTCCTGCTCGCCGCCGACCTGATCCTGATCGTCACGTCGGTTCTGGCCAGTTTCGGCTTGCGGCTCGATCTCGGCCCGCTGTTCCTGAGCTATCTGCCGCATGCCGCCACGATGGCCCTGATCGCACTGGTGGTCAAGCCCATCGTTTACTACCTATTCGGACTGTACCGCCGCTACTGGGTTTACGCCTCAACCCGCGAGCTGCAGCTGATCGCCGTGACGACCGCCACCGCCTCGGTGGCGACGGCCCTGGCCATCATGCTGGCCATCCTGGTCGGCATCATGCCTGCCAACTTTCCGCGGTCGGTCTTTGGGATTGATTGGCTGCTGTCGCTGGTAAGCGCCGGAGGACTGCGCTTGGCGGTCCGGGTGCTTTTCGAGAGCGGCCAGGCCAGCCAGAAAGCCGACGGGTTGGCCGGCATGCGGCGAGTCGTGGTCGTGGGCGCCGGTGACGCTGGGGCGTTGGTTGTGCGAGAAATGCGGCGCAATCCGCAGCTGCACATGCTGCCGGTCGCCTTCGTCGATGACGATCCCGAAAAGCAGGGCAAGGAGATCCACGGCGCGCCGGTTGCCGGACCCCTAACGGAGCTGGCCAGCGTGGCCAACATCCACCGGGCACAAGAGGTGGTGATTGCCATTCCGACGGCGCCGGGGCCAGTGGTCCGTTTTGTCACCGACACCTGCCGGGCTCACGGACTCACCTTCCGCACCATGCCGGGGGTCTACGAACTCATCGGTGGCAAGGTCAGCGTCTCTCGCTTGCGCGAGGTGGACATCAGCGACTTGTTGCGCCGTGAACCGGCCCGGATTGACGACGAAGCTGTCGGCCGCACGCTCACTGGCAAGAGCGTACTGGTGACCGGCGCCGGCGGGTCGATCGGGGTCGAACTGTGTCGCCAGATTGCACGCTGGCGCCCAAGCCAGCTTGGGCTGCTGGGGCACGGCGAGAACAGCATTTTTGATGCGCTGCTCGAACTACGACAGGACTACAGCGACCTGTCGCTGGATCCCATCATCGCCGATATCCGCGATCTTGAACGATTACACAACGTGTTCGAGGAATTTCGCCCCGAGGTCGTGTTCCACGCGGCGGCGCATAAGCACGTGCCCATGATGGAAGTCAACGTGGAAGAAGCGGTGACCAACAATATTTTGGGCACCCAGTCGGTGGTTGACACCGCCGTCCAGTTTGATGTCGGACGGCTCGTCCTAATCTCGACCGATAAGGCAGTCCAGCCGATGAGCGTGATGGGTGCGACCAAGCGGCTGGCGGAGTCCATCGTACGGCATGCCGCCGATCGGACCGGCCGGGATTTCGTCATTGTGCGGTTTGGCAATGTGCTGGGCAGCCGGGGCAGCATCGTCCCTATCTTCAAGCGCCAAATCGCCCGCGGGGGTCCGGTCACAATCACACATCCTGAGATGCGCCGCTACTTCATGACCGTACCTGAAGCTGTCCACCTGGTCCTCCAAGCGGCTTCGATGGGCCACAGTGGCGAGACCTTCGTGTTGCGCATGGGGGATCAAATCCGTGTGCTCGACCTTGCCGAGGACCTCATTCGCCTGTCGGGCCTCGAACCCGGCAAGGACATCGAGATTACCTTCACCGGAATCCGGGCCGGTGAGAAACTCAGCGAAAAGTTGTGGGATGAGGGATTGGAATACGAGAAGACGGAGCATCCGGATATCGTCCAGGTGCGCGAGGAATTTCGCTTTGGCAGTGAGGCTTTGCAGGCTACGATCGACGAGCTCGTGCGTCTGGCGCGCGAGGGCGATCAGACTGCCATCATTGGCTTGCTGGCCGAACGAGTGCCAGGCAGCCTGATCAGCCAGGCCCCCCCACCGGATTTGACTTCCGTTCTATAGTCGGACTTTCCCCCGTGGAACATTCCGGGGCGGTTG
>DASWJQ010000067.1:0-20343 GCA_036397095.1 Anaerolineales bacterium
CCGGCGACATCCCGGCCGAGAGCGATGGCCAACGGTGAATCGATGGCCTGGAAGGCTTCGGACTGCAAGACCGGCCGCAGCCGGACAACGCTGCCCTGGCGGTTGGGCACCTCAACACCAACGTACGGGCGGCCGGGCACCGGGGCTTCGATGCGCAGCCGCGGTGCCGATAGGGCCAAAGCCAGGTCATTGGCCAAACCGGAAATCTGCGAAACCCGCACTTTGGCCCGGCGGATCGCACCATCGGCTCCCGTTTGCTCGACGTAGCCCGGTTCAACGGCGAACTGCGTGATGGACGGGCCGGAGCGAAAATCGACGACGCGGGCCGGCAGCCCGAAATCGGCCAGCGTCTTCTCGATCAAGCCAGCCGAGCGATTAATCTCGTCGGCCGTAACCCGCATGGCACCGCCGGCCTCGAGGATCTCCAACGGTGGCAAGCGATCGCTGCGCGAGCCTGCGGCGGGCGGTTCTTCCACCACGTCCGGTTCAACCTCAAACTGCTTGCGGAACTCCGCTGGCAACCGGCCAACGCGACGGCGCCGGCCTACCCGCCCCTCCGCCATCGCCCGCGATGTGCTGGCGGCGGAGTCGGCTGCCTCGAGCCGGTCAACGGCTTCACGCAAAGAACCGCGACGGCGCAGCGAGTCAAACAGCGCATAGCCGGCAAACAGGCCGCCCATGACAATCAGGAGCAACCAGGCACCGATCCGACCGAGCAGATCGCTGGCCAGCAAGGCAACGCCCCAGCCAATGCGGCCGCCGCCCCAGCCGGCCTCGGCTGCCGGCAACGACAGGTCGCTGGCCAACGCCAAGAGGCCCAGGGCGGCCACCAGGGCCAACTCGATGGCAATCAATCGGACGTAACGCAGGGGCGCCGGCCGGCCGACCGCCCGCCGCGCCAGCCGGTAAGTCGCGATCGCCAGCCCGACCGGCACCAACAACGCCCCTAGCCCCAACCAGCGCCACAGCGTCTCAACCCACAGATCGACCAGGCTGCCGCGGGTCCAGCCGGCCATACCGAGCACGGTGATCAGGGTCACTGCGGCCAGTGCAATGGCCGCCACGTCGTCAAGAGCCTGCAGGCCGCCCTCAACCAGGTTCCAATTGCGTTCTTCCGAATTGGCTGCACCGTTGCGTTCGGACATCGCTCGTCAGCTACAAAGCAAACGCCGGGCGCAGCTAATCTGCGCCCGGCGCATGAACGTCAGCCAGGGGACCATCAAGAGGTGAGCGCTTCGGGTTCAGCCGATTCAGCAGGTTCCGGACTGGCTTCGGCTTCACCATCCACGCCGCGCAAACTCAGGCCAAGCCGACGAGCTTGGGCATCGATGTGAATGATGCGGACTGTGACCGGATCTCCATCACACAGGATATCGGTCGGTTCCAAGTAGACCTCTTCCCCCAATTCAGAAACGTGAATCAAACCTTCCAGTCCATCTTCAATGCCAACAAAGGCGCCGAACTTGACCACGTTGGTCACGGTGCCCTTGACGATGTCACCCACTTCGTAATGCTGCTCGACGGTTTGCCACGGGTCGGGCAGCAGTTCCTTGACCGACAGCGCGACCCGCCCTTGATCGCGAGCCACCGACAGCACTTTGACCTGGAGGCGTTCGCCGCAGCAGACCACATCTTCCGGATGGCGGACGCGGCCCCAGGAGAGTTCTGAAACGTGAACCAGGCCTTCGACGCCGCCCAGATCGACAAAAACGCCAAAGGGCGTGACATTGGTCACGATGCCTTCGACGCACTGGCCGGCTTCTAGGCTGCCCAGCAGTTGGATGCGCTTACCGGGACCCGCTTGCGCGGCCCGCTGGGAAAGCACAAGGCGGCCGCGCTCAGGGTCGTACTCAATAACCTTGAGGCACAACTGGCGGCCGACCAGCTGCTCCATCATCTCGCAGCGAGCCAGCTCATCTTCAACTTCGTCCAACTCGACCAGATGGGAGACGGGCACAAACCCACGCAAGGCTCGCGCTTCGACCAGCAAGCCGCCCCGGTTGTAACCGATGATCGGCAAATGGACCGTGTCGTCGGCCTCATACAGCTGGCGGGCCCACATCCAATCTTCGGCCGAACCCCAATGAACGCCGCCGGTCTCATCTGGCGTGTGTTTCGGCGGTCCGCTGGAACCAGCCGGTGCCTGCCCGCCTGCCAGAATTGACTGCCACCAACCTTCATCGGGGGGAGGAGGCGCCGATTCGCCCGCATACCGCCCCTGTGCGTGGGAGTCCATCAGAAACCACCTCGTCCGTACAAACTGGCGATTACTAGCCTATGTTTAGCATACTCCAAAGGTGCGAATTGGCAAGGCTCACGCCAATTCGGCCTCCGGATCGGTCGCCCGGCTGGCGGCGTCGCGCTCCATATCGGCAATGGCATGCGCCACCTCCTCGATGGCTATGCGCTGCTTCCTATACAGGTCGGCCTCGGACATCGCCAGCCGCATGGCAATGTCACGCACCTTGCGGCCCTCCAAGAACTTCATTTCCAGGATGTTGTACAGCATCCACTCAGCGGTGAAGCGCCGTTCGCCTGCCGGCCGGGTCATTTCGATGCCCTGGTTGAGCACCGTCCGCAGCGCATTCACGGGATTGCCATCGTTCTCATGCATCGCTTCACGCACGACCCGCAGCCGCAAGAGCGGGCTGCGGGTCAGCCGGGGGCCGCCCCAGTAGTGGCCAAGCGCCTCCTTGACCAGATTGGCCAGGTCGGCCTCAGTGTGGACTCCCTCCAGGCTGTCGGTCAGCAGATCGGTGCCGCCGTAGCGGGCGGCCGCCCGGATGCGCTGGATCTCCTCGGTGTGTGGCGTCAGTCGATCAACGGCTTCGAACACCTCTCGCTGCAGACGTCGGTCGGACAACGCCAGCGACGCCCGATCGACCAACAAGCGCAGCGCCTCCGTCTCGGCCGCCTGCAGCCGGAGCGGGCCATCGCCACGGCGCAAGCCCAGCATCCCGAGCACTTCATCCCCTTCGGGCGTACCCACGGGCAGCACCCAGAACACATCCCAAGTGAAAACGGTCCCCAAGCCTGCGATGTCATCACCATGCTCGGGCAATACCACCGTCGGCAGCTCACCGCCGCTGCGCAGTGGGTCATCCGCGCCGACAGAGACTTCGAGCTCCAGTCCGTCTTCGCCGACGACGGCGATGAAGGCCGACGGTACGCCGCTGACGTCACAGATGGCATTCAGGATGCCCTCGAGGTACTGGGTCAGGTCGCCCGAGGTCAGCAGCCGCTCCTCCATGACCTGCAGCCGAATGATGTCGGCCCGATCCTGACCGTAGAACAGCCAGCGTTCGATCGGCGGGCGGATGAGAGTCACCAGATACTGCAACAGCAGCAGGCTGGCCACCATCAGGAACGGAACGATGCGGCTGTCGGGGAAGCCCAGTACCACCGCCGCGCGTCCGGCCAGCACGGTCACGGCCAGCACGGTCGAAACGACCACCGGTCCACGAAGAATCCATTGGAACAACCGGCTCTTAACAATGCGGTCGGGATAGCTGACGCCGAAGTACGCCACCGAGTAGGCCATCACCACGAGCAGGAAGGCGACGCTTCCATTGGTCAGCACGAGCACAAGTTGGAACAGCCATGGCGAGCGGGCCAGGGCCGGTCCAGCGATCGTCAGGAACGGCACGCCGCCCAGCACCGGGCCCAATGAACCGACCATCAAGTAGGCCATGCGGCGCTGGCTTGTACTGGTCAGGCAGCGGCGGAAGGCCCGCACCAGATTCAGCCCGGCGAAGCCCAAATCGAAGGCCAGGTACGCCAGGAAGACGCCAAAGTAACGGCCCGGCCCTAGGAAGGCGGTTCCATCGGAGCGAACGACGCCATCGGCAACCAAATCGGTGAACCCAACCAGCGCGAAGGCAAGCGTGCTGACGCCGTAGCTGATCCAGACTGCAAGGCGGCGACGGCCCTGGGACGGCCTGCCGGTCGCGGCCAGCAGCGAGTCGGACAGATACAGCGCCGTCGCGGGCAAGAATGTGACGCCAAGCCACTGCAGGCGCAGCCACATCTCTTGATCGGGTCCAACGGAGGATGTCGTGGCCAGCACATCGCCGAAGTAGGCAAAAGTAACGACGCCCAGCAGCAGTGCAAAGGAGCGGGCGACCAACTCGCGCGTGTTGAAGGTCAGCGAATAAAGCAGGAGAGAGAAGGCAGTAATGGCGTTGCCGGCATCCAGAATCAAATTGAAGACTCGAATGGCGGCCAGCAGTGAGTCAATCATGTCGGGTTAGATGTCTTGGACAAAGAACAGGGCGATGTCACCATCCGGGAAATAGTGATCGCTGTAGCCGGAGAAGGAGAAGCCGAGCTTGCGCGCCAGGGCGATGGCCGGGAAGTTCTTGCTCTGCATTTCGAGGAACAGCCGCCGGTAGCCGCGCTCACCTGCCCAGACACGAGCGGTTTGCAGAAGGCCGGAGGCGTGCCCCTGGCGCCGGTGGCGCAGATCGACGGCCAGATCGGTGATCCAGGCGGAACCGGGCGAAGGGCCGGCGATTATGGTCAAGTAGCCGGTGCGGGTCTCACCGAACTCGGCCACCAGCACGACCTGCTTCTCTGTCCAGCTGTCGATCAAGGCCTCCGGCTGGCGCGGGTAGCGGACACGCATTGGCCGCGGCAACCGCACCTCGCGGAAGCGGACTTCGACCTCGCCTTGTCCATTCTGGAATCCCATCTGCCAGACGTGATCCGTGCTGTAACCGTGGTCGAAGGCGACAATCTCTGAGATGTCGCTCGAGATGGCCTGGCGAACGCGCAGCTCTGTCATCGACCTGTCATCCTAACCGATTCACTGGTCACCGGCGGCTAGCCCGACTCGGACGGCACGATGCGGACCTGAATCTCACACGGCAGGGGAGCATTTCCCGAAGTATCCGTCACCACCAGGCGGAATGCATACTCGCCGGCTGGCACCAGGCTCGTATCCCAGGTACCGAGCAGATCGTCAACGACCGGGACCGTCCCGGCCGATACCGTCTGCCAGTCTTGATCGGATCCGGCTGGGCGGAATTCGTACTTGTAAAAGGCGAAGTTCTCTATGTCGGCCGTGCCTTCGATGTCCATCACCCCACTCAGGATTTCGCCCGCTTGCGGTGTCCGCAGCGTTGCCTGGCTGTTGAGGCAGCCAGAGCCATCCGACGTTCCGACGGGGAGCGGCGAAGCTGCCACGAATTCGCCCGTTTCCGATTCGGCCGGATTGCCGGTTGCCAGGAGCGAGACGGTGGGGAAGACGGTCGGCCGGGCCGACAAGGGCACGGCCGGGCCCACGAAGTTGGCCAAGATAAAGGCACCCACGATCAAGGCAACAACCAGCACCAGCATGGCCGCTGCCTGGCGCATGCCAGCTACGGCCCGCTCGCGCTCCAGGTTGAACACGGTCCTTTTCATTTCGCCAAACCAGCCCAGCGCCTGGCGCAAGTAGAACAGTCCCACCAATACCAAGACCACATAGATCCAAGTCTGGTGGGACTCTATCCAAATCAGAAGCTCTGTCATCAGGTCCAGCTAGGCCAATCGCCGCAGGACCCCCTTGATGACCGCCGTCATGCGCGGCACGATCACGTCACCCGCCGCCAGCACCTCCTCGTGGGTGGTGGTGGTGTCGCCATCCAGGTTGGCCTTGTTGCTCAGGCCTGAGATGCCCAGCACGCGAGTTCCCCCATGCCGGGCGGTGGTTACTTCCGGCACGGTGGACATGCCAACCGCATCGACGCCGACCGCCCGCAGAAAGCGCAAGTCGGCGGGGGTCTCAAAGGATGGCCCGCCCAGGCAGACATACACGCCCTTGTGGTATGGGATGCCTTCGTCCTGGCAGACGGCTTCGGCCATCTGCAACAGCTCCCGATCATAGGCCCGGCTCATGTCTGGAAAACGCGGCCCAAAGCCGTCGAGGTTTGGGCCGCGCAGCGGCGTCAGACCGGCCATGCCCATCATGTTGATGTGGTCCGACAGCAGCATCAGTTCTCCCGGCTCAAAGCTGGGGTTGACCGCCCCGGCGGCGTTGGTCACCACCAGGATCTCGACGCCCATGCGCTGCATGACCCGAATCGGCAGGCCGATCCGGCTCATCGAGTGTCCTTCGTAGTAGTGGGCCCGGCCTTGCATGATGAAGACCGTCTGCCCGGCCAGGCTGCCGAACACGAGTTGACCGGCATGGCCCTCGATCGTCGAAGCGGGCCAGCCGGCAATCTCCTGGTTCGAGAAGCGGTCGGCTGAGGCGACCTCGTCGGCGAGCGGGCCAAGCCCGGAACCGAGGATCATACCAATGCGTGGCTCGACCTTGGTTCTCGACCGGATTTCGCCGACCACCCTGTCGATCTCTAGCATGGTCAGAAACTCGTCTTGGCTCACGGTCATATCCTCACAAACCGGCCTAGCCTGCCAAAAACCGAATAGTGCTGGGGCTGGCTAGGCCAAGCAGGTGCTGCACTTCTTGCCTGGAGCGCCCCTGCTGCAGCAGGTGGCGGGTCAACGAATGGCGCAAGGTGTATGGTGATACATCCTCACCCAGATTGCAAGCTTGGGACCATTTCTTGACCACAAGCCACAGCCCCTGGCGGCTGAGTCGCTGGCCGCGCTGGTTCAAGAAAAGGGCAGGCTCCCCGCGGTTTCGCAACAGCTGGGGCCGGCCGTCTTTGACGTAGCGTTCCAGGGCGTGGCGGGAGATGCCGAGCGGCAAGGGATCGGTCGAGGCGCCCGGCCGGTCAAGCAGGCCACGTGTCAGGTTCAGGTCGTGAATCGTGACTTCCACCGCATCGGCCGCCCGCAGCCCGGTGGCATAGACAAACGACAGAATGGCCGAATCGCGCAGATCACGAGCCGAAGTTCCGCCGGACGGCGCCTCGAGCAGGCGCGCCAACTGGGCGCGCGACAGTGACCGAGGTTGCTTGCGCTCCGGGGCAGGCAGCCGCAGGGATTTAACCAACGTCTTGGTCGCTAAGCCCTGGTTCTCCTCCATGTAACCGAAAAACGAGCGCAGCGCCGCCAACTTGCGGGCCACCGTCGCCGGCCGGAACTGCTTCCGCGCAAGCCATTCGAAATACGCTTTGAGGCTGGCGCGGCTCAAGCCGGCCGTGTCGACCGGCGTTCCCTGGTCCAGACGCAGCACCTGGCGGAACTGCTGCAAGTCGGTGCGGTACGCCAAGATCGTGTTCTTGGCTCCGCCTTGTACGTACTTGAGATGGCCCAGATAACGGGCGATATCCTCATCAATCAAGCTGGGGGACTCCCTTGGCCCGAGGCCCGGCGATTATACCATCGCGCCCGAACGGGCCTGGTCGGAGTCCCCAGGGCTGCGTGTTACAATCGCTGCCAACGATGACCCATCGACCTGAAGGTAGCGGCCGGTTCGGCCTCCTGTTGGTTCTGACCGCACTGCTATTGGCCGGTTGCCAACCCACCTACCAGTTTCACGGCAGCCCCTATCCACAGCCCCAAAGCGCCCCGGATCTCAACCTGACAACAACCAATGGCCAGCCCTTCAATCTGGCCGCCTACGCTGGCCGTCCGGTGCTGCTCTTCTTTGGCTATACGCATTGCCCCGACGTATGCCCGGCGACGACGGCCGAGGTCAGCCAGGTCTTGGATGAGCTTGGCCCCCAAGCGGACCAGGTAGTCTTCGCCTTCATTACGGTCGATCCGGACCGGGATTCGGCCGCGGCCGTGCGGTCCTTCCTCGATCGGTTCGACCAGCGCTTCCTGGGCCTGACCGGAGACAGCGCGGCGTTGGCACAGGCCCGCCAGGCCTACGGCGTGTTTGCCGAACGCGACTCGGACGACCCCGCCAACTACACCATGACCCATACCTCACGGCTGTTTCTCATTGACCCGCAGGGACGCCTGGTGACCAACTACACCTTTGACGAACCTGCCGAAGTGCTGCTGGCCGACCTGCGCCACCTCCTGCAGGAAAACTGACGTGTTCGTTCGCCTGACTATCTCGCTCACGGTCCTCGGCCTGCTGGCAGCCTGTGCCCCACCGGCTCAGGCGATCTTGGTCGAGGAGGCCTGGGCCCGGCCGGCCGAAGCGGGCACCAACTCGGCCGTTTACTTTCGCCTGCACAACGGCTCCCGGGCTGACGAGTTGATCGGAGTTGAGTCTGGTGTGGCCCAGGCCATGATCCACCTGACAATCCTCGAAGCCGACGGGATCGTGCGCATGGAGCACCAAATGCAGGTGTCGCTGGCGCCCGGTGAGATGGTAGTTTTCGAGCCAGGCGGTTTGCACGTTATGCTGATGGACTTGGCGGCGGACCTGCAGGTCGGGTCGACCGTCGACTTGCTGCTTATGTTCCGCCAAGGTGGGGCACACGCGGTGGAGGCGATTGTTCGTCAACCGTAATTACTGCTTGCTTCTGGGACTGTTGGTTCTGGCGCTAGCCGGCTGCAGCCGTCAAAGCCAGCAGCCGACGCCCACCAGCGACTACCGTTTCGACCTCGCGGTCGAGCCGGAGCCGGCCGCCGTCGGCCAGACGGTGCTGCTGGTCACGCTGATAGGTCCCGACGGCACACCCATCGACGAGGCGCAGGTCTCTGCTCGCGGCGATATGACCCACGCCGGCATGACACCTTCCTTTGGCGAAGGCGAACCCGAGGGAGAGGGTCGTTATCGAATCCCCTACGTATGGACGATGGGCGGTGACTGGCTGGTGACCCTGCACGCGGTGCTGCCGGATGGTCAGGAGATCGAGCAGACCTTCGACCTGGCTGTCAGCAGCGGGGGCTGACAATGACCGCCGTGGGCCGGCCATCGTCCATTGAAATCCAGCCGACGGCGCTCGACCTGCTTCGGCTGCCCCTGCTAGGCAGTTTCTTACGCTGGCGTTGGGGCCGGCTGGCCGCCCAGCTTGTCTTGCTGCTGGGGACGGCCCTGATTGTGTACGATGGCCTGACCGGCCCCCAACTAGCGCCGCGCAACCTGGCCACCGTGCTTGCCTGGGTCCATTACCGTGGGCTCGTGCTGTTGGCGCTGCTGCTGGTTGGCAACCTGTTCTGTTTCGCCTGTCCATTCACCTTGCCGCGCACCCTCGCCCGGCGCCTGAGCATAGACGGGCGGCGCTGGCCGCGCGCTTTGCGCAACAAGTGGGTCTCGATCGGCGGGCTGCTGCTGATCTTCTTCCTGTATGAGTGGCTCGACTTGTGGGCCAGCCCCTGGCTGACCGCCTGGGTGGCGCTGGCCTACTTCGTCGGTTCGTTCGCCCTGGAGGCGGTCTTCAAAGAGTCGGCCTTCTGCAAGTACGTCTGCCCGCTGGGTGCCTTCAATTTCGTCTATTCGACGGCCTCTCCTTTCCAAATCACGGCGCGCGATCAAGCGGTCTGCCGCAGCTGCCCCGGCAAGGAGTGCCTCAACGGCAGCGACCAGGTGCTCGGTTGCGGAACCGAGCTGTTCGTCCCAACGATCGATTCCAACATGGACTGCACCTTCTGCCTGGATTGCGCCCGGGCCTGCCCCTATGACAACGTCGCCCTGGCCCGCCGGCCGGCCTGGCAGGAGCTGGTGGCCAAGCTGCCGGCGCGCTGGGACCTGATCTTTCTGTTGACGACGATGGCCTTCTTCGGCTTCTTCAACGCGTTCGGCATGGTGCCGCCGGTCTATGCACTGCAGCGCTGGATGACAACCAGCGTGGGGATCCAGTCGGTGGCACTCCAGGTTGGGTTGATCTACGCCGCCGGCGCCATCGTGCTGCCCGGCCTGCTGCTCACACTGACGGCCGTCTTGTCGCGCCGGGCGCGCCCTCCCGAGCGACGCGGAACCCTCGTCCAGCAGGCCGCCCGCTTTGCGCCCGCCTTTGTCCCGATGGGCGCCGGTATCTGGTTAGCCCACTACGGATTCCACTTCATTATCGGGGCGGCGACGCTGGTGCCGGTGGCGCAGAGCTTCCTGATCGACCACGGACTGACGTGGCTTGGCGGACGGGCGAACTGGACGGTTGGCTTCCTGGTGCCGGTCGATCTCATCCTGCCGCTACAAGTCGGCGCACTGATGCTCGGCCTCCTGGCTGCGCTGGCCGTGGTGGCCCGCCAGGGGCTGGCATCCGGCGATAGGCCGCTGTCGGCCCTACTCCAGCTCTTGCCGTGGGCGCTGGTGCTGACCGGCTTGACGATCGCTTCGCTGGCGGTATTCAACCTGCCGATGGAAATGCGCGGGGCACTGGCGGCGGTGCCATGAGACGCTGGTTGCTGGCGCTTACGCTCACCCTGCTCCTCTGCGTTCCGGCGGGCTCCGCCAGCGCCGAGGGACCAGGGACCGGGGGCCGCCGGGTCGTGCTCGAGTCCGAACCGGCCGGGCCCTACGTGCTGCGCGTCGTCACCTCGCCCACCCCGCCCCGGATTGACAATCTGTACTTGGAGGTGCGGGTCGAGGACGCCGCCAGCGGTGAGCAGGTCACCGATGCGCGCGTCCTGACGGCTGCCGTCTTTGAGACCGAGGCGGAGCCGCCGATCGAGGCCGAGGCGAGCCATGACATCGCTCCGATACCAACCGAGTACGCCTCGCATTTGCCTGTGACCGCACCAGGCGTGTGGCAGGTCAGCGTCCGTGTGGAAGGTGAGCAAGGGGTCGGCGAGGTCAGTTTCCCGGTACGTGTCACCGGCTCGACCGCCATTGGCACCGGCCTGGCCGTCGGGTTGCCCGTGGCCGGACTGGCAGGCCTCATTATTGTCTTCCTCATGCTGCAGAAGCAGAGCGAAAAGCAGTAACACAAAGACACCAGGACTCAAGTGCTTACAAACACAAAGGGCCCTGGAATTAGTTTTCCCAGTGAGCCCTTTGTACTCTTCTTACATTGAGTCTTCGTGTCTTTGTGTTATGAGCCCTTAGATGAGCGTATCGACGACCAGCGCCGCAAAGACCAACGCCAGGTAAACCGAGGAGTAGCGGTACATGCGCCAAGCGTTGGCGTTGCCGCCGGCCCGCCACAACCGCCAGGCCTGTAGCAGAAGCACGGCCCCTAACGCCAGCGCCGCCAGCAGGAAGAGCCAGCCTCCTACCGACGCAACCGGCAGCAGCACCGTCAGCGCAACCACCTGTATCGTGTAGAGCAGGATCTCGCGCCTCGTTTGCGTTTCGCCGTAAATGACGGGCAGCATCGGAACGCCGGCCCGGGCGTAGTCATTGCGCCGGACCAGCGCCAGCGCCCAGAAGTGTGGCGGGGTCCAGAAGAAGATCACGGCGAACAGGAAAAAGGCGCCGGCCGTCAATTGGCCGGTTGCCGCCGCCCAGCCAACCAGCGGCGGCACGGCGCCTGCACCGCCTCCGATGACAATGTTGTGGGTCGTCAGCCGCTTCAACCCCAAACTGTAAAGCCCCACGTAGTACAGCATGCCGGCCAACGCCAGCACGGCGCTCAACAAGTTGACGAACAGTGCCAGCACATAAAAACTGACCAGGCACAACGCCAGTCCGAACGCCACCACCTCGACGGCGTCAACGCTGCCGGCCGCTAGCGGGCGTCCTGCCGTCCGCACCATCGCCCGGTCCTCGCGGCGGTCGATGTACTGGTTCAGTGCGCTGGCGCCGCCGGCGGCCAATGCCCCGCCCAGCATGGTCCACAAAACGACGCCGGTACCCGGCCAGCTGCCGGCGGCAACGATCATGGCCGCCAGGGTGGTAACCAGCAACAAAGCGACGATAATCGGCTTGGTCAACGCCACCAGCGCCCCCAGGGTCGGTGGACCAATCCGTTTGCCCTTGGCGGCCTCATCGGCGACCCAGCCCTGGCCAGGATCGAGAGCGGCCAACGCCAGCGTCAGCACCATGGCACCCCACACGGCCGAGGCCGTCGCCACATGCAGCCCATTGAGCACCGTCGGGAAACCGCGCAACACGTTGAAGGCGCCCACCGTGACCTGTGCCAACAGCAGCACGGACGTCACGCTGGCGGCGATAAAGGTCAACGGTTGGTCGGTCCGCCGGCGCCAGGCGACGTAGGTCAATCCGAGGATCAAGAGCCCGCTGACGAAGGCCACCAGGCGGTGCAGCATATGTACCTGGCCCAATGTCCAGCTGGGCCAGACGACACCATCGCACAACGGCCAACCGGCGCACGAGCCGGTTGCCCCGGATGAGGTGACGAATGCGCCGCTGACCAGCAGCAGGTAGGTCGCCACTACCGTGGCCGCCGCCAAGCGCGCCAGTGGGTCGTGCAGGTCGAGGCCCGACAGGCGGCCCGCCCGAAGCCGGAAGGCCAACACGGCGATGGCGATCTGCAGGCCCAAGATCAGCAAGGCGACGCCCAAATGCACTGCGACGATTGTTGGCGGTGTCTCGGTCAAAACGGTAATCCCGCCGAGCACTACCTGGACAGCCAGCAGCGTCAGGCTCAGCAGCGACAGCCCGGTGATCCAGCGCCAAGCCCGCAGCCGCAGCCAGGCGATGACGGCTACCGCCAGAATCAGCGGCGAGGTCAGGGAGGCCAGCAACCTGTGGGAGTATTCAACCAGCGCGTCAAACCGCAGCGGCGGGACCAGACGGCCGTAGCACAAGGGCCAATCGGGACACCCCAGACCCGAACCGGTCACCCGCACGATGCCGCCAACCACGATCAGCAGGAAGGTGGCGACGGCGGCCGCCACGGAGATCCAAAGGAAGAGCCGGGCTGTGCCCGGCGCTGGTTGCGACGTAGGGTCGATCGAATCCACCTGTGGAGCTCCTAGTACAGGCTGGCCATGAAAACGAAAGCCGCCAGCATGATGGCGGGCAATACGAAGATGTAGGTGTAGACCGGCGGGTCGTCACGCAGGTGCATGTAAAAGCCCGCCACCAGCGCCGCCTTGACCAGGCTCAGCGCCAGAAACAGGACGGTCAGACTGCCTTGGGGCAGACCGAGCGTGGTCAGTCCGACCTCGGCCGCCGTCACGATCACCAGCACCAGGAAGACCAGTGCGTAGGTGGAGCGATTGGTGTGCTTCCTTCCCTCGGTCGAGGCCTGCATGCGCTGCTCCTAGATCAGGTAAATCAACGTGAAGAGGACAATCCAGACGATGTCGACGAAGTGCCAGTACAGGCCGAAGATCTCGATACCCAGGTCGTTGTCGGCGCTGTAGGCGCCGCGGGTGCCCCTGACGATCAAGACCAGCGCCCAAACCACGCCGATCAAGACGTGCAGGCCGTGGAAGCCGGTCAGGGTGAAGAAGGTTGAGCCGAACAGACTGCTGGACAGGGTGACGCCCTCGGCGTAGAGCAAAGAGAATTCGTACCCCTGGCCCGCCAGGAAGAGTGCACCCAGCAGCACCGTGAACAGCAGGTTGCGCAGGAATGCACCACGTTTGCCATCGCGCAAACCGGCCAGCGCCAGGACGAGCGTGAAGCTGGAGGTCAACAACAAGAAGGTATTGGCCCCGACCAAGGTGACGTCGAGATGCGCCGCCTCATTGGTTGGAAGGGCCAGTTTGTACTTGAGGAAAGTGGCGATCAGACCTCCAAAGAACATCACCTCGGAGGCGATGAACAGCCACATCCCCAGCTTGACGTGATTCAGACCTAGCTGCCGGCCCGCTCGGAACTCGGATTTGTGCGTCATTCCCGCTTCGTGTGCTGCCACGCTTGTGCCTCCCGCCTCAGTCACCGCTGGCCGGCGCGGCGGCCGGCGTGCCCGTCACCAGGTCGTGGCCGAAGTCGTAGGGGCCATGATCCATCCTGGGCTCGTGTTCAAAGTTGTGCTCCGGTGGCGGCGACGAGGTTTGCCACTCGAGAGTCAGCGCCCGCCACGGATTGTTGCCCGCCGCTGGCCCGCGGGCCCAGCTGACGATGACGTTGTAGATGAACGGCAGGACGGCAATGCCCAGGATGAAGCCGCCGATCGAGGCCAATACATTGAGATCGGTGAACTCGTCGGCGTAGTCCACGATCCGGCGCGGCATGCCAGCCAGGCCAGCCAGGTGCATCGGGATGTAGGTCAGGATGGTGCCGACCAACGTCAGCCAGAAGTGAACCTTGCCCAACCATTCCTGGTACATGCGGCCGGTGATCTTGGGGAACCAGTAATACAGGCCGGCAAAGATCCCGAAAACACTGCCGCCGAACAGCACCATGTGCAGGTGGCCAACCACGAAGTAGGTATCGTGAACGTGGATATCGATCGGAATGGCCGCCAGGAAGATGCCGCCAATGCCGCCGATCAGGAACATCGAAATGAAGCCGAGCGAGAACAACATCGGCGTCTTCAGGTGCAGCTTGCCGTCCCACACCGTGGCCAGCCAGGAGAAGATCTTGACCCCGGTCGGCACGGCGATGATCATCGACGTGATCATGAACGGAAGGCGCAGCCGTGGATCCATACCGCTGGTGAACATGTGGTGGGCCCAAACGGTCATGCCCAGCACGCTGATCGCCATGCTCGAAATTGCGATCGTCTTGTAACCGAAGATCGGCTTACGCGAAAAGACCGGCAGCACCTCGGAGATGATGCCCATTGCCGGCAGCACCATGATATAGACCGCCGGATGGGAATAGAACCAGAACAAGCTCTGGTAGTGGACCGGGGATGCGCCGGCGGCGGCGCTGAAGAACATGGTCCCGGCCATCCGGTCGAGTGCCACCATCACCAGGGCCGTCGTCAGGACCGGCGTGGCAACGACCACCGAGATCGAGGTGGCGATCATGCCCCAGACGAACAGCGGCAGGCGCCACAGCGTGACGCCTTCGGCCCGCATCGTCACAGTCGTCACCAGGAAGTTGATGGCGCCGAAGATCGAAGAGAACCCCAGGATGAATATGCTGACTGCCCACAGCGATTGTCCATCCGGCCCTTCGATTGAGAGCGGAGCATAGGCCGTCCAGCCGGACTCCGAGGCCCCGACGAAGAAGCTGCCGAGCATGATCAAGCCGCCGGTAAGCAGCAGCCAGTATGACAAAGCGTTGAGGCGGGGGAAGGCCATGTCCTTGGCGCCCAACTGAAGCGGCAGCACATAGTTGCCAAACCCCGCCAACACCGGGATGACCCACAGGAAGATCATCGTCGAGCCGTGGTTGGTCAGGAAACGATTGAAGACTGTGCCGTCCACCAGATCCACGCCCGGTTGAATCAATTCGAACCGGATGAGCATGGCAATCAGCCCGCCCACCAGGAAGAAGAAGAACGTGGTCACGAGGTACTGGATGCCGATCACCTTGTGATCGGTGTTCCAGGCAAAGTAGCGACGCCAGTTTGGGCGCTCGGCGGCCGCCGTTTCGCTGGTCATAGGCTTGACTGCTCCTCTTCCATCAAACGCACGATTACTGGTTCAGCAGGTATTGGACGATGGCTTCGAGCTCAGCTTCGGACATACGCTGGTCTAAGTCCTGCGGCATGAGCCCATCAGCAAAGCCTTCCACCAAATGAGCCGAGGGATCCAAGAGTGATTGGCGGATGTAATCTTCGGCGGTCATCCCTTCGATACGCTCGCCCGCCCGCTGGCCAATTCCGTTCATATCGGGGCCAACCGTGCTGGTCGTCCCCATATCCTCCAGGGTGTGACAGGCGCCGCAGCCGTACTTTTCGAACACAAAACGTCCGGCTTCGGTCGGATCATCGGGCAAGGAGCTGATGTTCTCGACCCAGGCCCCGAAGTCCGATTCGCTCTCGACGACGGCCTCTGAAAGCATGTTGGCGTGGCCGGCGCCACACAGTTCGGCGCAGCGAATTGGATAACGACCGAGCTCGGTTGGGGTCACGACCAGTTCGGAGATCTGGCCGGGTGTGGCATCCCGCTTGGCGCGGAAGGCCGGAATGTAGAAGGAGTGGATGACATCTTCCGAGGTGATTTCGAAACGCACAGGTTGGCCGACGACCAGATGAAGCTGACTGCTGGTCAAATTGTCAAATTCCGGGTAGCGGAACTCCCAGGTGAACTGGCGGGCAACCACCTCGACCACCATCTCGTCTTCGGCCGTCACTTCGATCGCCGACAGCACCCGGAATGAATACACACCGATCACAACCACGATGATGGCCGGGATCAGCGTCCAAACAAGTTCGAGACTCAGGTTGTCATGGACCGGCGGGCCGCTGCTCTCGTCGTCTTCCTTTACCCGGAAGCGGAGCACGGCGAATACCAGCGCGCCTTCGACCAGCAGAAAAATCACGGTGGCGACGCCAATCATGATGCGGAACAACTGGTCGACGGCATCGGCCCGGTCGGCGGCCGCGGTGGGCATCAAATCCAGGCCGACCGCTGCTAACACGCCGACCCCGATCAGGGCCAACGCTACCAGGATCAACAGGAAGATGGTGCGTTCTCTCACGTCTTGCCTTCCTCCATGCCCGGTGCCGTTGACCGGTTTCCACTGACGTCGTCCGCCGGCACATCATACGCCGCCGACAGGCCAAGCGACCCGCGGCCATATTGTAGACCGACGTTGTCCGGTTTCAAAATAAGAATGTGAATTGTAACACGATCGCTTTTGGCCGCCAGCCGCTGGGCTAGCCGCCGGCTGAAAAGGCGACCGCCACTGCCCCCGGTCCGGCGTGCGCGCCGACCGCCGGTGTGATGATGGAAAAGTAGATCTCGTCAGGCGTGAATTTCGCCTCTATCTGGCGCTGCAGATCCTTGGCGTGTTCGATGGCGCCCGTGTGATGGATGGCGACCTTTAGCGGGCGCTTCCCGGCGACCTGCTCTTCGACCAGCTCGAGCAGCCTGGCGGTAGCTTTGGATCGGGTCCGCACCCGGTCGAGCGGTTCAACCCGCCCCTCCTCCACCGTCAAGATCGGCTTGAGGTTGAGGGCGGCGCCAAGCAAACGCTGGGCGTTGCCAATCCGCCCGCCGCGATGCAGGAATTCGAGCGTATCCAGCATCAGGATGACTTCGCATCTCTCCCGTTCACTCTCGGCGGCAGCTACCACCTCGGTGGCGCTCGCCCCCTCCTGCGCCTTCCGGGCGGCGGCCAGTACCTGGAAGCCGAGGGCCATCGCCACCGTCTCGGAGTTGACAATGTGGATTTCCGCCTGCGGAAACATGTCCTTCGCTTGCACCGCCGACTGATAGGTGCCGGATAGCTTGTCGCTCACGCAAATGGCGACAATCGGCGTACCGGCCGCCACCAGCGGATCAAAGATCTCTTTGAAGCTGCCAATGGTTGCCTGCGACGTGGTCGGGAATTCTTCGCTGCTCGTCAGACGTTCGTAGAACTGCTCGGCAGTGATGTCGATTTCGTCGAGCAAGGACTCGCCGCCCCAGATCACAACCTGCGGGGCGACCTTGATATCGTATTGTTGTACGAGGTCCCCGGGCATCGAGCACGTACTATCGGTTACGACGGCGACCTTGGTCACTACTCCTCCTCGTTCCCCCTCGATGGCTGGTCAATAGATATCAACCCCAAACCGGCGGCCTGGTTTCAGGATTGGTCACGGCCCGCGCGACGCGAGCCACTTTTCGAACTTGGCCAGCGTCCTTGTGGTCAACACATTGCCGGGACCGATCCAACCGCGCCGGGCCGTCGCAACACCGTAGGTCAGCAGCTCAAAGTGATCGGGGTGATGCGCATCGGTGTTGATTGCCAGCGTGCAGCCAAGTTCGACGGCCAACCGGGCATGCGTGTCTTTGAGATCGAGCCTTTCCGGACTGCTGTTGATCTCGAGCACCGTGCCATGCTCGGCCGCCTCCTTGAAGATTGTCTCAAAGTCCAGGTCGGCCGGGTCACGACGCCCAATCAGCCGGCCGGATGGGTGCCCAATCAGATCGACGTGTGGGTTGCGGATGGCGTTGAGCAGGCGCTGCTGGATCTTGTTCCTGGGCTGGCCAAGCGAGGTGTGGAGCGAGGCGATTACTAGGTCGAGCTCGGCCATCACATTATCTTCATAATCCAAACGCCCGTCGGCCAGGATTTCGACTTCCGCGCCCTGGAACAAGCGTATCTTGTCTCCGACCTTCTTTTGCAACTTGTCGATCTCTTTTCGCTGCTTTCGCAGCCGCTCCGGGGTTAATCCATTGGCCACACCCAGACTCTGGGAGTGGTCGGTGATCACCAGATAGTCATGGCCGGCGGCAATCGCCCCGTCGACCATTTCCTTCAGCGTCGCCCGCCCATCCGACCAGTCGCTGTGGCTGTGCAAGTCGGCGCGCAGATGCTTGCGCTCGACTAACTTCGGCAGGGCCTCGTTATGCGCCGCTTCGACCTCGCCGCGGTCTTCACGCAATTCGGGCGGGATCCAGGGTAGACCCAGCTTCTGATATACCTCGGCCTCGGTGCGGCAGGCGATCAGCTCATCGCTCTCCTCAACCTTAAACCCGTGCTCGGACAGCGACAGGCCCTGCTTGAGCGACAGTTCTCGCAGCTTAACACTGTGCTCCTTGGAACCGGTGGCGTACTGCAGTGCCGACCCGAACCGCTCGACCGGATGGACCCACAACTGCACCCGCAGCCCATCGTCCAGCACCACGCTGGTTTTGGTCGGCCCGCGCCCGACAACATGATCGACCGGCAGCATCTCGAGAAAGTTGTCCATCACCGTTTCGGGCTCATCACTGGCTGCCAGCAGATCGAGATCACCGACGGTCTCACGCATTCGGCGCAGGCTGCCGGCCGCTTCGGCCTCGGCCACCGACGGCAGCTGGCGCAGGCTGGCCAGGATGGCCTCGGCCTTGGGGACTGCTTCGCCCAGCAAGATTCGGCCTGTCTGGTGACGGCGCAGCGCAGCGATGGCTTCCAGGATTTTCTCCTGTGACTTGGCTCCCATCCCCGGCAGTGTTGACAGCCTGTCGGCCTCGGCAGCCTCGGCCAGCTGGTCGACCGTGGTGACGCCCAATTCCTGCCAGAACAGGGCCGCCTTCTTGGGGCCGACGTGGTTGACGTTAAGGACTTCGATCAAACCAACCGGGATCTCGGCCGTCAGCTTTTCGTAGTACGCCATCTTGCCTTCGTCCAGCAGTTCGCTGATCTTGGCGGCGATGGCTTCGCCGATCCCGGGCACGTCCTCCAGCTCGCCCGCCTTCCACACTTCCTCGATATCACGACCCAGGTCGGCGATGGTCTCGGCCGCCCGCTGGTAGGCCAGGATGCGAAACCGGCTCTCCCCTTTGATCGACAGCAGGTCGGCAATATCGGAAAAATACTTGGCTACCTGGCGATTGTTCATCGGCGCTCCCTCACCCCATTACGGCTGGCTAGCCGCCAGCAGCAACACTGCAATCGTGCCCTGCCTGTCCCCCATCACACCCGCTCCGACATAGCTGTGCTCCAGCGACAACAGCAGGGCGTGGTTCAGGCCGTCCTGGGTCCAGTTGTCCGCCGCCATGGCGGCCACGGCCCCAAGGTCGGCCCGTCCCGCAACGAGCAGTTCGGCCACCCGGCCACTGACGCCGGCCGCTTTCAGCAACCGTTCGGCCTCGAGCGTGCCTCGCCGCGGGTGAATGTGGCCGGCGTAGTCATTGGCCACCATATCTTTGGCCCGTAGAGCTGCCAGCTCCATCAGCCGTGCCGATGCGATCAGCGGCGGCCGGCCCTGAGCCTGTCGCCAGCGGTTGATCCGCACCAGCAGATCGATGGCGACCGGCTCGACCTGGTCGTCACCATAGTCAAATGCGAAATCTGCCAGCTCGAGGCGCAGCGCTTCAACTTCGCGCGCCTGGACCAACGGGGTCGTCAATGAGTCGACCGCGCCGGTAGCGGCCGTTGGTAGGATCGGCGGCAGCAACTGGCAACCGCCAAGCAGCATGGCGAACGGGATCGAGAGCAGACGCAAGTGGTGCCTCCGGGTCGGCGCTTGATTATACGCCCGGCGTTTGATTGTTTCGTCGGTATGCCTGTGCTATGCTATGTCAACCTCCCGGCGCCGTGGACGGTCTGCGCATGCGCACGCTCCCCCAGATTCACCCGATTGCTTTGTATATGATCGAGAAGCATCCACTATCGTTCGACGACGACCGTTTCGAGTGGATCAGCAGCGATGGCCTGTTCAAGGAGCAGCTTGAGGGACTGATCGGTCCCTATGATCCGGCGCAGGTGAGTTTGCTGGTCGATGCCGAGCCGGCTGGTCCCAGTTGGCAGCGCTTGCTGCAGGCAGTACTCGACGGCCAGATACAGATGGTTGTCACCCACCTGGCGCCGCTCAGCCCGGCGCAACGACAGCAGTTGATCGGCGTGTGCGCCCAGGCCGGCGCCCAACTCATCACCCCCGGCGACGCCGGCCGCCAGCGAAACGGCAAGTAATCTCTTCATGCTCCACGAGTACGTTGGCAACCTGCATTGCCACACCGTCTACTCAGACGGCTGGGGTCGTCACAATGATCTGGCACGCGCCGCCATCAACGCCGGGCTGGATTTCCTTGTCGTCACTGATCACAACGTCTGGGTCCAAGGACTTGACGGCTATCGCCTCCATCAGGACCAACGGCTCCTGCTCCTGACCG
>DASWJQ010000068.1:0-5473 GCA_036397095.1 Anaerolineales bacterium
CGAGCGAACTAGATCATGATCACACCTGGAGATGCCACCGTCCATCGAATTGCCAAACTAGCTCGATACGGATTGCTGGGCGAGCACCCAAGACCGCTGGCGAAGGACGCGGTGTTCTTGATCGTATTCGCAACGCTGTACTTGCTCAGCGGGGCGCTTACCGTCGCGACGATGGACACCTACCGGATGGGCCTTGTCTCGGCGCTCGTCATCCCCTTGGTTCTCCTGTATGGGGTTCGTTTTGATGCCGTTTCGTTGTCTTTCTTGGCTCTGGTGGCGGCCATTGTGCTCTCAGCAATCTACAACGCAACAACGCTGAGAGATCTGGTCCTATTTCTTAGAGTGCCCGCGTTCTCCTTCCTCATGTATTACCTCAGCAAACTAGCCATGGTGCCAGCCAAGAAGAAGGCAATTCTTCGCTGGCTGCTGATCATCGGAGTTGTCCAGTTACCTGTCGTCCTCGCTCAATACTTGATCGTACGCGGGATAGATGCAGGCTTCGGCACTTTCAATTTTGAGACGGACTATGCTTTGGGGTTCTTCGAAATCATGGTTCTGATCGTCTTGCTCTTCTTTCCCAAAGAAGAAGTTCCGGCGGGATGGAAGATGCCCCTGGCCTGGTTGGTCACCCTCACAGTTTTCACGACAAACGCCCAGATGACGAAGTTAATCGCACTTGCCGTTTGGCTGGCGTATCTCATCCAAAGGCCTCGCCTCATCCGGTTCGCCAAGGTGCTTGCCATAGGGACGAGTGTGGCCTTAGCCGTCCAACTCTTCTGGAGCATTGGTGCCATGGTCGAGCCACCAGCCGCCTTCCTCTGGAAGACCCCAATTGTCGGTGATGTCCTGCGGCCGAAGGCGGTTAAAGGTACTCAAGAGCCATTTGGTGACTATCTGGAGGGAGGCTATGCCAGGGTGGGGGCAATTCGCTACTTCCTCAGCCAGCCCTTGAACGTATGGGGGGATGGGCCATCCAAGTACTACGACGCAATTTCGCGGCAGTATTCCAGGGGCAACATAGGACATATCTTCACGTATTATGCCGAAACCGGAGCGGTCGGCTTGTTAGCGAGCTTCGTCACGCTGGCCGCGATTGCCTGGATGGCTGGAACACGATTCAAGCCGAGTTATGTCTCGTCGTTGGCGTTTCTTTGCATCGGGTTGCTTGGTTTTACCAACCAAATCATGAATGACGTTGCGGTCATGCTCGTCTACTGTCTCGTATGCCGGGCACAGCTCATCCCCACAGATGGCGAGCCGGCGCCTGACTTGAAGGAGCCAACGGGATAACGGGGTGCAGTTGCTGCACGCCCCAGGGCCACTGCCTCACCGACTGCCTCCATGCTCCCAAGCTGCTCCAGGCAGCGCGTAGGCAGTTCGTCCAACGGCAGTTTTCGCCCTGTTTTGTTGGCGCCGAGCCTGGTGTGGCCGATGCGCTGGCGAACCGCCTTCAACAAATTGCGACCGCGGGTCTCCGGGTGGACCCCGTTTGGTGAGAGGGTCGGAAATCGCGCCTCACCTCACGATCCGGTCCAAGCGCATGCCGAGAGCGTAAAGCCAGCGGCGGGCCGTCCGGCTCACGAGCCGCAGATTGGCGTGATGGCGGTAGCGTCTACGCAGCCGGCTGAGCCAGCCGATGACGGGACCGCGGTTCAGCCGCTCGGTTCGCTGGAAGGCAGCTTCGATCGCCTCGGCGACATCCTCCCGCCCATTTTGCGCCGCATACGCTTGAATG
Source organism: Anaerolineales bacterium (assembly GCA_036397095.1). GTDB lineage: Bacteria > Chloroflexota > Anaerolineae > Anaerolineales > E44-bin32 > DASWJQ01. The sequence goes on from DASWJQ010000068.1 coordinate 1,736, forward strand.
AGGCGGAAGATGGTGTGGGCCCGAACCAGGTAGATGTGGCTTAGATGGTCGAGATCGAGTCGATCGTTCGGGAAGGATTGGCACTCGGCCAGTTTGCCCATGACTTCAAGGATCGAAGTGGCGATCAGGCACTTGAGGCAGCGGCCGCAATTCGCGCCGGTCTCAGCGTGGTAGCACAGCCGCAGATTGTGAAAGGCGGCCGGGTGTTCCGAGAGGAAGGCAAGCTTGTCCATGCGGCTGGTGCCGGCGCCAAAATGAACGATGGTTGTTCGGCTGGTCGAGAAAAGCGGATCGGTGTCCGGGTGTGTACCGGCCGGGACAAAATGGCCAGGATGGCTGCCGGAAGAAATGACCACCCGCTGAAGGCGTCGCGAGAGCAACAATCCGGCGGCCGCCAGGAACGCCCCATGGGCCAGGTCAGTCCAATTCACATCTTGAAAGCGCGTCTGGCGCAGGTTGCTGGCAATGGCGATCAGCGGTTTGCCCAGGGGCTCAATGGTCTTGGAGAGTCTCTGGCAGACGGCGTCAAAGGCGTCCTGGCGGTCGATCGAGATGTCGAAGCCGTGAATGAGCAGGAGCTCATCGACGACCAGGCCAGCCTTGTTCTCGGAACTGAGGAGCGTGTAAGAGGAGTCGACGCCCCCGGAAAACAACAGGGCGGTCAGCCCTTCCGCTGAAGGGTCGCCAGCCGGCTCGGTGAGGTCCGTTTCAATGGCCACCGGCCGGAGCTCCGGATACCACTGGGTCCATAAAGCCATGAGTCGGTGGGCGCCTTCAAATAGGACACGGTCGACCGGAAGCTTGACAATCAGCGGCCGACCGAGCGTGACGGCCAGGGGCAGCATTGCCGCCAACCATGGATCGCCAGATGTTGGCAGGTCCGTCGCCAGGTTGTCCGGAACCTCGAACCAGACTTGCTCGGCTGGATACAGACTGCCGGCGTAGGTCACCGTCACGGCATGCCTGGTGAAGCCTTCACGCCGAGGCGAGGGCCCGCTGGTCGCACCGTCGATCTCAATCGTTTTCATTGCCGCCCCTGAGGCCCGCGCGAGCCCTGGGATAGATATCCATGGGGGGTGAAACGATTCTGCCTGCGGTCGACCCAATGGGACTCATGGCCAGCCCTGTCCAGAGAGAAGCCGTATGCGGTGCGAGCTGAGCAATCGACGCACTGATTGGCAGCATGGTTCCTGCCCCGGACCTAACGCCCACACAAGCTTCCGAGTACCCGGGCCAGCCGACGCAGGCTGTGCCAGACGATCGGTCGAAGTGGCCCGGTCAAGCGCCGGAGGGCTGGATTGAAGCGCAGCCGCTCGAAGAGCGGCGTGACAAGGTCCAGGAGCAGCCAGCGTCTTAGACGGTTGCTCATAGCAATGGCAGCCTCGAGACTGTCGGCGACATCCGTGCGGCCGAGCCCGCGGGCCGCATCGCGTACATCTTCAAAGTAGTAATCCTTGCGCCCGTTGAATGTCGAGCGCAGCCGGCCATGATCCAGCTGCGTATCAGGAAATGCGCCGGAGTTGGCCAGGGCGCCGTGGATTTCGAGCGTGGCCATCGTGTACAGGCACTTGGCGCAGCGGCCGCAGTTGTCGCCCGCTTCGGCTTCCCAGCAGACGCGCAAGTCGTCGAGCAAGTCAGGCCGCTTGCACAAAGCCGCGATCTTGGTTGAGCGCGTCGTATCGGCTGCGTCCAGGGCAATCTCCGTTGACCGCGTTGACAGGTTTGGATAGACGGCCGGGTGCGACCCAAGGGGACGCTTCATGTCGGCCGGAACGGCGGATCCAATCAGCACCTGGCGATAGCGCCGACTCAGCATGAGCCCCAGCGCGGCCAGGACGGTGGCATGCGCCATCTTTTCCCAGTTTGCCTCGCGCAATCGGGTGTCCCGGAGATTGGTGGCAATCGTGATCAGGGGCTTCCCCAGCTTGGCTGCCATCCTGCGAACGCGGTCTTCGGCTGCGGCCAAAGCGGCATCTTTGGACAAATGGATGTCGAACCCACGGACAAAGATGAGCTCTTCCACCCGAGATGTGGACTGCTGATCGTGATGGATGACTGAATAGGTCGAGTCGACACCGCCTGAGAAGAAGGCCCCAACCAGCCGGCCTGGTTTGGCCCGCTCCTCCGCCGCAGTTGGCGCCGCCAACACGATTGGACGGAACTGTGGATACCAACTCGACCAGACAGCCATGACCCGCTGCAGGCTATTGAGGAACTTGCTTTCCACTGGCAACGCAAGATCGATGGGCTCACCCAGGCTAAAGGCGAGCGGCAGGAGCATCACCATCCACGGTTCGCCAGTCAGGCAGACTTGGTCTCGGTGCGCCCGGGGCACCTCCATCCACCAGGTCTCCGCAGGCCAGCGAGGATTCTCGAAGTGGACGCTGGCGCTGGCGCGCACCGCCGTCGGGTTCGACGGAGATAGCGCTAGCCTGAAGTCACTCGCCCGCATAGACCTCTAGGAGTCCCTGGGCAGGTTGTTCGGGCACAGTGCGAGTCTCCTTTGAACTTCGGGTTCACGGCCAGGGTCTCGCCTGGGCGGGCCTATGGCGCCAGCCATCTCCCCATCCGGAAGATACGCTGACGGATCGGAAGGAGCAGTCGTCGGGCCCACGGCCTCATCCGCAATCCGGCATGCATTTGCCTGCCCAGCCCTAAGAGCAGCAGCCGGTCGAGGCGTTTGGTCCTGGCGAAAGCGGCAGTGATCGCCTCGGCAATATCGGTCCGGCCGGCGCGTTCGGCTGCGCCGAGCAGGTCCTCATAGTATGGTCCGTCACGGAATAAGAAGTGATTCGACCTCAGGCGGGCCAGATCTACTCCGCCTGCAGGGAACGTCTCAATTTGGGGAAGCGTTCCGTCGAGCTCTAGTGCCACCATCGTCCGCAGGCATTTGAGGCATCGGCCGCAGTTGTCGCCGGACGGAGACTCCCAACAAACGCGCAGATGCCGGCGGGCGACCAGATCGCTGGCAACAACCCGGGTCTTTTCGAGGCGCGAGGCCCAAGCCCCATGGTGAACGAATTCTGTGCAACTCGTACTGAAAAGCGGATCGGTGACCGGATGTGATCCGTTTGGGTGAAGCCTGGGTGTATCCCAGGTGGACGAGATGAGCAGCTTCCGATAACGCCGGCCAAGCGTTAGAGCGCAAGCTGCCAGCAGGGCGGCAACCGAGTGCAGCTCGTAGTTCGTCATGCGGAAGCGGGTCGCCCGCAAGTTGGTGGCGACCTCGACCACCTGCTTATCTAGCGCAAGGGCGATCTTCTGCACATCCAGAGAGAAACGCCGGTAGCCACTCCAATTGTCAATGGCAATGTCGGCCCCATGAATGATGAGAAAATCTTCGATCGATCCTGAGCCGGTGGCCCGATCGTGAATTACGGAATAAAACGAATCAACACCGGCCGAGAAAAAGCAGCCTGTGCGGCCGGACCGCAGGGGGCTAGCCGGCCCGACCGCTTCGCCGTTGATTTGCAGCGGTTTCATCGCCGGATACCAGCTGGACCATACATGCGACAGCCTGATAAGGTTCTCGGCAAGAACCGTATCGAAGGGCTGATCCAGATGGATGGGGCGCCCGCTCGCGGCAGCCAACGGCGCCATTGCCGCCAGCCATGGATCTGCCAGGCTGGTCAGCTCGGATGCATGCTCCTGCCTGGTCTCAAACCAAACTTCTTCGTCGCCGGAGACAAAGCCATCGTAGGCAATCCGTGCCGATATGCGAACCCAGCCGGGTCGGTC
>DASWJQ010000069.1:0-3323 GCA_036397095.1 Anaerolineales bacterium
TGGAAGGAGCCGCAATGACCAATCGAAGGGTCCTCGTGCTTCTCGCACTGGGCGGGCTATGGATCGCGGCCTGCACCACCCCGACCGCCGCGTCAACCGCAACACCCGTGCCCTCGGCGACGCCCGCCGCGCCCACGGCAACACCCATCCCGCCCAGCCCCACCCCGGTCCCCTCGACGTCCACCCCGGCCATCGAGAGCGTTACCTTCACGACTGAGGACGGCGTCGAGCTCGATGGACGGATCTCCGGTCAAGGTACGACCTGGGTCATCCTGGTCCACATGCTGCAAAGCAATCAGCAAACCTGGTCGGAGTTTGCCGAACTGGCCCGCCAGGAAGGAGTTGCGGTCCTGACCTTCGACCTGCGCGGCCATGGCAACTCAGGCGGAAGCCGGGACGCTGAAGACTTCCCGCTGGACGTGGCGGCGGCCATCGGATTGGCCGAAGCGCGGGGCGCGGAGGGCATGATCCTGATGGGCGCCAGCATGGGGGGCGCGGCTGTGATCGAGTCGGGTGCGGCGGCCTCGGTTCGCGGGGTGGTAGCGATCTCGGCGCCGAGCGTCGATCCCTTGAGGTGGGACGCCCAGGACCTGATGTCGATCACCGCGCCCAAGTTGTTTGTGGCGACCCAGGAGGATACGGACGGGTACTACGTCCAGCTGGTGGAGTACTTCGACACCTGGGCGCCCGAACCCAAAGAGTCGAGGGTGTTCCCCGGCGCGGCCCACGGCACCGATCTGTTCGCAGACAGCGCCATCCGCCAGGAGTTCATCGAGCTGCTGCTGGAGTTCATCCGGACCCACAAATAGGCGCGATCGAAGCTGTAGCCCTGACCACTCGGCCGGGAACGGTGTCGATGTGGCCGAGCAGGACACCCCTGCGCTCGCCCTTCCCCATCACGCCGACCCAGACCACCTGCCCTGAACGACCACTTAGCGCCAGTAGCCTAGGAGCCGTCGACCCAGATGGCCTGCTTGTATCTCTCCACCGAGCGCTTCACTGCTGCTTTGGCATCTGCGAGGATATCCAGGTTGTAGAAGTGGCTGTAGATGCGGTCGAACCTCAGCGGCATGACTTTCTCGACAATCCGGTCAACCGTGCCGGCGGAGAGGGGGATGTAGTTCGGGTAGCTGCGCATGAACGAGACGTGGCGACGATCCGGAGTGACATGCGTCGTGTCGCTGCTCAAGAGCACGCCGCGGCCCTGAGCTCCTTCGGGCCACAGCAGCACCGTGGAGCCTTTGAAATGCCCGCCACAGCGATGGAGGGAAGGCCCTTCGTCCAGAGTGTGGCTCTCGCCCTCCCAATAACGGATGACGGGATCGGGCCGCTGGACCCATCGCTCGAACTCGGCATGCAGGTAGATCGGTGCCTTCCCAAAGGCATGGCTCCACTCGACCATGCTTCCGAACATATGCGGATGCGACATCGCCAGGGCCGAGATCCCGCCCAAGCCCTGGATCGCGTCAATGGTTGCCTGATCGATCAGGCTGACACAGTCCCAAAGGACATTGCCCCTGGCGGCCTGGACAAGCAACGCCCGCTGCCCGATGGCGAACTTCGGGTCGGTTCCGATTTCCGAGAGCCCCGGCTCGAGCGGCCGGATGAGGTTACGGTGATCGCGCCGCAACTCTTCCATCGTTGCCCAGGATTGACCCTTGGGGTTGACGTACTGCCGCTCGTCCTCGCAAATCGCACACCGGGCCGGGGGCTGGTGACCTGCCTGGTATTGGTTTCCACAAGTGACGCAGACGAAGGGAGGCATCCTGGATCTCCGATGGGAGGGCGGTCAGCCTAACTCTGCGGTCCGCCCTCCCGCGCAGGCTCGTAGCGGAGGATAACACCGCCGGATTGTAGCGGCCGGGCTTCCAGAAGTTTCAAAGGGAGGCGATCCGCGGGCGGCTTGAAGAGTGGAGTCCCGCCGCCCAGCACGACCGGCGCGACCCCAATCCGATATTCGTCGATCAGGCCTGCCTTCATGAAGCCGGCCGAGAGGTTTGCGCTCCCGTAGATGTACAGGTCGTTGCCAGGTTCTTGTTTCAGTTTGGCGACCGCCTGCTCGGTGTCCGAGGTGATCAGCCGGGTGTTGTTCCAGTTGACCTCCTTGAGGGTTCTTGAGAACACAGCTTTGGGAACCGTGTTCATGAAGTCAGCGATCTCGCCTTCCGCCTTCTGCCAGTAGTCCGCCATGCCCTGATAGGTCAGCCGACCGAACAGCAGCATGCCAGTGGATTTGGACTGCTCGATGGATAGCTGTTCGAGCTCCTCGCCCCAGATGTAGTCGTGCCAGGCAAGGTCCCAGGGCGTCGTCCCTTCGAAGTACCCGTCCAGGGTAACGATGTTCCACATGATCAGTTTTCTCACAGCCCACTCTCCTCTTCCTCTCTCGGGACGGTCCCTGGGCATCCAGGAGCCGCACCCCAGGTGCTTTCAGCTTCTCGCGAGGTAGTCAGCTAACCGCTGCAGGTGTTGATGGGCGCCCTCAATCGCGCCATATTTCTCCACGGCGAGGTCATGTTGGGCGGCGGTCTTGAAGAGCATCCGCAGGCTGACCTCGGTCTGGCCGCCGCGCTGGACGAAGTTAACCGTGGTTTCGAACTCGATTTCCGGCGGCTCAAAGTCCGAACGGTGGGCGTAAACGAGCCGTTCGGGTCGGCGGATCTCGAGGTAGTCGATGCGATTGGGGTAATCGACCCCGTCGGGTCCGTGCAGGATGAAGCGCCAGGTCCCGCCGGGCCGGGGATCCATCTCCAAGATCGTGGTCCTGAAGCCATCGGGCCCGAACCACTCGCTAATGCGCTCACGATCGAGCCATGCGTCGAAGACCAGCTCCCGCGGAGCATCGTACGTGCGGGTGAGGACGATCTCGCGATCGAGAAGATCCGAGTTAACCACTTCGACGCTTCTTTCGGCCATTGCTTTTCTCCTTCGGCTTGGTGCGCCTGGGGGGTTGGGCTTGGACCTTGCGGAGATATTCGCCAAGGCGATCCAGGGTGGCTTCGTAGAACCGGCGGTAATGAGCCAGCCACTCGTCGATGTTCATCAGGGGCGCCGCAACCAGGCGGACCGGACGCCGCTGTGCCTGCCGGCGGCGCCGGACCAACCCGGCCTGCTCGAGCACTTTGAGGTGCTTGGCGACGGCCGGTACTGTGATTTCAAAAGGTTCGGCCAGCTCGGTGAGCGACGACTCCCCCTCGGCCAGTCGCGCCAGGATCGCCCGCCGGGTAGGGTCGGCGAGGGCGGCGAAGGTCTGGCTGAGAGGGTCGACGGGCATCGATGTTCCTAAACCAATTAGTTTATAAACTAGTTGGTATAGTAAGCGA
>DASWJQ010000070.1:0-3232 GCA_036397095.1 Anaerolineales bacterium
CTATCTGGAAAGTGGTGAGACCTACGCGTTCATGGATCCGTGGCTCTGTGTGCTTATGTTTTGCCTCGACCGTGTCTGGCGCTACCGCGAGGGTCCAGACAGCTGGGACTTCCGCGACCGAACCCCGGATACGACCGGCGCCGGGGCCGCGCTGGTAGCCGACGGCAGCGGCGCCCTGTTGGCCTTGCGCGGCGACGCAACCAATGATTTCTGGGAGTATTCACCCAACAACTGGGAGACCACACCCGCCGACCCACCCAGCGCAGTAGGAGTTGGAGCCGATTTGACATCCGACGAGGTCCGCTACACCTACGCCCTGCGCGGCGGTGGTACGCGCGATGCCTGGCGCTACGACCGGTTGACCAACAGCTGGGGCGACTTGCCGGATACACCGGCCGCCGTCGGCCCAGGCGGTTCGATCGTGTACGCCGGCAGTGACACGGTTTATGCCCTGCGCGGCGGGGGCAGCACGGACTTCTGGATGCTTGGTATCACCTATGTCGTCAGGGCCTATCAGGGGGGCGACTTGCAGTTGACGGCGCGAGTGTCCCTGGCTGGCGCAAACCCCAGAATCCTGCTCTGGGATATCGAATAGTGGATCCAAACAGGAAAGAGGGACACAGCGGACCGATGGAACCCAGGCCAAACACCGCAAACGATGCAGACTCCCCCGACCGCGTGCCGGCCCGGGTTGAGGGTATCTTGAATCTCAACGTGCTGCCCGCACGGCACCAGCCCCCACGCCTCAGTTGGCGGACTTTGACTGCCTGGATTGCGGTGGCCGTGCTGCTCGGCCTGCTGTACTTCAGCTACCAGCAGTTTGAGATGGCCGGTCAGGCCTTGGAGCTTCAACGCGAGGACCTGACCCAGGTGCGCCAGGAGCTTGTCGAGGCCCAGGCCTTGCCCGTCCGGCAGGAGCATCTGATCGCCGAAATTGCATTGGCCGAGGAGAATCTTAGGGCCCTACAAGACGCGCTGGATCGCCTATCCATTCAACAGGTGAGCTGGGGACCGGTGCTCGAGCGGGCAGTCTCCCTGGCCCCTGATGGGATCAGTCTTGAGCAGATCCAGCAGGCGCGCGGCCAGGTGAGCCTGGTGGGTTTGAGCCGCGCCTATCCGCTCCCCCTGACCTATGCTGAAGCATTGCGAACCTCCGGCCTGTTCGATTACGTAACCGTCCGGTCGATTGACCGAATCATGCCGGAGGAGGCAGCTGCCGGCCAGACCGCTGAGGCGACAACCGAGGGTGAGGCGATGACCTATCGCTTCATCCTGGACGCCGGCATTGAGATCATCGCACCGGACGGCGCCGGCACACAGGAGGTGGCTCCATGACCACCAATCGCGCAAGCGCTCTTGGCACGCTTTCTCCCTGGCGCATGGCTCTCCTGTTGTGTGCCGCCCTGGTGAGCCTGCACCTGATCCTGCTGATCGGCGCCAGCCTGCGCAGCCAAACGGCCGAACGGGTTCAGGTGCAGATCCAAGACGCACGATCCAACCTGTCCAATCTCGAAGTGATCGAATTGCAGGAGATTGACTCATTGCGGGCCGAGTTGTCCGGCATGCAGGCAGAACTTGCCGAGCTGGAACTGGCCGTGCCAGCGCCCGGCTCGTCCTATGCGGTCTACCGTCGCAGTTTTGACCATGCCGTCGGGCTGCAGGCCGAATTGGTCAGCATCAGTCTGACGGGGACCGAATTACAGGCGACGGCCGCCGGGCAGGTCGAGGCCGATATCTACCGGCTGCAGCTTGTGGCCGACCGCGCCACCTGCCTGACTTTGATCGGCCGGTTGGAAACGGAAGCCGGCCCGACGCTGGCGGTGGACGATCTGGCCGTTGACGCGATCAACGACAGCTGTGCATTTACGCTGGCGGTCGTGCGGCTGGCCGAGTAGCGATCAAGCGCAACCCTGAGGAGTCCGACATTGTTCGAACGAAAGATCACGACCATCAGTTTCGAAGGGCCTCTTGTCCGCTTGATGAGCACGCGCGGCGAGCGGGTGGAACAGTGGTCCGAAGTCGTACTGCCGGCCGAAGCCATCGACAACGGCGGTTTGCTCGAGCCGGCGCTGGCCGGTGACACCATCAAACAGCGGCTGCAGGCCGACAAGTATCCGAGACGGCATGTTGTCGCCGCCATTCCGGGGCACCGCTCGATCATCCGCACCATCGGCCTGCCGGTCGTCGAGCCCGGCTTGCTGGCAGGAGCAGTTGAGCGCAAAGTGCGCCAGGAAATCACGATGCCGCCCGGGGAGATGGATCTGGCCTGGCAGGTAATCGGTCGCGTGGAGGACGAACTGCGCATTTTTGTTGCCGCCAACCCACGCCGCACCATCGATGAGCATGTGCAGGCGCTACGGGCCGCCGGGCTGAAGCCAACGCAAATGGACATTGGCGCGCTGGCGCTCGCACGCGCAGCCAACCGATCCAACGCCATCATCGCCAATCTGGATCTGCAGGGTCTGACCGTAGTCATCGTGCGGCAGGGTCTGCCCGTCCTGGTACGAACGGCGCCTTTCGCGGGTCCGACCGCTTCGACCGAGGCTCGCCTTGAACTCCTGACGCAAGAGCTGCAGCGTACGATCAAGTTCTACAACGACAGCCGGCGTGACCAACCCCTACCAGATCAGACGCCGCTGGTCGCCACCGGAGCCGAGCTGGGGGATGCCCTGCGCCAGCGGCAATTGAGCGATCGAATGGGTCTGCCGGTGGTACTACCCGCCCCGCCTTTAGCGTATCCTGACGACTTCCCCCTGGCTGCCTACAGCGTCAACCTCGGCTTGGCCCTCAAGCTGATATGAATTGGCTTGGCAGCGCCGGGCTGTTCGTGCTGGGGGCCTGTGTCGGCTCGTTTCTGAATGTGGTGGCCGACCGCTTGCCTGCGGGGGAATCCCTGCTGCACCCGCCATCCCACTGCCCCGCTTGCGGCCGCCAGCTCGCCAAGCGGGAGCTGGTACCGATCGTGGGTTGGCTTGCGCTGCGCGGCCGCTGCCGCACCTGCACAGCACCCATCCCGCTGCGAGTCCCTACAGTTGAGCTGACTACGGCGTTGGTCTTTGTAGCCGCTGGCTGGCTCATCAGCCCCTGGCCGCGATTGGTCTTCACCATGGGCTTCGCCAGCCTGCTGATTGCAATCGCCGCCATTGACCTTGAGCATCAGGTGGTCCCCAACCGATTGGTGTATCCGGCGCTGGCCCTGGCCTTGGCCGCCGCCCTGCTGCCCTGGCCACCG
>DASWJQ010000071.1:0-8596 GCA_036397095.1 Anaerolineales bacterium
GTAACCATGCGGTGCCGCGATGGGCAATCGGCGGTAGCTTATTTCCCCGAGCCAACTTGCAAGTGGGGTATGTGAGGAAAACACATGGATCGTGTGGCCCCGGTCCTTCAGCGCATGAATCCAACGAAGGAAGTGGATCGCTCCGAGATTTCCAAGAAGACCGATCTTCATAGGTGATTGGCTCGTCACTGGTCTCTGCGATCTCGAAGCTTAGCCGAACATCGTGGCAATCACTAGTCGAGGATCGAAGGCAATGACTCCAGTCGAAATGGGCATCGAAGGTCAACAATCCTGCGGCTATCCCAGCTTTCCACCGTGTCGGCATCCATCCGCGGTGGCCGGTCCTCCGCTTAGATCGCCGCGCAGGCGATCCACGTCACTTGCCAAACACGCGGACATGTTCATGAGTGGCAAGAAGCTCAAGCCCATTGAATTCCTGCCGGTCGCCACAGTTGGTGCAAAAGACGGCGCACGGCTCGAACTCAGGATCGCGCAGCGGCTCCAGGCTCTCAAGAGGCCGGACGGATTCAATTCGCAGCAAGTCGGAAGGAGCCCCGAGCAAATACCACAGTGCATACTCAGGATCGCGCGAATCGAGGCTGGTCCCAATCTGTCGGCAGCCGGTTTCCCTGATTGCTGCCGCCCCGGCAACGTATGGTTCCTTCAATTCCGCCAGGTTGGCAAACAGCAGGTCGGTCCGGGGTGCGACAAACACGGACTCGACTCTGGTCCGCGGCCTTAATCCAATGACTGGTCTTGTGGAGTTGAGCAGAACGTAAGGGACCGCCAGCGCCAACAACCCCAGGCAGGCGCGTTGGGCCAGCCACGGCCAGCGCTGGCTGGCGACAACGATGCCGAAGACTGGCGCCGCCAGCAAGTAGAAGGGGATCAAGTGACGCAAACCGTAGAAATCATAGGCTTTAAACCAAGCGTAGAAAACGAAGGTGGTGGCGACGCCCACAGCTGCAATCAACAGCCGCCGACGCCTTCGTAGGTCAGGCTGGAGGAACACCAGGCCGACCGCCGCCGGTGCAATGAGCATGTGGACTGGGTTGCCGCTCAGGTCCTCATGATTCCAGGCCCATGGGACTTCGAAATCGGGTTGTGGAAATCCCGAAGCCTCCGACCAGCGCACTACGGCATCGGTTAGCCCCCTTGTCCATACTTCACTGGGCGAACCGAAGTTGGCCATGATTTCTTGGACGCTGCGAACGACAGGGGCCCGTATCGAGAGAACGGCGGCACGCTTATGGTCAAGCCATTCGGCGGTACCAAACGGCCCTCCGTAGCTGGACAGGTTGCGACCGAAGTAACCTAGATTCAATCCGAGGGCGATGACCCCTGCCAGCAGTAGTGCTGGCCCTTCAGCTCCGACGGCCCGGCGCCGCCGCAGACCACCGGCCAGCAGGATGATGGCGGCCGCCGGTGCGATGAATGGATAGAATGTCCCTTTCGTCAGCATGCCGACGCCCAGCGCCATGCCAAAGCCGGCCCACTCTGCATAGGTAAGGGGCCGGCGTACAAAAGGAATCACCATGGCGATTGTCGCCACCACCCAGAACCCAACGGAATAGTCCGTTTGCGTGCTCGTCGCTTGAAGCAACCCGGCGGGCGCGGTCGCCCCGAAAACGGCAGCAGCCAGCTGAGCCCGACGGTCACCGCCAAGTTCGGCGGCCAGCACGGAAACGGCCACCGCCGCACCGATCATGCTGGCCCATTGGATGAGGTTTACAAGTTGGTCCCCTTGTTCCAGGATATACAGATGCAGGACTTCGATTTCCGCGCCGATGGCGTTCCACAACTGCGGGTGATAGGTAGCCGCATAGTGGCGCAGACTGTGGTTCTGCGCCCAATGGGCCACGCGGGCCATGTGGTACTGCAGGCTGTCAACCGTGTTGGGCGGGGATTGTAGGGCAATCAGCAACAGAACCAGCGCGACACAGGCGGCCGCTGCCAGCAGCAACCGCTCGCCGGAGCTCATGTTGGCCACCGCTCGCCATGCAGTGGGCAGGCGCTGCAGGCCGCCCACCAGGGTCCCATTCCTGAGCCCGATGGCCAGCAAGATACCCAATAGCGCCGACCAGAAGATGGTCAGCGCTTGAAAGTCGAGGCGATGGAACAGACCGAGCAGCTCGCTGGCAGTGATGACCAGGCCAGCCAGGCCGGCCGCCGCCATCAGCAGTCGCCTGCGGGTTGTGCCGGCTTCGTCCGTCCATCGTGGCCAGCCAATGGCGATCAGCCCCAGGATGGATGCCGCAGCAATGGGAAGCAGTCCGGCCATGTCCGCCGTCCGTTAGCTCAGAGGCCCCCAACAGGGCTGTGGGCAGGGGCAGGGGCAGGGGCAGGGGCAAGCCCACGCTCTTGGGCTCACTTGTCGGGGCGCAGGAAGCCGGCGCGCTGCAGGTACGTCAGGATCCGGTGGGCGTTCATTTCCGGCGAAACGCCTACGGTCGTCAAGTTCACCTCAGCATGCTCCGGCGGTTCGTAGGGATCATCAATGCCGGTGAAACCGTCCAGCTCACCGCGGCGCGCCTTGGCATACAGACCCTTGGTGTCACGCTGCTCGCAGATTTCCAATGGCGTGTCAACGAAGACTTCAATAAAGCGGTCGCTGCCGACCATATTACGCACATCGTTGCGCGTTGCCCGGTAGGGACTGATAGCTGCGCAAACGACTGTTCCCCCATGGCGGGCGATCTCTCCCGCCACGTACCCGATACGCCGGATATTGATGTCGCGATCTTCCTTGCCGAAGCCCAGTCCTTTGGACAAATGGGTGCGCACCACGTCGCCATCGAGCATCGAGACCTGCCGTCCGTGCTCCTGAAGCAGAACGGCCAGCACCTCGGCCGTGGTTGACTTGCCGGCGCCGCTCAACCCTGTGAACCAGATGCACACACCCTGGCGGTGCTTCGGCGGATAGGTCTCGCTCAGAATTTCAGCCACCTCGGGCCGGGTGAACCAGTCCGGCAACGGCTGACCGGCGTTGAGATAGGCGTCCCGGACTTCGGTGCCAGAAATCGAAGCTGTCTTTGCCTCGCTTCCGACGCGGCTGGCCTCTTCGTAGCGCCCCTCCTCCGGCAGGTAGACCATCTCCCTGAACGGAATCGGCTCGACCCCCAACTCGCCGGCGTACGAGCGCACCAGATCTTGGGCATCATACGGACCATAGAAAGGCTGACCCTCGGAGTCAACGCCGGGGCTGGCGTGATCGCGGCCGACGATCAGGTAGTTGGCGCCGTAGTTGCGGCGGATGATGGCGTGCCACACGGCTTCCCTTGGCCCGGCCAGCCGCATAGCCAGCGGCAGCAAGCTAAGGAGCACCCGATCGGCTTCAAAGTAGCGGGAGGCCAGCGCCTTGTAGGTTCGAACGCGAGTGAAGTGATCAACGTCGCCTGGCTTGGTCACACCCACCACGGGATGAAGCAGCAAGGCACCGTCGACCCCCTGGATCGCCCGTTTGGTCAGCTCTTCATGTGCCCGGTGCAGCGGGTTGCGCGTCTGGAAGGCAACCACATTGGTATGGCCCATCGATGCCAGGCGACCGCGGGTCTCGTTGGGACCCAGCCGCAATTCCTTGAAATCAAAATGACGTGGCAGCTCGATGACCTGCATCGGGCCCGATACGTAACGGCGGCCCCATCGATGCATCTCGGCGACCAGGGGGTGTCGCGTATCAGTGCTGCCGATTACTTGGGTGGCCTCTTCCGTTAGGTCCCAATCGAAGATCTCGTCAACCCGCAATACGGCCAACAGTTCGTTCTTACTGCTGCGCAGGGTGATTTCCTGGTCAAGGTGGACCGGATCGCCCAAGCCGACAGGCAGCGCAATCGGAATAGGAAAGAGGGTTCCATCGGCGAGCCGCATCTCGTTGACGACCCGTTGGTAGTCTGCCTGGCCCATAAACCGATCAAGCGGCGAAAAGCCGCCCTGGGCGAGTAGTTCCAGGTCACAGAGGGATCGGTCGCTGATCTGGATCGAGTCCAGCTTGGAAGCGTGCGCTTTGAGATCGTCGACTTGCTCTGAGTTGGACACCAGGTTGACCAACGCGCCCCCAAACGGCGCGACCAGGTCAACACTGCGTGTCGCATCTGATGGCTGCAATGTAGGCTTTGCTCCTTGAAGGAAATGGCGGCACAGCGGCGCCCATTATGCCACGGGCGCACCACCCCTCGGCACGCCGGAGAACGTGAGCCTGTAAATCCTATCGCATTACTGCCGCGGCGAGGGATGTGATCTTACGAAGGTAGGCCTTAGCGTATTAAGTCGGCGGGGCCGGCCAGGCCAGGAAAGAAGTAGACGGAGACTTGATAGGCAAAATGCAGCGTATAAAACAATTGGTTACGGGCATACCAGGCCAGCATTGTTAGACAAAGTACGATCATTCCCCACATCACCTGAGGTTTCTCTGTCTCAGTCTGCCAAGACATACAAGCCCCTTGCTCTCTCCTGTATCACGTCGCCCTCTGCGGCGCACTCCCCCAGGCGTGCGATATTCAGATCCGAAGAATGCTCCGGAGCAACGAACAAGTACCGCGCAGAACGCTCGACCATCCTGGCCTTGATTAGTTCGCACGAATCACTTGCCTCAAACGGCAGGTAGACGAGGCGCTGAGAAAAGTCAGCTCGGTACAGCGGATAAATGAATCCGTTCGCATGTGTGTTGTAGCCAAGAATTGCATCATTAGGCACATACACCAATGCGTTTTCGTACTCGGCCGGCATGTTCAGTTTGAGCACACCGGCCTCGCGTTCCGATGCAGGAATGCTGAGCATCCAAGCGAATTGGTCCGGGCTGATCCGGTTGTAGTTGAGTGCCCCAGCATAGTTTAGTGCGATCGTAATGGTCGCCAAGACGGGAAATATGAGTCTTCGTGAGCCGGAGAGATGCCGAAGGCGGTCAAGCCAAAACGCGTAGGCAATGGCGAACAAGGCCGGGAACCAAAGGATATAGCGCATGTTCCACGGGGTTGGACGAGTTGCCAAGAAGATCAAAGTCAATGAGGCTATTAGGCCCAGGAAGGGCCCCCATATTCGTCGATCCCTTATCAGCGCCCAAAGCAAGGCGGGGATCCCCAACCCGTAGGCAAACCATCCCCAGCCGGTCACGTTCGGCAAATCAGGGCGGATTGGATCCTGCCAATCCCCAAACTTATCGAACAGGCTCTGGTAGTTCTCGATGGCGCGCCCTACGGAGGCCGCGTTGGTTGTTTGGGGGCCATCGAGCAGCCGCTCACCTTCAATGGTGACTGCATAGGGATAGAGCGGATTGCCAGTAATGGCCCAGTTGCGGAGATTCCAATAGGTGCCGACGAAGAGTGCCATGGCCACCAACACCACGGCTCCGACCTGCGCAGGCCACCTGGCTTGGACCAAACCCCCAACGACTCCCCTGGCGTTCTCGACAACCGCTCCAAGACGCCGCTGCTGGGCGCCAGCGATCACAGCAGCTAGAACCAGTCCCGGAAGCACTGGCAACAAGTACGCTTTGGTGCCGAACGCCAGCAGCGTGAGTGCCACCAGCGAGATACTCGGGCCTATCCCTACTGTCTTGGCTTTGGCCATCCGGATCCATTCAAGCAGTAGTGCCAGAATGGCCAGTATGTAGGCTGCCATGTGGGGGTCATTCTTCGTTCCGGTCGTGGCGATTAGCAATGCAGGCGTTGCCCCGTAACAAAGGCTGGCGACGAGGCTGCTACTAGAGGTCGCACCCAATGACCGGGGAATGAGATAGCAGGCAACCATTGCCAGCAGGTAGGCCGGGAGGCCTGCCGCTTCGATCAGCGCGTCATGGTGAACAAACACCGTGAACCATGCGGCCAAAGCTTCGTAGTTGGCAGGGGTGAAGATCCGCTCCATGGAAGTGGTGAAGATCTCGATTCTTCCCGTTTGGACCCAATGTGCGACGTTCGTGAGGTGGTAAGTCAACGAGTCCCACACGAACGGAGGCAACGCCCAAATCAAGAAGCCGAAACGCAGAACGCCGATGATTGAGAACCCTGCAGCCAGCCAACGTACGAAGCGAGGCAGTCCGTTCCACCAAGAATTCAGGATTGACCAGCCGGCGGTTGCATCCTCTGGCAGGCCGAAGAGCGCTCGCCGAGGCCCGGGAGCCAAGACCGCACCCAGGATCAAGAGGAGTGAGACCAGCCCCAGAGACCAGGGACGGAGGACGCCCGCCAAGCCCAGAGCCATAATCTCAAATGTGATGATTGTCGTCCACCAGATGGCGAACTCGATCAGGGCAACTGACGGGCGATGCGGTTTCATTGCGCGCGTGATCAAATACGCAATCCATGAAACCGCCGCCGCGTTCAGGAGCCAGATTGCCATGTAGATCACGACCATTGGCTAGTAGCCGTCTTGTACCTAGCTAGGCCGTTGTCTTTTCCCGGCGAGCGTGCGCTGACCGGATCAAGTCGAATCATCAATCATCGCCCTCCAGCTGGGACAATTCGACCTGGTTTGCCACGCTTGTACGCCATATCCCTGACGCGGGCCAGAGTGCCCTTCCCGGCGGCCGACTGACCCGGGCACTTACGTCGAGAAGAGAAAGGGCAATCCGGATTGCTACCACGAACCCTGGTCAGCTGATTTCTCGGCGAGTCTGCGTTCACATCACTCGCCGTCTTCGGCCAGCAGCTCGAGGCGTCCAAGGCGGCGTCAGTATACTCCGGCGCTGGCAAACCCCTTTGCGTTGTCGAGTTTGCGGTTGGGCGGAAATGTCGCTGGAACTAGGGATCAGCTAGTCGGAGTTGTCTGACCGACAGGTGGTCGCCGGCGCCGTAAGCCAGTTCCGCACTTGGTCAAGCCAGGTTCATGGCCGCCATATCACAAAGCGTATCATGAGACAGAAGCGCTCCACTTAATCAATGCCTCACCCATGAGAGTAGCGGGAAGAGCTCAGTAGTAAACCGCAATTGGACACTTTCTGGGATTGGGTAATCCCCAGGTGTCCGCCGTTTCTAACGTATTCTGCACTGCGCGAACGTCCATGGGATGGGTGTATGGACTTCGATCACATCAATTTTCGACTCGAGTAGACGGATGATCCCGGAGCGGCTCGAGTGTCGAATATGCCCTTGCGTGTTTCCCAATCGGCGTGGATAGGTACCTCTAATGAGATTCAGTAATCGCCAAATGGGCTCTTGCGGGACGCTAACGATCAAGTCTCGCCTGCCCACCCTGCTGAACTCATTCAATGCGCGCTCAGCCAATTGCATGTGTTCCAGTGATTCGAGGGCTAGGATTAGCTCGAGCTCTGAGGCCAGAAACGGGAGCTGATAGCCAGTTCCTCACACAAATCCAACATCCACGTAGACTTGACGGCCGGGCGCCATAATCTCGTGAGATATGTCCAAGGCAACGACTTGGGCCTGGCCAGTTCGCTTGCGGGCGTACGCTGCCAGATGGCCTTCCCCACACCCGCCTTTGCAGGACATAGGCGGCCGCCGTCCTGACGGCTCCGCTCAACAACCAAGCGAAAGCCCCAAATACAACAGTAGACGTACTCATAGTTGCTTGCCCAGTCTGTCTCGTAGCCGCGACCGCATTCACCAAATCCTGGCCGCCGCAAGCCAACATAGCTGGGGCCACCCGGGGATCCGATACGACTCGACAGGCACTGATTGGGGCGAGGGTCAGCAATGGTACAGTTGCGCGGCTCAACTTCGCATTAGAAGGAGTCAGGTGGCATCGGCCTGCGGGAATCTTGATCCTTCCTCCTTCATGAGTCCGCGAGATCATGAATGGCGTCGGCCAAGTTGTCCCAACCTTCTTCCCATCTGAGTAGCGGACTCAGACCACCCCTAGAAGGCTTAGCCAAGGCAGCTATCGCTTCAGCGAGTTCCTCAGCGTTGTGCGGAGGGACTATTCTTGCAGGGGCGTGGTAGTCATCTGGAATGCCTTGCGCCAGGTGTTCGGTGCACACGATCGGCATTCCAAACGCAACCGCTATCTGCATGGATCCGCTTTGGGTACCGCCCGTATACGGAGCGACGAAGACGTCCGACGCTGAGAAGTACAGACCTACTTCTTCGGGCGGGATGTAATGGTCGTACACCTTCACAAGCTCGGTGAGTCCGAGTGCTTCAATTCGCTCCAGGTAGATGTCTTTATCAACCCAGAACTCGCCGGCAATTACGAGCCCAATTCGATGGTCCGGCGACCGCAGGAATTTCATTGCCTCAATCAGAACCTCGAGGCCTTTGTACTGTCTAATGAACCCGAAATGCAGTGCTATTGTCTGTGAAGGGGGAAATCCCAATGTCTTGCGCGCCAGGGCCCGGTCCATCGCTTGGTGCAAGAACTGCCCATACACCGGATGGCGCACACAGCGGATAGCGTGAGACGCCGGCAACAGCCGGCGCAGTCTGATCTCTTCCGATTCACTTAGGACGAGATAGCCCGTGCAACCTGCAAGGACCCAGCTGGCGAGTGCCCGGTCGAAAACCCGCTCCTGATGCGGAAGGACATTGTGGACAACAGCAACTATCGGTATCCTCCGCCGGCGGACGAGGCGAGCTAAGACACCAGTAAGGAGGGAGAGAAAACTCGTCCACGACTGAACGACAACAACATCCGGGCACCAGCCTAT
>DASWJQ010000072.1:0-29404 GCA_036397095.1 Anaerolineales bacterium
CGGGCTACAACGACCTGCAACTGGTGCACATCGCTCCGGCTGCCTGCCAACGCGCCTTGGGGGAGCTCCCGTGAAGCAACGCTGGCCACCACCGTTCTTGTGGCTGCTGGCGTTGTACCCACCGGTCGCGCTGTTGGCCGCCAATATCCAACAAGTAGATCCGGTTCAGGCGCTGCGGGCGACCGTCGTTTGCCTGGTGGCGATGCTGCTGCTGCACTTGTTCATCGGGCTGGTCGCTCCCGCACCCGGCGCCGCCGTCCTGACGGCGACCGTCTGGCTTATCTTCTTCACCTATGGTCACGTATACACCGCACTCCAGGCTTCCGAGATTGGGGGCACGCTCGTCGGGCGGCACCGCTACCTGATCCCGGTCGCCTTGCTCGTGCTGGGCGGAGGCACGCTGCTGGCACGCCGCTTGCGGCGCCCCGGCGGCTGGGGCACAGCCCTGACGCTGATGGCGGCCAGCGCCCTGCTGCTGCCAGCCCTCACCATTGCCCGTTTTCAGACCCGGTTGCTGGCGCGACCGCGCCCCAGCCTGCCGATCCTCACCCAGGCTGCCACCAGCGGCAGGCGACCGGACGTGTACCTGATCCTGCTCGACGGCTACACCCGGCAGGACGTGCTGGGCCAGTCCTTCGGCGTCGACAACCAGCCGTTTCTCGATCAACTTAGGTCGCTTGGATTCATCGTCCCCGACTGCAGTGTGAGCAATTACAGCCAGACTGAATTGACGCTGGCGACGGCGTTCAACTTCGCCTACCTTGAAGACTTGCCGGTCCAGCTGGCCAGCGAGGGAAACGACCGCACCAGCCTGTTCTTCTTGATCCGCCACAGCGCACTGCGGCAAACGCTGGAAGCGGCTGGCTATCGCACGGTCGCCTTCGAATCCGGCTACGCCTGGAGCGAGTGGCAGGACGCCGATATCTACCTGCGGCCGAAGCTGGCCGGGTTGGATTTGACTCGCTTGTTCGGTCGTCTTAACGCCTTCGAAGCCCTCATGCTGGAAACCACGGCGCTCCCCATCCTGAGCGATACGCAGGTTGCCATGCTTGGTTTGACGGGAGACCTGGAGACGGGTCCACTCACCGTACACCGCGAACGCGTGGCGCACATTCTGGATCAACTGCCGAACGTGCCGGCCATGTCCGACGAACCTAAGCTGGTCTTCGCTCACATTGTTGCCCCCCACCGGCCCTTCATCTTCCGGCCGGAGGCGGGCTCACCCCTGCTGGACACGTACTTGATCCCCGGCTTTGAAATGAACGCCAGCCCGGGCTACATTGCTGGCTACCGCAACCAGGTCATGTACCTTAATGGGATTGTCCCGGACATCCTTGCCCACATCCTGGACGAGTCGAAGGCGCCGCCGCTCATTTACCTGTTTGGCGATCACGGCCCGGATGATGCCGTTGGAGCCGAGCGGATGGCAATCCTGCAGGCGCTTTACCTGCCCGGACTGACACCAACGGACAATCTGGCCGGCCTGACCCCGATCAATGCTATTCGATTGCTGCTGGACCAGGGTCTTGGTTACGCCTTGCCGCCGCTACCGAACCAGAGTTACTACTCGGACTACGATCTCCCTTACCAACTATCTCCTATCGAGGACGGCTGCCGGCCGTAACGTCGAAGAGGCCGGCCGGCGACCTTGCACTCGTGCATTCTTAGGTGGAAAATCACAAGCTATTCAGGCGATGATTGGCTTGAATTGGGAGGAACGGGGACTCACGCCGTCACCGGGCGTGGGTTCGGCCGCACAAGGGCAGTCCGACCTGGCACCCGAGGAACCCAGCATGCCGCCAAGGAATGGCAGACAGAGTCTTCTATCGCGTTATCCGCGCCGACCGTTGCCCGCGCCCCAAGCCCGCCTCGACCGGCGTGGCTTTCTCAAGTTCGCCGGCGGCGCGGCCGCCGCTGCCTCGCTGGCCGCGTGCACTCCGGTTGGCCAACTGGCGGGACGTCCAACTGCCGGCAATATCCAGCTCGTTTACCAGGATTGGCGCACGGATTGGTTCCCGGCGTTGGCGCAGCAAATGCTCGATCAGTTCCGCAGCTCCCATCCGGATATCGGAGTGTTCTACTCCCCCGATCCTGAGAATCTTGAATCGGAGATGATCGAAGACTTCCAATCGGGTTCGGCCCCCGATGTGATGGCCGGTTGCTGCGACTGGTTTGCCATTTGGGCCCAGCAGGGCTACATGCTCGACCTGCGACCGTTTGTCGAAGCCGACTTGGACCAGGAGATCATCGACGATTGGGACCCGGCGCAATACACTGCGCTCTTCACTCCGGACGGCCAGCAGTTTGCCTTGCCCAAATACCACGGCGCCCTGGGCTTGTACTTCAACAAAGACATCTTTGATGCGTATGGCGTCGACCACCCCGACGGATCATGGGACCACGACGACTATCTGGCGGCCATGAAGCTGTTGACACATGACACCGACGGGGATGGCCAGGTCGACCAGTGGGGCAGCATGCTCGACATCGCCTGGGAGCGAATTCAGGTGCACGTCAACGCCTGGGGCGGTCACTTCGTCGATCCCAATGACCCAACACGGAGCTGGTTGGGCCGGGCCGAGTCGTTGGCCGCCATGGAATGGCTGCGCCAGCGGATTTGGGTCGACCATGTGATGGCCAGCTTCCTGGACGTCGACAACGTCGAAACACGGCAAGCATTCCTGGCCGGCCAGTTGGCGATGGTCGAGGATGGTTCGTGGGCCCTCAAGGACATCCTCGAGAATGCGACGTTTCGCTTCGGAGTGGCGCCCTTTCCGGCGGGTCCGGCCGGCAAGGTTACGCTTGCAACCACCGATGGGTTTGGAATCTACGCCGACACCACCCACCCCGAGGCTTCCTGGGAGCTGCTCAAATTCCTGGTCAGTCGGGAGTATGGGCTGGCGATGGCCGAGGCTCATCTCCTTCAGCCGGCCCGCCGGTCGTTGGTGCCGGATTGGGCGAACATTATTCGCCAGCAGTACCCGGAGCAAGCCCGCGACCTGGATGTTGAGGTGTTCGCCGAGGGTCACGAACAAGGTTACTCCGTCACTACCGAGATCTTTGCCAACATGGCCCCGGCCAGGGAGCTGACACAGGCCGCCTGGCAGCAGATCTTCACTCTGGGCCAGTCACCGGTCGATGAGATGCTCGCAGTCTCAGCCAGGATCGAACTGGCGCAGTCCATCAGTCAATAGGAACGCACATGCGATCTGTCCTCGAGCCCCGCCGATGGTACCGGAACGTGCTGGCATGGCTGGTGCTGCTGGCCATCGTCATCATTGCCGGCAAGTCGATCTACACCTATCGCGCCTACCAACAGGCATCTTCGGAACTGCTCATCGAGCGCGATCGGCAGGTGGCCGTGCTGTCGGCCGCCCGCCTGCGCAGTGAAATGACCAAATTCAGTGATGTCCTCGATAGCCTTTCCCGATCCATCGGCGTGTTCTCAGGCGATGTCGACGAGCAGCGCCGGCTCTTGGCCGAAGCCGCAACCAGACTGGCCGTGTTTGATGCGGGCGTGTTGCTGCTCGACAACCAGGGGGTGATTGTCGCCGCCGAACCCGCCCAGCCTGAGCTGGTTGGGGAGGATCGATCGAGTCGTGAATATTTCCGCAGCTTGCTGGGCGACGAAACCGTCTTCATTTCCGACTCGGTGAACGACGGCCCCGACCATGCTCCCATTATCGCCATTTCCGTATCCGTGCTGGGACCTCGCAGCAATTTCACCGGAGCGTTGGTCGGCATGTTCCTGCTCGGCGAACCCAATCAGAGTTCCTTTTATGCCAGCATCGTGCGGCTGCGCTTGGGCCAGACCGGGTCCGCCTACTTGTTCGACGGCAAGGGGCGGGTGTTGTTCGACAACGACCTGGACCGGGTCGGTCATTTTCTGACCACGCAGGAACTGGCGCTCGTCGCCGGCCCGTCTGAATCCGATGCGCTGCGCACGGTGAACACCGAAGGCGTCGAGATCGTCGCCTCCTTTGCCCCGGTGCCCCAAACCGATTGGACGCTGGTAGTCGAGGACGATTGGGAGTTGCTGACAAGTTCCGCTCGTCGGTATTCGAATTTGTTCCTATTGTCATTGGCCGTTGGCATCGCCCTGCCACCCCTTGGGGTGGGCATTATGATCCGGCAGCGACGGTTCCGAAGGCTGCAGCTCGTTAATCCAGCCGAGAGGGAAGTCATTACCGAGGCTGTTGCCAGCCGCTTGCTGCCCACCACCGTGCCCATGCTGCCCGGCTGGAATATCGTCGCTCGCCACGATCAAGGCCGGGGCCCGCGACGCGACTTCTACGACGCCGCCATCCTGCCGGACGGGCGGCTCATGCTGGCACTGGGCCAGGCGCACGGTCAGGCACTCGAGGCCGCTTTGGGCCTGGCCACTGCCCGCACAATGCTGCGTGCGGCCGCCGACCGTATGGACTCGGCTGGCGAGGCGTTGCGCGCCTGCGACCGGATCCTGGCGGCTTCCTTCGGGGACCCCCTGGTGGTGAGCTGCAGCCTGGCGTTGGTTGATCCGGTTAGCGGCCAGGTCGATTACGCGTACGCCGGCCAGCCACCGCCACAAACCAAACGCACTTTCCAGGCGGACCCGGGCGCAATTCCGGAACCCCTTGGAATTGGCCGCCCGATCGACCCGGCTGTTGGCAGCCTGACCATCGAGCATGGCGATTGTTTGCTGCTGATCGGTCGGTCCGTACTCGATACGGGCCCCCCCGCGAACCGGTCCTTTGGCCAGCTGCTGTCCTCCCAACTGATGGGGCATGTCTATCCGACCACCGAATCGATGGCCGACAATTTGCTGGCCGAATATGAAGATTTCTGCACCGAGCATGGGCTGGTCAGGCGTGAAATGTCGGTCATCGTGCTTGAGCGATTTGGCCGCGACCCAAACGGGGGCAATCAGTAGCCAATGGCTGGCACGAGCACGCCCTTCGACCATCTCGAACGCGCCAGCCGGGTCGCCACACTGGTGGCCTTTGCCATCGCTGTCTTCTTCGCCTTCGGCGCACCTGTGTTGGCGGTCCAATGGCGCCTCAATCCGTTCCCCGGGTTCATGCTGGACCCGACGATGGTCGTGAATGAGCGGAGCGCCGAGAACTGGAGTGGCCGCATGCTGGGGATGGCGCCGCCGCAGGTGGTCACCCGAGTCGCCAACGTCTGGGTGCGGGAACCGGCCGACGTCCGGGCCGCCTTGGCCGGCCGGCAGGCCGGCGAGCGAGTCCCGATCTTCACCCGTTTGCCGGATGGGACGGTGCGCCTGTACCCGGATGTCGAGTTGACCGAGTTTGCCGGCAGGGACTTCGCCTCCATGTTCTGGTTGCCTTACCTGGTCGGACTTGCCTACCTGGCCATTGGTGTTTGGGTCTATTTGGCCAGCGGTTCAACCCGCCCAGGGAGGGCCCTGGCATTCTTCTGCGTCTGTGTGGCGCTGGCTGCCGGTTTGCTATTCGATGTCTTGACCAGCCATTCAGCCAGCGCCATCTGGATCATCGCAGTCGCACTGCTGGGCGGCTCGCTGGTCAGCCTGTCGCTGCGCTTCCCCGTCGAGTGGGGCCCTGTCAGCCAGCGGCCGTGGTTGCTTGCACTGCCCTATTTGGTTTCGATCGGGTTGGCGACCTGGGGCTTGTACGCCCGCACACAGACGGCCGATCCCTGGCTCTACTTGAGTGCGCGGCGGACGGCCTACTTCTACACGGCCTTCGCCTGCCTGGCGTTCCTCGTCGTCATGTACTACCGGGCCCGGGCCAGCAGCCGCGCCGACATCCGCCGTCGCGCCCGGCTGGTATT
Organism: Anaerolineales bacterium; assembly: GCA_036397095.1. Lineage (GTDB taxonomy): Bacteria > Chloroflexota > Anaerolineae > Anaerolineales > E44-bin32 > DASWJQ01. The sequence goes on from DASWJQ010000072.1 coordinate 5,791, forward strand.
GCTCGGCAGCTTCTTGGCGTTCGTCCCCATCGTCATCTGGTTCCTGGCGCCCCTTACAGGGCGGCAACTGCCATTCAACAGCGCGCTGTTCTTGCCGGGGTTGCTCATCTTTCCCCTTTCCGTAGCCACCGCCATTCTGCGCTACCGCATGCTGGAATTGGACAGTTTGGTTACGAGGGCTATTGTCTACGGCTTGTTGACGGCCATCCTGGCCGGAGGGATTAGCGCCCTGATTGGTCTTTCGCAGCGGCTGTTTGTTGCCTTCACGGGCGAACGCAGTGACGTCGCCATTGTGGTCACAACCCTCATTGTCGCCTCCGCTATCAATCCGATCCGTGCCCTGATCCAGGGCTGGGTCGACCGTCAGTTTCGAGAGGTTCCGTCGCTCCGGCTTCGCTCGTTCGGCGACGAAGTGGTTTCCTTCATGCAATTGACCGACCCCGACCTGTTGGGCGCACGCTTTGTCGACGAGACCGCCAAGGCGTTGGGCGCTGAGACTGGGGCGCTGGTGCGGATTGTCGATGGCAGACAGGTGGTGCAGCATACTTTCGGTGACTGGCGGGGGCAGGCCGTCGTCAGTGTGCCGATCGAGCACCAGAATCGACGCTATGGACTCTTGATGCTCGGTCCGAAAAGGCTTGGCCGCAACTACCAGCGGAGCGAAGTTGACTCGCTATCGGTCGTCTCAACACAGGTAGCGCAGGCAATGAACGCGGCCCAGGCCAACCTGACCGGTCTGAAGCTGGCGCCGGCCGACTGATCTCCCGAAAGACGCCTCCAACTCGCTTGCATTATTGTCGTTTTCATGCGATAGTAGCGCCCGTCGCCCGCCAAACACGGGCCCAAACTGAGGCGATTCCGCTGCGCCAAGGCGCGGTAGAGATTCCAAATCGCGACAGAGGCTGCCGAACGGCAGCCTCTTGTCTTGTCGATCGGACGCTGAGTCGACTATGGCGGGGCATCCTTGCCCAGGCCCGCCTGGCGCGCCCGCAGCATCGCTTCGGCCCGGTCTGCCACTTGCAGCTTGTTGTAGATGTTCGACAAGTGATTGGAGACCGTCTTGCTGCTGATCACGAGTTCTTCGGCAATCGCCTGCTTGTTGCTGCCCCTGGCAACCAGTTCAAGCACCTCCAACTCACGCTCGGTCAATTCTGGAAAGGCCGGCTCCCGCTTGCGCCGCGGGTCGGTGAAGTAGCCAACCAGTCGTTCAGCCACGCCTGGCCCGAACAGTGCGCCACCTTCTGCAACGGTCCGGATGCCTCGCAACATTTCCGCCTGGCCGGCGCCTTTCAGCAGATACCCGCGGGCACCGGCCCGCATGGCGGCGAAGACCGAATCGTCGTCCTCCAACATGGTCACAACGATCACGCCGACTTCGGGGGCGGCCTCGGCCAGCGCTCGGGTTGCTTCAATCCCGTTCTGGTCCGGCATTTGGATATCCATTAAGACCACGTCCGGTCGAGTTGCCATCACTTGATCGATGGCTTCCCCGCCACTGGCCGCCTCCCCAACCACTTCCACATCGGTGATCGAGCTGAGCAAGGCCTTCAACCCCTCTCGGAACAACTTGTGATCATCGGCGATCAAGACGCGCACATTGTCAGCCACGGTCGACCTCCACCAACGTTAACGGCAGCCGGGCCAAGAGGCGGGTCCCGCCCGACGAACGGCGCTCGACGACCAGATCGCCGCCCAGCTCAGTGGCACGCTCGCGCATCGAATGCAGCCCAACACCGGGCCGCGGATGGCTGGGCAGGCCGCGGCCGTCATCCGTCACCTCCACCTGCAGGTCACCGTTTGCCCGGAACTGGATCCAGCAGTGGGCGGCCCCGGCATGCCGGATGACGTTGGTCAGCGCTTCGAGGGCAATTCGGTAGGCCGCCACCTCCACCGCTGCCGGCAAATGGGGGATCGGGCCGGTCTCCTTGACGCTGACCAGCAATCCGCCGGCGTCATTGTGGGCAATCGCCCGCTCCCGCACAGCAGCCACCAGCCCGAACTCATCCAGTGCCGGCGGCCGCAGCCCATAGACCAGTCGTCGGACGTCAGCCAACGAGCCCTTAACCTGGCCCGTCAACCCCGCCAGTAACTCGTCTGCGCGGTCAGGTTCTTTCCGCAGCAAGTTGCGGGCAGCCTCCAGCTTCATCGACATGCTGGCCAGCTCCGGACCCAACCCGTCGTGCAGATCACGGCGCAGGCGGCGCCTCTCCTCTTCACGGGCCAGCAACAGCCGTTCGCGCGAGCGCTGCAGGTCATCCGTCAGCCGCACCGCATGGACGGCGGCACCGGCATGGGCGGCAACGTCCCGTAAGAGCTGCTGCTCGCCCTCATTGAATGGGTCGTTGGGCCCACGGGTGGCGCACCTGAGCTGACCAATCTCTTCCCCCTGGTAGACGAGCGGCAGCTGCAGCTCGGAGCCGGTCGGCTTGCCGTATTCGCTCACCAGCTCCAGGTCGTTTCCTTGCCGAAGGGAGACCGCCACGTACGGCAGCTTCAAAGTCTGGGCCACCGTTTCGACCAGTGTCGGTAATACTGACTCCGTGGCGAGTACAGACTCGAGCCGGTGGCTCAGCCCGGTGAGCACGACATACGGATCGTCACGATCACCGTACAACAGACGGTTGACGCCCGTCTGCAGCCGTTGGCGCAGGGGTTGAAAGGCGACCGCCGCCAGGCCGGTGGCGAGCAAGGCGACAACCAGGCTGCCTCGTGACTGAAACACAATACCCAAAGCACCGACCGTCAGCACATACACACCGGCGATCAATAGGCTCAGGGCACCGTAAACCAGAGCCCGATTCAGAATGAGGTCGATCCGATAGAGCCGATCCCGCAAGACGGCAACGGTCAGCGCGATCGGCATGACATTCATGCCCAGGAACCAGGCCAGCTCACTGGTCAGCGCCCACCACGGGATAGGTGCCCCGGCCGGCAGCTGTTGACGCTGGACATACGGCACCGTCATCGCCGCCAGGATCAGGATCCACGCAATCAGCCCGACAACCACTAGTTTGGTCTGGCGCCGCTGCAGCCGGTTGGAATGTTGACGGAAGCGAACGATCTGCCCGCCAACCAGGGCCAGTACGGCCACAAACCAGACGGCGCCACCGGCGTACTCGTACCAGCCGAGGTCGGCCCTATCCAACGGGCGGGACAGGGTCACCAGAACTGGGCCAAAGAAGAAGGCGACGCCAGACAGCCAGCGGCTCCAGCGCGGGTACCAGACACCATCGGGAAACTGGAAGAACACGATCAACGTTGGCCAGGCGCCGATAATCACCACCAACGTCAACGCCAGTTCGATAGAACCACCCAGCCAATTGACCAACACCTCGAGTGGTCCGCCCACGCACACACCGTAGATAAGTAGGAAGTAGGAAACGAGCAACGGCATGCGTTCGGCGGAACGCTGCCGATAGAGCAGATAGGCAAGGCCGATGGAAACGGCGACCACCGACAACGAAGCCAGCGTCTTCAGGACATCGAACAGGAGGACCGTTGGATCCCCGGCCGGGACACCGGTCATGTCCAAGGGTCCCTGCCCGATAAGGCTGGTGTAACCCGGCAAAGCCGCCAGCGTGACGAGGATGCCGACCAAAGCGGTTGGCGGCCATAATCGCCGCAGCCACGCAGGGGCAGGCGATACGGCCTCATCGCTGTTGCCATCCCGCCTGAGTGCGGCGCGATTCGCGGGGAATGACTCGTCCGGCAGGGGAACGACGCGGCCGACGACCGCCCCCAGCCAATCGACCAAGGGGCGGTGACCCATGGCCAGGACAGTGACGACCAGCAGCGATCCGGCCAGGGCCGGATCCGATTGCGTTAGCAGCGATCCAAGCCCAACTGCCAACCCGTATAAGCCGGCGATAAGTGCCGACAGCGTTGCATAGACCAACGTCCGGTGGATGATCAGATCGATTTCGTACAGCCGGTAGCGCAGGATGGCCAGCGCCACACCCACCGAAATACCCACAATGCCCAGGTTGTTGATCACAATGCCCAGCTCCTGGGCGACTTGTTCTGGAAGCAGCGTTGATATGGCGCCCACCAAGATCAGACTGACGAGCAATCCGATACCAGCCAGCGCTACCCATTTCAGTTGCTGGCGTTCGACCCCATGGCTGCGTCGGTACCTGACCACAAGCGACGCCATCGATCCGACGATCCCGAGCACCAACAGCAGACCGCTGACATCGACAACGATTCCCAGCCAGTCCCCCTGACCCGATAAGCCGTATGGATTGGGAGGGTCGATGCCCCAGCTGGCGATCTGTCCCGGGTGCAGCATGACCCCCATACACACGCCGGCCATTGCAGCGACCGATAGCCAAGCGAGCGACCCCCAGCGGCCGCTCAACGGCCTGCCATCGGGGAACCAGAGCAGCCCAAGCGTGGTAGGCAGCGCAATGCCCGGGATCCACACCCAGCGTGCCAGCCAGGTGGCGGGCTCGGTCATCGCCGGCAGCGATCGCTGCCCTGCCCACAATCCGGCCCCGACCGACAAGGCGCTGAGTGCATAGAACATGGCAGTGACCAAGAAGACCCAGCCAATAGGATGCCGGTTATAGCGTCGCAGGATGAGCGCACCAAGCGCAACATAGGCGACCGTAGAAATGGGGACCAAGCTTTGGTGAGTGAGGAGCAGCCGCCAATCACCGCTGACGGCGGTCGCCGCCAAGCTTAGGGCCGTGCCGGCAAGCATGACCAGCACCACCGTGCCCGTCAAGGGCATTATCAAACGCTGTGGCTGGCGTGCGGGCAACCCAACCTCCTCGACGACTGGCGTACCCTGCCGGGGATGGCCTGAAGCGGCGGAGTGGCGGTCCCCCATTCTACAACCCCAACCCGTCCCGACAGGTTTGGGCCGATCCACCAACTGCAGGCCGGTATACGCTGCTCCTTGACAGCAAATCGTCGGCCTACACCCACATCACAAGTTGGTGCCAGATTCCTTTGAGGTCGACCGGCAGCCGTTCCCATTGGTCCCCATGGTCGGAACTGAACCAAATTGTGCCGTTTGTCAAGCCGGCGTAGAGATGCCCCGATTGGCCTGGCTCGACAAGCAAACTCGTCGGCAGGTGGTCACATGGCTGGGGCAGGCCGCCCGCCAGCTTCTCCCAACCGGCCCCGCCCACCGATCGATAGATATGGGCATTGGCGTGATCCCAACTGTGGGCATCACCAGGCCCAGTCGAAGCCGACAGATACCAGATCTCGGGCCGCTCGGGATCGGAAGCACAAGCCCAGCCATAGCTGCGGTCCAGCCCGTCGGTCAGTTGACGCCATTTCTCCCCGCCATCCCGGCTGACGGCCCCAGCAGCCCGACCGGCGCCGGCCTGGTAGGCCCAGCTGCCGTCTAATGTGTTGAACGCCAGCGCATGACAATCCCGAATCGCACCCGACCGGTGACCGGACCAAGTCTCGCCCCCGTCCTGGCTCCGGACTACCGCACCAAATTCGATGCCCGCCAGGACGACTTGCGGGTCGGTCGGTGAGAAGGCAATGGCATAAACGCTGGGCTTGGGGGGCCACTCGGCCGGGGACAACCACCACCAGCGGTTTGGGATTCGGCGGAAGGAGGAGACTTCCCTCCATGAGCTGCCGCCGTCATCGCTGCGGTAGAGCAGTGCCGACAAGCTACCAGCGAACACGATTTGGGGGTCATGCGGACTGATAGCCATCGAACGCAGCCGGACACCCGCCAGGCCCGACATCCGCCAGCTAACCCCGCGATCGTCCGACCGCAGCACGCCGTTGCCGTCGGTGCCGGCGTACGCGATCGGCGAGGACCCGCCGGCCCGAGCGAGGCAACGCACATCCGCCTGCTCCATGACGAATTGACTGGTCCAGGTTCCGGCCGACCCCCGTTCGGCCCGCACCATCCCCAAGCCGGACCGTCCATCATAGCTATTGGATAGGAAGACGCTTGCGTTCAATTGCTACCTCCCGGGCAGCTTGGCCCATGCGACAGCCGCCCCGCCACATTCTGTGTCCCCACCTTGCCAGCCCCTTCTGCTAGAAGGGTTTGAACATCATGAGCCACAGAAAGACAACCATCGAGCCAAATCCGACCACCGCCGTGTACATCGGCCGGCGCGATCTAAGCAGGCGAGCTAGTTCGACCGCCGGCAAAGGTGACGCGGCTGCCCGCTCCCGTTTCCCGTCGAACCAGGGCAGGCCGAGCGCTTGGCGAAGTTGATTGAAGTAGTTGGTGCCAAGTGCTCCCATGGCCACCGTCACCGCAATCATCAAACCGAGGGCCGCCCAGATCCAGCCCTGCGACCACCAGGATCCCATGAAGCCAGCCGCCAAACCCGACAGCAGGAGCATTCCCAGGGATGCCCAGATGCCCGTCACGGCGATCCTATCGTTGGACAAGCCCAACAATGTTCGCAGCTTGGCCGGATCCTGCTGGCGGCCAATCCGCAGGGCAACGATGGCGGATGCGCCGTGAAAGAGAAAGAACGACATCGCCCCAAGTACGTGAACGAACACGATGACACGATACACAGTCCCTCCCGGATCGCCGCTCAACTCTTGAATGCCGCGTAAGCCAACGGTGGCTGGCGGCGAACCCCTGAAGCCAGCCCATTCAGAGGCTTTGGCGGCTTGCTCGCAGCTAGCCTACCGCCGGCTGCGCTGGCTGTCATGGGGCGGTCGGCCCAACCTGGACGGGAGGAATTCCTAATGAAAGATGCTATGCCCGGAGCCAGATACCCCTGCCACATAGGAGGCCGCGCCTAACGGCCGGCGGGATTAGAATCCACCTATTCAGGCGCCTTCGTCTGCCTGGGGAGCGAGGAGACTTGGATGGCCGAGCACATGAACCTCTACCAGAAAGCCAGCCACTACGACATCATTTTCGACCGCGATGTGGGACCAGAGATCAAGTTCCTTGAGAACCTATACCAGCAACATGGTCCCGGCCGCCCGCTAGAATCTGTCCTCGACATCGCCTGCGGTCCGGGCTATCACGCCCGCGCCTTTGCGCGCCAGGGCGTGCGTGCCGCCGGGATCGATCTGGGCGAGGCTATGATCCAGTTGGCCGGGGAGAAAGCCGTTGACGAGGGCCTGTCCGTCGAATGGCTGGTTGGCGACATGCGCCAGTTTACACTTTCCCAACCGGTCGACCTGGCCTTTAGCATGTTCGACGCCATCGATCCGCTGCTCACCAATGAGGATGTCATCCGCCATTTGCGGGCCATCCGGACCAACCTGACCGAATCTGGCGTGTATGTGATTGACCTTACGCATCCGCGGGATTGTTCCCCTTGGCACTATGGAGACTTTCAATACCAGGGAACGCGCAATGGTGTGGACGTTATCCTCACCTGGGCGACCAATAACCCCACCTTTGATTGGTCGACCGGTGTCGGCGAGGTCGAGGTTAAGATGCAGGTGCGACAGGATGGCCGAGAGACCGTGATCACAGACCGGGCAATGGAGCGCTTCCTCGACCCGCAGCATATTCAGCTCCTGGTCGCTCTGGCCGGCCAGTTCGAGATCGCTGGCTGGTATGGCAACCACCGCATTGATCAACCATTCGACAACAGCGATCGATCGCAACGTATGATCGCCGTAGTCCGTCGCAACAACCATTAGCCCCGGGGACAACGGTTTGACCTCGGCTTGGCAGCTCCCATGCTCAACAACACCGATTCAAGGAGGCCAACGTGCAGATGGAAATCAGCTTCCCCGGCGGCGCCCGGGTGGACGCTACCTTTGAGGGCATGGTCGTTGCCACTGACCAACCCCCAAGCGGCGGCGGCCAGGGCAGCGCACCCACTCCTTTCAACTTGTTCCTGGCGTCCATTGGGACCTGCGCCGGCATCTACGTGCTGGGGTTCTGCCGCAAACGGGGCATCCCGACCGACGGCATCCGACTGACCCAATCCCACCAGACAGATCGGTCCAGTGGCATGATCAGCCGTATTGAGGTGGATGTCCACCTTCCGCCGGATTTCCCGGAAGCGTACATCGAGGCCGTCGTCCGCGCCGCCGACCTGTGCGCCGTCAAGAAGCATCTGGCTGACCCACCCCACATTGAGGTGCAGGCACGGATCGGGGATGAGGAGAAAGGCGATGGGGATAAGGGATAAGTGAAAGGTGATAGGTGATATGGGATAGGGGATAGTGGAGAGGGGAAATGGAAGAGCAGCAAGCGGTCACCGGCAACCCGTGGAACGGGAGCCTCCCACAACTCGCAGAAGGTGCTTGGCGAACGATGACTGCAATACGTTGACAGGTGGGAGCTGTTGGGGGAGTAGATTGAGAATGAGGCGTTAGCTCAACACGGTCGCCAACTGGCCGCGTAGGCGGCAAACCGGTCCCCTGATAACGCCCCTACCAGGGCAGCACCAGGAGGAGGGACAGCCTCCTACAGATAACGCAGCTCGATGGCGGCTTGCTCCAAGCCGGCCCGCTGGTCCGGATGGGCGATGTCGATCAGCGCGCGGGCCCTCTGGCGAATGGTCTTGCCATGAAGGTCGGCCACCCCGAACTCGGTGGCGATGTAGTGGACATCGTTGCGCGTCGTGACCACGCCGGCCCCTGGCTTGAGGGTCGGGACGATGCGGCTGAAGTGATCGCCGCGCGAGGTCGTCACCGTCGAAGGCAGCGCGATGATCGGTTTGCCACCCTTCGACCGGGCCGAGCCACGCATGAAGTCCAGTTGCCCGCCAACCCCCGAGTATAGCCGGGTGCCGATGCTGTCGGCACACACCTGGCCGGTCAGGTCGACCTCGATTGCCGAATTGATGGCAACCATCTTCTCATTCTGACTGATGATGAATGGGTCGTTGACATATTCGGTCGGGTGCATTTCGACGACCGGGTTGTTGTCGACAAAGTCGTACAGGCGCTGCGTCCCAAGCAGGAAGCCGGCGATGATCTTGCCTCGGTGCAACGTCTTACGCTCATTGGTGATGACACCAGCCTCATACAGTTCGACCACTCCGTCTGAGAACAATTCGGTGTGGATCCCTAAATCCTTCTTGTTGCCCAGATGGTGCAGCACACCGTCGGGAATGGCGCCAATCCCCATCTGCATCGTCGAACCGTCCTCGATCAGATCCGCCACCCGCTTGCCGATTTGCATGCTGAGGTCGGTCGGCTGGCCCATCGGCATTTCGGGAAGCTTGTAATCGACGGGCAACACATGATCGATCTTGCTGATGTGAATGAACGCGTCACCCAGCGTACGCGGCATTTGTGGGTTGATCTCGGCAATCACCACTTTGGCGCTGGCGGCGGCCGTTTTCGTAATCCCGACCTCCACCCCAAGCGAGCAGAATCCGTGCTCATCCGGCGGTGAGACATGGATCAGGGCGGCATCCAAGGGCAGGATGCCTCGCGAGAAGAGCAGCGGCACCTCGCCCAGCAAACACGGCGTGAAATCGGCCCGGCCGTCATTGACGGCAGCGCGTACATTCTCGCTGATGAACAACGTATTGACTCGCAGGTGCTTGGCGACTTCGTGATCGACATATTCGGCCGAACCAATCGTCAACACCTGGACGATCTCGACATCTTCCAGTTGCGGCGCCCGCTCGACCAGGGCCGCCACGATGCTCTGCGGCACCGAGCAATTGCCGGTCAAGAAGATGCGTTGGCCGGATTGAATAACCTCGACCGCCCGCTCGGGCGTCGTCGTCCGATCATGGTAGAGCTGGTTCCAGAGCATCTGGCTACGCCTCAGAACCGCTGCTCATGGGCAGCGGATGAAAGTGTTCAGGACGGCCGTCACGCAGCATGACGGCGTTCGCCAATCCGGCGTCGGCTGCGACCGCACCGTCTACACCCAACTGAATCAAGCGTTCAATGTACGGCCAGGCCGCCGATTGAATCGCGTGACACGCCGTGCGCGCCACGGCGCCCGGTAGATTGGGGATGCAGCAGTGGACCACGCCTTCGGCGACGTAGGTGGGTTCGGCGTGCGTAGTTGGCCTCGAAGTTTCTGAGCAGCCACCTTCATCGATGCTGAGATCGATGAACAAGGCGCCAGGCCGCATGCGGCGCATGGTTGCCGCCGTCAGGACCAGTGGCGCCCGATCAGCTTGTTGGCGCACCGCGCCAACCAGGACATCGGCAAAGGCACTGGCGCTGGCGATCGAGTGGGGATTGGCCAACATCGTCACCGGACGGCTGTTGAAGGCGCACTCCAGCGCCTGTAGTCGCTGGAGATCGGTGTCGAGCAAGGTCACCTGGGCGCCAAGACCGAGGAAGGCACGGGCCGCGTTCTCGCCGACAACGCCGGCACCAATGATGACCACCTCGGCCGGCGGCACGCCCGGCACGCCGCCAAGCAGCACGCCGCGACTGCCGGCATCGTTCTGCAGCAGCCGGGCCGCCAGCGGCGCGGCCATGCGCCCCCCGATCTGGCTCAGCGGCTTGAGCACGGGGGTGCCGCCATCGGGTGCGACGATCCGCTCGTAGCCGATGGCGGAAATCCGGTTGTCCATCAGAGCCCGAATTTCGGCCTCATGGGCGGCGCCGAGATGCAAGAAGCCTACGATCGTCTGGCCCGATCGCAACCACGCCAGTTCCTGGCGCGTCGGCCGGGCGATCTTGAGCATCAGCTCAGACCGCCCATAGACTTCTTCGCCTGAGTACACGATTTGCGCGCCGGCGGCGAGGTAGTCCTCGTCGGAAAAGCCGGCCGCCTCGCCTGCAGCGCGCTCCAGGTAAACGACGTGCCCCAACTCGGTGAGCAGGTGCGCGCCGGTCGGCGGCAGGCCGACGCGGAACTCAGACGGCTGTCGCTCGCGTGGAATCCCAATATCCATGAATGCTCGTTCCTGCTAGGCGGGGACCAGCTTGGCTGGCTCTTGCCACTGCTCGACGACCATGCGGAAGATGTCTGACTCGGTGATAATGCCGACCAATCTCCCTTGATCGACGACAGGCAGTCCCGCAATCCGATTGTCCAGCATCAGCCTGGCCGCCTCGGCTATTGTCGTAGCCGGCGTGACCGTAACGACCGGTTGACGCATCGACCGCTCAACCGTCAGCCGGCTCAGCAAGTAATTCAGCTCCCAGATGTTAAGGCTGGTTGCCTCAGATGGCTCGGCGCCGCGCACATCGCCGAGCGTGACAATGCCAACCAGCTCACCATCCTTGAGAATAGGCAACCGGCGAATGCTGTTGTCTGTCATCAACTTGTGCGCTTCAAGCAACACCGTGTCAACCGTGATCGTGATTGGATCCGGGGTCATCCAGTCGCGGACGAGCGGACATTCCGACATGACGAACCTCCTGCACCGGGCCAAGAAGGCACCAGAACTGGTTATGCTTGGCCCAAGCTTAGGTTGGCAGCCGGTTTCGCCCTAGTGAGACGTGTCACAATTGAGCCGGATGTTATTCCCGAAGGGATTGAGTTGGGTTGGGCTGCTTTACGCGGGGAGGACTAAGCAGTCGAAGCCCGTTGAGGACCACGATGACAGTGCTGCCTTCATGACCGACCACACCCAATGGCAGCCGGATCAAGTTGAAGAACGTGCTGATGATCAAGGCCCCGATCACCATAAGCGAAAAGGCCAGGTTTTGGCGTACAACGCGCATCGAGCGCCGGCTTAACTTGATTGCCGTCGGCAGCTTGTTCAGATCGCTGGCCATCAACACGACATCGGCCGTTTCCATGGCGACATCGGTGCCGCCGGCGCCCATAGCGATACCAATGGTTGCCCGGGCCATCGCCGGCGCATCATTGACGCCGTCGCCGACCATCGCCACTTGTCCGTGTTCCGCCAGCAATTCCTCAATCGCATCAACCTTCTGTTCCGGCATCAGCTCGGCGCGGACCTCATCCACGCCGGTCTGGCGGGCGATGGCGGCGGCCGCCCGCTGGTTGTCGCCGGTCAACATCACGACCTTCTCCACCCCTGCTCGGCGGAGCTCTTCAATCGCCTGGGCGGCTTCGGGCCGGACGGTATCGGCCACCGCCACCAAACCCAACAGGCCGTGCCGTTTGCCCCCACCGGACGCCCCGACCAGCATCACAGTCTTGCCCTGTGCCTCAAGGTCCTGAAGTTGATCGAGCTGAGCATCCGTCAAGGTCATCCGCTGGCTGGCCAGATAACGCGGCGTGCCGATGTTGATGACGCGCCCGTCGAGGTGGGCTTTGACGCCCAGGCCTGGTGCCGCCTGAAGATCGGCGACCTTCGGAAGTCCCAAGCTTCTCGCACTGGCCTCGGCCACGATCGCCCGCGCCAACGGGTGTTCAGAATGGGCTTCCACAGCTGCCGCCACACCCAGCAGCTCGTCGGCCTCACAATCCTGCAGCGGCAGGACATCGGTCACCCGCGGCCGTCCCATCGTCAGGGTCCCCGTCTTGTCGAATGCCACCACCCGGATGCCGGCCAGGCGCTCGACATGCGCCCCACCCTTGAATAGCACTCCCTGCCGTGCCCCGGCGGCGATGGCCGACAGGATCGAAGCCGGAGTCGAAATCACCAGTGCACACGGTGACGCCACGACCAGCAACGTCATTGCCCGGTAGAAGGCCTGGTCCCATGCCCAGCCCAGCCACAGCGGCGGCAGCAGGGCCATCAACGCCGCCCCTGCCAGGATCACCACCGCGTAGCGTTGCTCGAAGGCGTCCAGCCGGCGCTGGGTCGGCGCCCGCTCGCTACGCGCCTCTTCGACCAGTTGAATGATGCGCGCAAGTGTCGTTTCCGCGGCCGGCTTGCTGACGCCGATCTCAAGGCGCCCTGCCCCGTTGATCGTACCGGCGAACACCTTGTCGCCAGAGACCTTCTCCACCGGGATTGACTCGCCAGTGATCGGGGACTGGTCGACGGCCGACAGTCCCTCACGAACATGACCGTCGGCCGCGATCCGCTCGCCGGGCCGCACAATGACTTGATCGCCAACCGCAAGGTCGCTGGCGGCCACCAACACTTCCTTGCCATCCCGCAGTACCAAGGCCTCTTCAGGCCGCAGGTCCATCAACGAGCGGATAGCCCGCCGCGTGCGGTCCATGGCGTAATGCTCGAGGGCGTTGCTCAGGGCAAACAGGAAGAGCAGCACGCCCCCCTCGACCCACTCCCCGATTAGGGCCGCTCCCAAGGCGGCTGTCACCATCAAGGTGTCAACATCGATTTCGCCGCGGCGAAGCGCCCGCAGCCCGTTGCGGGCGGCGAAGCCGCCCCCGGCCAGGTAGGCGATGGCCGCCAGCGGGATGTAGACCGTCGGCGACGCACCCAGGGCGGACAGCAGCCAGCCCACACCCAAGGCAATGGCCGTCACTGCCGTATAGACCAACAGGCGGTGGCGCTCCCACCAGTCGGCGGGCAAATCGATGGATCGGAAGGCATAACCCCAGGCCTTCAGGCGCCCTAACAGGTCCTGCTCAGCAAGCTGCGAACCTTCCAAGTATTCGATCGTCACCGTGCGGGCGACCGGGTTGACGGCCGCCCGGGCGACACCCGGGATGGCCATCAGCCGCTTTTCAATGGTGCGGCTGGCATCCACCCGACCCATCGTCGGCAGATCAAGGATGCAGTGGTGGACTTCCCCCTCTAGACGAAGGCCGACATTCTGGGCGATGGCCTTGGCCTGGTCGAGGGAAAACCGGTCGGGGATAACCTGTAGATGGAGTTTGCCGGCGGCCCGATCGATCGTCGCCCGCTGCACGCCACGTTCTGGTGTCAGTGCCCTGACCAGCGCGTCGAGGGCACATTCTTCCCCCCGCAACTGGCACAGGTCGCAGGACGTTTCGCGCCATGCGCCCGGTTCAGCCGCAGCCGCTGGCACCTTCCAACGGAGTGGAAGATCGATTGTCCTTAGTTCGCTCATCGCTCTCCATCGGCAGCCGGTCGGTTGTCAGGGCCCAACCTACCGCAGCCCGCCGCTACCTGCCAGTGTGCTTCGTCATGACCAACCCGGCGACACGCTTTAGGTACACCTAAGCGCCATTTTATCATTGGTAAACGACCGGCCATCTGCCGCTAGGTTCCGTCGCAGCCTCTCCTGCCGAGCGGCCGGCTTCAGGCTATACTTGAGCCCATGAAACACTTACGGATTCTTATCGTAGACGACCATGAAGTCGTTCGGATTGGCCTCAAGTCGCTGCTTGAGCAGCATGAGGGCTTTGAGGTTGTGGAAGACGTCGGGGGGGCCGACGAAGCGGTCAAGGCGGCGCTGGCCCATGAGCCGGATGTCGTATTGATGGACATTCGGCTGCCGGGGGAAAGCGGGATTGAGGCCTGTGAGCGCATCGTCAAAGAACTGCCCGCAACCAAGGTCATCATGCTGACGTCGTACGCCGAGGACGAAATGCTGTTCTCGGCCATCCGCGCCGGCGCCTCGGGCTACGTGCTCAAGCAAGTTGGCAGCGATGAGCTGGTTCAGTCCATCGAAGCCGTGGGCCGTGGCGAAGCCTCCCTCGACCCGGCGCTGACCCAGCGCGTATTCACGGAGGTCCGCAAGGCGATCCGCGACCATGACGCCTCGGCTTTCTCCGACCTGACCGATCAAGAGCTGCGCGTCCTTGGGTTGGTCGCCGAGGGACGGACCAACAAAGAAATCGCCGAATCGCTGTATCTGGGCCAGGGAACCGTCCGCAACTACGTCAGCAACATTCTAAGCAAACTCAACGTTTCCAATCGGGCCGAGGCAGCCGCCTTCGCCGTCAAACACAACATCCAGGACTACCTTGACCAGATCTGAGCTGCCCAGCCGCTGGGCAACCGCAACCCGAGAACAGGCGCTCGAAGCGTTGATCGAAGCGTCTCTCGCCATTTCCAGCAAGCTTTCACTCGAAGCCACCCTGCAGCAGATTGCCGACTCGGCCCGCCATATTACCGATGCCGAGTACGCCGCCATCGCCGAATTCAGCCAAGCGGGCGATGTTGAAGCCTTCATCACCAGCGGTTTGACCCCCGAGCAAGTCGCAGGCATGCCGCACAAGCCCAAGGGGCTCGGATTGTTGCGGGCCGTCGTCGAAGAGAAACGTTCTATCCGCATCCCCAGCATCGAAGAAGACGCCCGGTCGTACGGCTTCCCACCGAATCACCCCGGTATGAAGAGCTTCTTAGGGGTGCCGATCATGGCCGGCAGCACCGCCTTGGGGAATCTGTACCTTACCAACAAGCGGCGCTCAACCGAGTTCACCCAGGAGGACCAGGAGATCATCGAACTCCTGGCCGGCCATGCCGCCATTGCCATCGAAAACGCCCGCCTATACGAGGCCAGCCAGTCGCGTGCGCGTGAACTGAAGGCTCGCAACCGCGAATTGGCTGCGGTCAACGCGATCGCCAAGGTCACCAGCGAACACCTCGATCTCGAGAAGATCCTCGAGCGGGCAGTGAGGGAAGTACTCGAAGTCACGGGGATGGAGGCCGGTGAGGTCTTCCTGTTGGATGAGAACAGCGGCGCGCTCCATCTCGTTGTACACGTCGGCGAAGGTCCGGATGCTTTCCACACAATCGACCAGTTTGAGATTGGGCAGGGCATTCCGGGCAAGGTTGCCGAAACCGGGATCCCTCGCACCACAATGCAGTTGTCGTCAGAGAATGAGTTCCTGCGCCAGGCCCTCATCGAAGCCGGCTTTCAAACCTACGCGTGCCTGCCGATCCGGCGCAAGGGAGCGGTAATCGGCACCATGGGGCTGGCCTCGCGCCAGATGCGGACCATTTCCACCCGCGACCTGAGCTTGCTCGAGGCCATCGGCCACCAGGTCGGAACTGCCATCGAAAACAGCCGCCTTTACGAAGAGATCGAACGGCTGGCGATCCTCGAGGAGCGCTCCCGGATCGGCATGGACCTGCACGATGGAGTCATTCAGTCGATCTATGCGGTTGGCCTAACCCTGGAGACGACCCGGCTGTTGTTCGAGCAGGACCCCGAGCAGGCCGGCCAGATGCTGGATACGGCCGTCACCGGGCTCAACGACGCCATCCGCGATATCCGCAACTTCATCCTGGATTTACGGCCCCACCGTTTCGAGGGCAACCTTTCCCAGGGCATTGCCCGCCTCGTGCGCGAGTTTCAGGCCAACACCATGGTCGAGGTCGACATGGATGCGCCGCCGGCACTGGCCAACTCATTGCCGCCGGCCCATGCCCGCTCGCTGTTCCTGACGGCCCAGGAGGCGCTGGCCAACATCGCCCGTCATGCGCGCGCCAGCAAGGTCTTGCTTTCGCTGGAAGCGGAGCCGGGGGAGGTTCGTCTCACGGTCAAAGACAATGGCAAGGGGTTTGATCCGAGCGCCCAATCCCGATCTGTCGGGCACGGGTTGGCCAACATGCACGCTCGTGCCGAAGAGCTGGGCGGGGTCTTCTTGGTGCACAGCATGCCCGGCGAAGGGACGACCTTACAAGTATCGTTGCCTCGGTTGCTGGCAACCGATCCTGCCGCCGACTAAGCTATCAGCTCGACCTGCGATTCGACGGCTCGATGCTCCTCAGCAAACCGATTCAGTACGTCGGTGATGCTCACGATCCCCACCAAGCGGTCCTTATCAACAACTGGCATCGCTCCTATTTTGTAGGCGACCAACATCTCGGCCGCCCGGAAGGCTGGCGTATCCGGTGAGACGCTGATCGGGTCGAGCGTCATCACACTGCCAGCCGTCGCTGTCCGCAGCAAGACCTCATCCTGACTGACCTCATGCAGGATCAAGGGGGAGTGCATCGACAGCCGCACATCGCGGTCGGTGATGATTCCCACAAGTCGCTCGCCGCCTTCTACTACCGGCAACTGCCGGCATCCGTCCACCCGCATCGCCGGAGAACTTCGCCTAAATTGGTTTGGGGAGAAACCGTATCAGGATCGATCGTCATCAAGTCAGCGACGAGCAACATCGCCCACCTCCTGTGCTTCCAACCATCGTGCCGCGCCGATTGCTGGCGGACTAGTGTCCCTCGTCCCGAATGTGAGTCTTCTGCCTTCGATGGAAGTCATCCTGCTTCACGGATGAAATGCACTACGGCCCCGCCAGGCGGCCCTCTATCCTTGGCTCACGCTGCGTTGAGGGGCGCGCGGCGGCCTTCTGAATGTGACGAGGCAGGGTGGACAGAATCCGAGCGTTGGTTATCGACGAGCACATCGAAGTTCGTAAGGCTCTAACCTCACGGCTGAGCAACTGCGATGATTTGCTGGTCCTGCCGGCGGCCAGCTCACTGCAGCAGGGGCTGGACCTGGCCACCGAGCACAGCCCGGACGTGGTCCTGCTTGGCTTGCCTGTTGTGCATCAGGGCCGCGACTTGGCCGGCATCGGTCAGCTGGCAGCAACACTGGCCGGCAGCGGTGCCGCCCTATTGGTTCTGACCACCTATGCGGACGAGGACGACCGCAAGACCATCCTGCTGGCCGGGGCCCGGCGCTACCTGCTCAAGGACATTGACACCGGCCATTTGCTGGAGGAGATCCGACGAGCGCTTACCGAATCGGCCGCCTACGCACGGCGGCCGCGGGCCGGGCACAACCCGAAGAGCGGGCATTTGCCGCGCGAAGGCTGAGACGCACAGCTAGTCAAACTACATCCTGAGAGGGAGCACACGATGACTACCGACAGCACGCTGGCCGGTCGAATGTTGCCGGTGGACATAATTGTCCCTTCGGATATCGAGATCGCCCAGGCGGCCAGCCTGCGACCGATCACCGAGATCGCCGCCGAAGCCGGCCTGGCACCTTATGAGCTCGAACAGCATGGCCCATATATGGCCAAGGTTCGGCTAGAGGTGCTCGACCGTCTCCGGTCGGTCGCCGATGGCAAGTATGTCTTGGTGACCGCCATCACCCCGACTCCCTTGGGCGAAGGCAAGAGCACCACCATGGTCGGCCTGAGCCAGGCGCTTGGCGCCCACCTCGGTTTGCGCACCTTCACCTGTATCCGCCAGCCAAGCCAAGGGCCGACCTTTGGCATCAAGGGTGGCGCCGCCGGGGGCGGCTTCAGCCAGGTCGTGCCGATGGAGGACTTCAATCTTCACCTGACGGGCGACATTCATGCGGTGACGGCGGCCAACAACCTGCTGGCGGCGGCCATCGACAGCCGTATGTACCACGAATCCCGCCAGTCGGATGAAGCCCTGTTCAACCGGCTGCTTCCGCCGGGCCCCGACGGCTGCCGCCAACTCACGCCCTGGATGAAGCGGCGCCTGGAGCGGCACGGCATTGACAAGGATGACCCGGATGAGTTGACGGCGGACGAACGACGCGTCCTGGTCCGATTAGATATCGACCCCGACAGCCTGAATTGGCGCCGGGTTCTCGACACCAATGACCGCATGCTGCGCGGCATCACGATCGGTCAGGGGACGGCCGAACACGGGTTCACGCGCCAGACCGGCTTCGATATTACCGTCGCCAGCGAAGTGATGGCGATCCTGGCGCTGGCCACCGATCTGCAGGACATGCGCCAGCGTTTTGGCCGGATTGTTGTCGGCCGGACCCGCGAAGGTCATCCGGTAACTGCCGACGATATTGGCGCCGCCGGCGCCATGGCAGTGCTGATGCGCGATGCGATCAAGCCAACTCTGATGCAAACGCTCGAGCACACGGCCGTGTTCGTCCACGCCGGCCCATTCGCCAACATCGCCCATGGCAACAGTTCAATCATTGCCGACCGCATCGCACTAAAGCTGGCCGACTATGTCGTGACCGAGGCCGGTTTCGGCGCCGATATTGGCATGGAGAAGTTCTTCGATATCAAGTGCCGGGCCTCCGGCCTGGTGCCCAACGTCGTCGTCTTGGTCGCCACCATCCGGGCCCTCAAAATGCACGGCGGCGGTCCCACTGTGGTGGCGGGGCAGCCGTTGGATGCCGCCTACCAGCAGGAGGACCTCCATTTGCTCGAGGCCGGCCTTGCCAACCTGAAACACCACATCCGCAGTGCCAGGCTGTACGGCATTCCCGTCGTCGTCGCACTCAACTGGTTTGCCCACGACACACCGGCCGAGATCGAGCTGGTTCGCCAGGCAGCTCTCGAGGCTGGCGCCGAGGCCGCCGTCCCGACAACCCACTGGGCCGAGGGCGGCGCCGGGGCGTTGGCCCTGGCGGAGGCCGTGGTGGCCGCCGCCAGCCTGCCGAGCAAGTTCGATTTTCTGTATCCGCTTGAAGCTTCGATCAAGGAAAAGATTGAGCGTATCTGTACCGAAATCTACGGCGCAGACGGCGTCGATTATGAGCCCGAGGCCGAGGCCAAGATCCAGGCCTTCACCGAAATGGGTTTCGACAAGCTGCCGATCTGCATGGCCAAGACCCACTTAAGCCTGAGCCACGATCCAAGCCTCAAAGGTGTGCCGCAGGGCTTCCGGGTACCAATCCGCGACGTGCGCGCTTCGGTGGGTTCCGGCTTTATTTATCCGCTGGTCGGCGCCATGAGCACGATGCCCGGGCTGCCAACACGTCCGGCTTACATGGACGTCGATCTCGACCCGGAAACCGGCCAGGTCGTCGGATTGTTCTAACCGGCTGCGAGCATGCCGGGTCACAGCCGGGGTTGTGACATTCGGCACTAGGCGGGGGCAGTCAGCCCGCGCAGAATAGCCTTGGGGGTTGGTGCGGCGGCCAGCGTTCATTGCCGTTTCAAAGCCGCTGGCTGGCGCGCCTGCCAACTCCCGCTTGCCATCATCTCCTTCTCCCAGGCTGCGCTCAGGTTCCGCCAGGATCCTGGGCGCAGTCCTTTTTCCCTGCCTCGATTGTCCGCCAGCCGGGCGGCATGCTAGACTTCGGCTGTCCGGTTGGCCGAGCCGGCGTCCACCCCGCACTCACATTTGAGGAGTCGAGCATGACGGGCATTCCAACCGATGTCGAGCTGACCAAGGCGACCCACACCTTTCTTGACCAGGGGCCTAAACGGCTCCTGATCGGCGGCGAGTGGGTTGAAGCCAGCCAGGGCGGTACGTTCGAGACGTTCAATCCCGCCAATGGACGGCCGCTGGCCCAAATCGCTTTGGCAACAGCTGCCGACGTCGACGCGGCGGCGGCCGCTGCCCGCCAGGCCCTGACCGAAGGGCCGTGGTCCAAGATGAGTGGCGCCGACCGGGGCGAGTTGCTGTGGAAGCTGGGCGAGTTGATTCTGGTCCACGCCGACGAGCTGGCCGAACTCGAGACGCTCGACAACGGCAAGCCACTGCGTGTCTCGCGCCGCGGGGATGTGCCGTTCGCCGCCAAGCATTTCAAGTACTACGCCGGCTGGGCCAGCAAACTCGAAGGCGCCAGCATACCTGTTTCGATTCCCGACAAATTCGTCTACACGCTGCGCGAGCCAATGGGCGTCGTGGGCCTGATCATCCCATGGAACTTTCCGCTGTTGATGGCCGCCTGGAAATTGGCGCCCGCCCTGGCGGTGGGCAACACCACCCTGCTCAAGCCGGCCGAGGAAACGCCGTTGACGGCTCTGCGCCTGGGTGAACTGGCCATCGAGGCGGGCATGCCGCCGGGCGTGATCAACATCCTGACCGGCCCCGGGACCCCCACCGGCGCCGCTATCAGCGGCCACATGCAAATCGACAAAGTGTCCTTTACCGGCTCGACCGAAGTCGGCCGGGTCATTATGCAGGCAGCCGCCGAGAGCAATCTGAAGAAGATCAGCCTGGAACTTGGCGGCAAGTCACCCAATGTGATCTTTGCCGATGCCGACCTTGAATCGGCAATCAAAGGAGCCCATTGGGCGTGTTTCAGCAGCACCGGTCAGGAATGCACTGCCGGCACGCGGCTGTTCGTCGAGAGATCGGTCTATGACCAGGTGGTCGAGGGGCTGGTCGAGGTGGCGGGCAGCGTCCGGGTCGGCCCAGGCTTCGCCGACAAAGTCCATCTGGGCCCGATCATTTCGGAGCGGCAGCTCGAGAGAATTATGGGTTATGTCGACGAGGCGAGGCAAGGCCCAGCCGAGTTGTTGGCCGGTGGCGAGCGGCTGGGCGGCGAACTGGCCGAAGGCAGCTTTCTCGGTCCAACGATCTTCGCCCATGATGATGACTCACTGGCCTTGGTGCAGGAAGAGATCTTTGGCCCGGTGTTGGCCGTGGCCCCCTTTGACGATTGGGACGAGTTGGTGGCACGGGCCAACAGCACGCGATACGGCCTGGCAGCCGGCGTGTGGACGACCCATCTGAGCAAAGCGCACCGCTTTGCAGCCGCTGTCAAGGCGGGGACCGTGTGGGTCAACAGCTACGGGCTCTACGATGCCGCCGCCCCCTACGGTGGCTACAAGCAGAGTGGCTTCGGCCGCGAGATGGGCAAGGACGCCCTCGATCTATACAGCCAGTTGAAGACAGTGTGGATCGGATTGTAGAACGAATCCAATAACACGAAGACACAAAGACACAACTCAACGGGCCCTTTCCAGTTGGAAACCTTTGAGGCTTAGTGTCTTCGTGTTATTGGGTTCTCGATGTCAATCATGCCCCAACACCCGATGGGGTACGTAGGGCGCCTCGAGCGCCTCGATCTCGTCGGGCTCCAGCGCAATCGAGGCCGCCGCCACCGCCTGATCCAGATGCTCCATCTTGGTGGCACCGATGATGGGGGCCGCCACCCCCGGCTTGTGCAGCAGCCAAGCCAATGCCACCTGTGCCGGGGAAACACCCCGCTGCCCGGCAACCCGCTTGACGGCCTCGACTACCTCGAAATCGGCCTGCTTGTAGTACATCTGGCGAGCGTAATCATCGGTTCTGGCTCGCTCGGTCGGATCCTGGTCCCCGGGCTGCCGGTTGCCGGCCAAGAAGCCGCGGGCCAACGGGCTCCAGGGGAGCAAGCCAACCCCCTCCGCCAAGCACAGTGAATTCATCTCGCGCTCTTCCTCGCGGTAGACCAGGTTGTAGTGATTCTGCATGGAGACGAAGCGGGCCCAACCGCGTTGGTCGGAGAGCGCTAGGGCCCGGGCGAACTGCCACGCGTACATGCTGGAGGCGCCAATGTAGCGTACTCGCCCGCTGCGCACCACGTCGTTAAGCGTTTCGAGCGTTTCCTCGATCGGCGTGTGATAGTCCCAGCGATGGATCTGGTACAGGTCGACGTAGTCCATCCCTAAGCGCTGAAGCGACCGGTCGATGGCATCCAGGATGTGGACCCGAGACAGTCCTCGGTCGTTGGGGGCGTCGCTCATTGGAAAGTAGACTTTGGTGGCAATGACCACGTCCTGGCGGTCGGCCAGTTCGCCGATCGCCCGGCCCAAGATCTCCTCACTAACACCCCGCGAGTACATATCGGCCGTGTCGAAGAAATTGATCCCGTGCTCCAGCGCCCGCTCGATGAACGGCCTCGACTTGTCCTCCGGCAGCACCCATGACCGCCAGTTGGGGCTACCATAACTCATCATCCCCAGGCAAATTCGAGAGACGCGTAATCCGGTTCGTCCCAGCCTGACAAATTCCATCCCGGTCTCCTTGAACAACGCAGCTACAGCTCAAGCATTCTAGCCAACCGGCCCGACAGAACGCACATGGTATCCTAGCCCTCGAACCCGGCTCGCCAGCGGAAAGCCCAAATGGCCTATCAACCGATTGAGAACTACGGGATTATCGGTGACCGCCATTCCGTCGCCCTCGTTGGCATGGATGGTTCGATCGATTTCATGTGCTACCCGGAGTTCGACTCGCCCTCAATCTTCGCCCGCATTCTTGACGATGACATAGGCGGCCATTTCTCTATCCAACCGCTGATCGAACACGGCAAGCGCCGCCAGCTCTACTTACCTGACACCAACATCCTGCTCACACGCTTTCTGGCCGACGAAGGCGTGGCCGAAGTGTCCGACTTCATGCCGGTTGAAGAGGTTGGTCCGGCCCACAATCTCGTCCGCAGGGCCAAGACCGTCCGTGGCGAATTCAGCTTCCGGATGGAATGCAAGCCGGCCTTTGACTATGCCCGCAGCTCGCATCGCCTCGAGTTGCGCGCCAACCACGCGCTGTTCGTGCCCGACACCGACGGGCTTTCGCCCCTACGGCTGTGGTCCAGCGTGCCGCTGCAGGCCCAAGAGGGCGCGGCCGTCGCTGAGTTCACCCTGACCGACGGCCAGACAGCCAGCTTCGTCCTCGAAGGCGCCGACGACCCGTCCTCTCCGGCCCAACATGACGACTACGTGCCTGCGGCGTTCAAAGCGACCGTCAACTATTGGCGTCGCTGGATCGGCCAATCGAACTACCATGGCCGTTGGCGGGAAATGGTCAACCGCTCAGCCCTGACGCTGAAACTCCTGACCTCGGCCAAACATGGCACCATCGTGGCCGCCCCTACCTTTGGGCTGCCCGAGAACATCGGGGGCGTCCGTAATTGGGACTACCGCTACACCTGGATCCGGGACGCCTCGTTCACACTGTACGCCCTGATCCGCCTTGGCTATACGCAGGAAGCTGCTGAATTCATGACCTGGATCGAGGATCGCTCCAAGGATCTCAATCCAGATGGATCGCTCCAGACGATGTACGCCATCGACGGGGGCAAGAACCTCGAAGAGCACAGTCTGGACCATCTTGCCGGTTATCGCGGCTCACGCCCGGTGCGCATTG
Organism: Anaerolineales bacterium; assembly: GCA_036397095.1. Classification (GTDB taxonomy): domain Bacteria; phylum Chloroflexota; class Anaerolineae; order Anaerolineales; family E44-bin32; genus DASWJQ01. Next base: position 29,241 of record DASWJQ010000072.1, read on the forward strand.
GGAACGCGGCCTACAATCAGCTCCAGCTTGATATCTACGGGGAGCTGATGGACTCGGCCTACCTTTACGACAAGCACGGTGAAATTGTCTCCCATGACCTGTGGGCCAACTTGACCCGGCTGATTGACTGGGTGTGCGACAACTGGGACCAGCCCGACCAAGGC
>DASWJQ010000073.1:0-3332 GCA_036397095.1 Anaerolineales bacterium
GTAGGCGACATTATTGAAGATCGATTGGGGGAAAGGATTAGGTTTCTGAAACACCATCCCAACGCGTTGGCGCAGCAGGGACAAAGCAACCTCGGAGCCGTAGATGTCCTCGCCTTCCAGGAGCACCTGCCCGGCGACACGGGTATCAGGAATGGTGTCATTCATACGGTTTAGGCAACGCAGGAAGGTTGATTTGCCGCAGCCAGACGGGCCGATCAGAGCAGTAATCCGGCGCGGTTCGATATCCATGCTGATTTTGAACAACGCCTGTTTGGCGCCATAGAAGAAGTCGAGGTCGCGGACGGCAATCTTGGCCGATCCACCATTGGTGGTCATGGCGGGTCGATTGTACATCACCGGCGCTTCCATCTTGTGGGCCTTTGCCCTGCCACCTATAATCGGCACATGTTCCCGCCGCAGCGGCCGGCCATCGCCACCCTCTTCGCCCTCGCGCTCCTACTGGTCGCGGCCTGTGGTTCCACGCCGTCGCAACAGGGGGGCCCGTCGATCAGCAGCGGCACGATCGAAAATAAGGGCTCCGACACGATGGTCAATCTGGCATTGGCCTGGGCGGAGGCCTACCAGTCGCTTCACCCGGAGCTTCGCATCTCGGTCACCGGGGGCGGATCGGGGACCGGGATCGCCTCCTTGATCAATGGCACCGTCGACCTGGCCAACGCCTCGCGGCAAATCAAGCCAGATGAGATTGGCCAGGCCGAGGCCAACGGTGTTGAACCGGTGGAGTTCGTTGTTGCCCGAGATGCCATTGCCATCGTCGTACATCCCGATAACCCCGTCGACCGCCTGAGCCTCGAGCAAATCTCGGCGATTTACCAGGGTGAAATCGATAATTGGGTAGAGGTCGGCGGCGAAGATCGTCCGATCGTCCGGCTTTCCCGGGAGACCAATTCAGGAACCCACGTCTACTTCCTCGAAGAAGTGTTGCGTCTTGGACGATCGGACAGCACCGTCCTGTTCTCACGCGACACGCTGCTGCTCCCCTCCTCCGAGGGCATCACTGCCGAGGTGCATCAGAACCCGAACGCGATCGGCTACGATGGGCTGGGCTATGTAACCGAGGCTGTAAAGGTGGTAGCGGTGGCGCTGCAAGGATCGGACGATTACGTCCTACCGTCCGCCGAAACCGTCAACAACCGTACCTACCCGATTGCCCGGGACCTGTACATGTACACACCCGGTCCGCCGCAAGGTGAGGTCGAGGACTACCTGACGTGGATTATGGGTCCGGCCGCCCAGCAAATCGTGGTCGACCTCGGTTTCGTACCCATCGAGTGAGATGAACAACCAGCGCCAGACCGGTATTGCCGAGTTCTTCATTACCCAATTCATCCGCAGCGCCGGCTACTCAGCGATTCTCTTTGTCGTTCTTATCTTTATCTTCCTCCTCCGAGAAGGTGGACCAACCCTGGCGGAGGTGCCCCCAGGGGAGCTGCTGGCGACCCGCTGGTATCCGATCGAGGACTACTTCGGCATTCTGCCGTTGATCGGAGGGTCGCTGCTCATCACGCTCGGTGCCACCGCCATCGCCGTTCCTTTCGGCCTGGCAACTGCAATCTATATTGCGGAAATCGCCCCGCGCTGGGCGCGCGAAGTGCTCAAGCCCTTCGTTGAGGTGCTCGGCGGACTGCCTTCTGTATTGCTCGGCTTCATCGGCATCCTGCTCGTCGCCCCGGCAGTTCGCATATTCCTCGGCCTGCCGACCGGGCTGACGGCATTGACCGGCTCGCTCCTGCTTGGCGCCATCGCCATCCCAACCATCGTCAGCGTAGCCGAGGATGCCCTCGACGCGGTGCCCAAGACCTACCGTGACGCCTCGCTGGCGATGGGAGCAACGGAGTGGCAGACTATCTGGCGGGTCACGCTGCCGGCGGCACGCGGCGGCGTGCTGACGGCGGTTATGTTAGGGGTCGGGCGGGCCATCGGCGAAACCATGACCGTGATGATGGTGACTGGCAACGCCCCCGTGCTGCCGCTTAGCCCGTTGGATCTGTTTCACCCGGCCCGCACCATGACGGCAACCATTGCCGCCGAGATGGGTGAAGTGGCAACGGGCTCTGTCCACTATCACACGCTGTTCTTCATTGGCATTACGCTGTTTCTGATTACATTGCTCGTGAACCTGACGGCAGCCGGTGTCGTGCTTCGTCAGCGGCGACGCGCCGATCGCATTCTCTCCTAAGGGCGACTCATGTCGATCTTGCCCAAGAACCGCCAACTTCACCAACGCCTGGGTTACGGCCTGCTCACCCTGGTGGCGGTTTTCACCGTCACACCCATCTTTCTCATCGTCGGCTACGTGGCCTGGCAAGGGCTGCCGGCGATCTCAGCCGAGTTCCTGACCGCCATGCCGTCTGATGGGATGCGGGACGGCGGCATCTGGCCGGCCATTGTGGGAACCTTCTGGCTCACGTTGGGGACGGGTGTCGTTGCCGTGCCCTTGGGTGTCGGCGCGGCTGTGTACCTGGCCGAGTACGCCGGCGACAACCGATGGACCCGCGCAATCCGGGTTGCCATCATTAACTTGGCCGGAATCCCCTCGGTCGTGTACGGTCTGTTTGGCTTGGGCCTGTTTGTGCTCTTCCTGAATTTCGGAACCAGCATCCTGGCCGGCTCCCTGACCCTGGCCATCATGACCCTGCCTGTGGTCATCAGCACCAGCGAACAGGCGTTGCGCTCAGTCCCGCAGGCCTTCCGGGTGGTCAGCGTCTCCCTTGGCGGAACGCAGTGGCAAACCATTCGCCGGGTCGTGCTGCCACAGGCGCTGCCCGGCATCCTGACCGGCGTCATCCTTGGTCTGGAGCGCGCCGCCGGCGAAACCGCACCGATTCTTTTCACCGCCGCCGCATTCTTCCTGCCGCGGCTGCCGGCCTCCCCGTTCGATCCGACGATGGCCCTGCCCTACCACTTGTACGTGATCTCAACCCAGGTGCCGGGCATGCCGGTGCGCATTCAGTACGGGACTGCCCTGGTCCTGCTCGTCTTCGTGCTGAGCATGAATACGGTGGCGACGTTGGTTCGCTCGCGCGCCAGGGCAAAGCGGCAGTGGTGAGCTCATCAGCCAGCCAGCTGGCAGTCACCTCCCGTGGAAAGCCGGAAGGCGACCTATGGCGGGTGAATGTGTCCGATCCGAAGATTCGGATTGAGGCGCTCAGCGTCCGTTATTCCGACGCCACTGAGTCGTTAACCGAACTTTGGCTGGACGTACCGCGCAACGCCGTCACCGTGGCATTTGGGCCGGCTGGCGGCGGCAAGTCAACGCTGCTGCGAACGATCAATCGGCTCAATGATCTGGCCGACGTGTCTGAGTTCAG
>DASWJQ010000074.1:0-7235 GCA_036397095.1 Anaerolineales bacterium
CGTTCAAGCCTGCGAGACGATGGCCATGCACTTGTGGGACGCCCTGACTGCGGTCACGCCGCGGTCCATGCAGGCGGCGGTATAGGGCAGTACAGGGGGCAGGGGGCTCTGGAAGACGATCGGACCCAATGTGGATCCAGCCGTGAGGCTGGATCCGCTGATTTCAGCCGACGGGCAGTGGCCAGCCCGGCGAGGTGGACGATTTGCGCAGGTACGCCCGAACACTCAGAAGTGCCCACAGAAGTCCGAAACTGAAACACAACTCCCGACTGCTCCTGGGGTTGTATTGGACGGGAGTAGGGTGACAGCGTCAACCCCAGGCGGTGGCCAACCCCAGCCAGGAGCGGCCGCTTGGGCAGCAGGATCCTTAGCATGAGACGAACGAGAGGGAGTGAGAACGATGAATTTAAGTGCACCCATGCAAATCACGTGGTGGATCGCGGTTATCGTCGGGTTGGCTGGTATTTTGGCGAACGCCGGGATGCTTCCATTCTTGGCCGCCTATGCTTTCTGGTTGGTGGTCATCGGCTTTGTTTTGCTGGTGCTGGCCACCATGGTGAAGAATCTGTAGTAGCTGCCTCGCCGGCTGCGCGCTCCTGAGGGCCGCTCCCCCTCAGGAGCAAGCGATCCACCTCACGCCGCGGTGGTAGTGGCAGCTGGATCTTTGCCGAGAACTGCTTTTGGGACAGATCACAAGCTCCGAAAGGGTGGGTCAATGCCCCGAGCACCGGCCGGGGGGGAGGCACCAGGCAGTCAGCCATCAGCTCTCAGCCGTCAGCTGTAGGCTCCTGATCCGGTCGCCGTTCACAGATGTTCCGTACGCGGTATCCCCCATCACTTCGTACCTTCTCTCCAAATCCCAAATCCCAAGTCTCCAATCCCCAATCCCTACCCCTCTCCCGCTTGCCTCCACCTAGCGCCTGTGCTATAGCTGGCGGAGTTCGGTCGGGTGGAGGAGAGAGTAGGTCGTATGCGATCCAAGTCGCTTATCGTCCCGGTCCTGCTGTCATGTCTGGCGTCCCTCGCCGCCTGCGGCACGATTGGGCCGCCGCAAGGGGTCCAGTTGGGGATGCCCCGAAACTTGGTGCTCAACGAGCTGGGAGGCGCCGACGAGGTGTCGGACTTCGTGATGCCGGAAGACGGCTTCTTCGGACCCCAGGAGGCGCTCAGTGGGTTGATCGAGCCGGGCGCCAGCGTCGAGCAGTGGGTCTACTACCAGGACGATGAGGTGACATACGCCTGGTTCAGCGGGCCACCCGGCTCTGACCGTGGCGGATGGACGCTGGTCGCCTGGACGACGGTGCCGCTGGATGCGGTCTATTAAGGGCGAGTAGCACGAGGAGTCGAAGAAAGGGAACGGACACAAACCAGACCATTGATGAATTCTGCCTGAGTCCCTTGTGGTTTTGTGTTTTCAGTTCTTGCTGGCCGCCGACAGCCGACCGCCGACCGCCGACCGCTGTCTGCGCTCCGTTTTCCCAAATCCCGAGTCCCCAATCCCCACCTTGTCCTCGTTCTCCTTCCCGGCCATAATCCCACCAATGCCGGTCGGCCGGCCGCGCCGAATGGGAGAAGGTCCGATGGACAAGCGGGTGTTTGTCTTCCTGCTGTTGTTGGCAATATCGGTGAGTGTCCTCGCATGCAGCGGCTCGGTTGATCTGGGGCAGGGATCAGCGATTGCGCCCAGCGATACCCCCCAACCCGGCCCGGCAACCGACACTCCGCAGCCGCCCGCCACGCTGCCTGTCCCCCCGCCTTCAGGGACCGCCCAACCAGGGCCGACCGCCGCGATCGTCATGCAGGTCGACAATGCGACCGTGCCCGCCAATGAGTGTTTCGACCTCGACGCCGCCGTTGTGATTGATTGCGCTGCCATCGAAGCCGACTTCAAGTTCGTCGTCGAGCAAACCGTCAGCACTGCTTCCTGGGCCATTCGGCCAACCTACGGATCCTATTTCCATGAGCTGGGCATCCAGTATCAGAGTGCCGAACCGCCTGATTGGAGCCTGTGCCAACCGGGCAGCTTTACGCAGAACGACCTCGACCTGCTGCCGATGGCCGAAAGCTTCTGGGATTGTTTCCGCACCGCCCAGCAGAATCATGGCTGGTTGATCCCCAACGAGTGGGTTCCCGGCACGCTGCAGTTCGACTACGCTATTTACAATTTGCCATAGACCAGGCTTGCTGGCGGACCTCGGTCAGGGTAACTGGTCACACCATCCCCCGAGGGTCACGAGCCGGGATCGAGACTGTAACTACGTCTCTCGCCGTCACCGCCTCGCCGTTGCCAAAGTCCAAGGAGTCTGCCATGAGCCTACAAACCGGTGCACCTGCGCCGGCGGTGGAAGTCGACGCCGCCAGCCAGCAGCTGGCGCGCGGCGTCAAAGGAGGGGCAAATTGGTACTTCTATATCGGCGCGCTATCGCTGATCAATTCGGTCCTGCTGCTGATCGGGGATGAGTCCACGTTCCTCGTCGGGCTGGGGATCACCCAGGTGGTTGATGTCCTCATCCAGCTGCTGCGCCCCGAGTTATCCCAGAGCCTGGGGATGGTGCTGGTGGCCCTTGGGTTCGTCATCAATCTGGTCCTTCTTGGTCGGGATGGCCCTATACTTGTTCGACGGCATCCTGGTGTTGGTCTTCGGAGATTTGCTGGCGGCCGGGTTCCATCTGTTTGCCCTGGTGATGCTGGGGCTGGGCTATCGAACCTTGCGGGCGCAGCAGGCTGCCGGCTAGCTTCTACCGCCCGTCTGCCGCGGCGTATGTGCTGATCCATGATGGTCCTCAAGCTCACCTGGGCTGCGATTGTGGTACTGGCCGCAGCTGCCTGCGCCGGGGGCAACCCACCAGAAACGGAACCAGTTGATACTGCTGGTCTGGCCACGCTGATGGAAGACCGCGCCTTCCACCAGACGCTTGGCACCGACGAATTCGTCATCCTACGCCAGTTTCCGTACCGGGTTGTGATCGAGACGCGGGACGGGCGTCAACGCATTTGGGACCTGGTGTACGTGGTGGATCACGGCTGGCGGCTTCGAGACGAAGCTGAGCTTTTTGAGCTGATCCTCGGGCGAGGCTATGCGCCCGTCGCCGGCCCGGCGGCCCCCGCGCCCTGAACGCCCGGTCGGCGGACCGCCAACGCCAACATCAGGCGTGAATAGCAAGAAGATACCGTGAATGAGAAAGGACATGAAGCGGAGGAGAGTTTGGTCATCTTCGTGACTTCATGTAATTAGTTCTTGCTAACCGCCGACCGCAGACCGCTGACCAGTGACTGCCGACCGCTGACCGCTGACTGCGCTCCGTTCTCCCAAATCCCCAATCCCCAATCCTCCTCCGCTTGCTCCCCTGTGACCGAAAGACGATAATCAACTTGATATCGTTGACCGGGAGCCCCACCATGGCCAAGCGTCCATCTCCAGCGCAACGTCCGTCATTGCAGGAAGTCCTGGCCTTCCCTTTCCAGGGGGATGACTGGCAGGGCAAATTCGGCATAGGGATCGGCCTGCTTCTGCTCTCATTCTTCATTCCCTTCCTTCCTGCCGTCTTTGTCTATGGCTACGTTGTCGAGGTCATGGGTGTGACTATCGCCGCAGGCAAGCCGGCGCTTCCTGTCTGGCAGGAGTGGGGGCGTTTGTTTCGGGACGGGGGCAAAGCGCTCGGTGTTGGGCTGGTCTACCTCTTGCCGGGCCTGGCGGTGCTGACCTTTGGTTGCTGCTTCTACTTTGCGGCGACTTTCGGATTGGCGCTCCAGGATGTTAACACCGCCGCAACGCCCGACGACAGCTTTGGCTTTGTCATTCTGGGCGCGATGGCCGTGTTGTTCCTGTCCATGTCGGTCGGCTCGCTGTTGGTCATCCTGGGAGCCATCCCGTTGCCGGTGGCGGCAGGCAGCCTGGCGGCTACCTCAGAATTCGGCGCCGCCTTTCGACTGGGCTACCTCTTGCGGCTCATGCGGGCCAATCCGATGGGTTTCTTTGCCGCCTGGGTCGTGTACGCCGGCATCAATGCCTTGGCCTACGCCCTGTCGCTCGTCCTGTATTACACGCTGGTGTTGGCTTGCCTGCTGCCTTTCCTGCTGCTGCCGATTGTCTACTACGCGGTGCTGGTCGGGGCAGCCGAGTTTGGCCTGGCCTACCGGCAGGCGCAAGCCAAATTGACGGTCTAGGCTCAGGCCTGGGACCGTGTGATGACCGAAAGTCGAGCGATCCAGCTGTTCATTGATCTGGCCGCGCCTGAACTCGACCTGGCCTTAGCAGGCGGCAAAGGGGCCAATCTCGGACGCCTGTTGCGCGCCGGTTTTCACGTTCCCCCCGGCTTTGTTGTCACCACACTGGCCTATCAGCAGTTTGTGGACGCCAACCACTTGCAGCCGGCGATTGCGGCGGCCCTGGCCGATGTCGACCATGAATCTACCGCTGCACTCGACCAGGCTTCGGAACGGATCCGCCATCAGTTCACCCAGGGTTCGCTGCCGGCGGCCATCGCCAAGGGTTTGCTGCAGGCCTACCAGCAAATGGGCGAGCCGGCGGTGGCCGTCCGCTCCTCGGCCACGGCCGAAGACCTGCCCGAGGCATCCTTTGCCGGCCAGCAGGACACGCTGCTCAACGTTGCAGGTTCGGAAGAGCTGGTGCGGGCCGTCATTCACTGCTGGAGCAGTCTGTGGACGGCACGTGCCCTCGCCTACCGTGCCCGCCACGGGTTTGACCACGAGGCCTTGGCGCTGGCCGTCGTCGTTCAGCGGATGATCGAAAGCCACGCGTCTGGTGTGCTGTTTACCGCCAACCCGCTCACCGGCCAGCGCGACCAAACGGTGATCGACGCCACCCTGGGGCTGGGGGAGGCGCTCGTCTCAGGGCAGGTCGAGCCGGACCATTACGTATTGACCGATGATGGAACTGCTGTCGAAGTCTCCATCGGCGCAAAGGCGACCGTCGTGCGCAGCAGGTCGGGCGGCGGCACCGTCACGGAGGTGGTTAAGGGAGCTCCGGAGCCGGCGCTGGCTGAGGATCAATTGGTGGACCTTGTCAGACTGGGGCGGCAGGTCGAGGCGCAGCTTGGCCAACCCCAGGACATCGAGTGGGCGATCGCCGGCGACGAATTGTTCTTGCTGCAATCGCGGCCGATCACCACTTTGTACCCGCTGCCGGCCGGCCTGCCGTCCCGGCCTTTGCGCGCGCTCTTCTCCTTTGGTGCGGTCCAGGGATTGCTCGACCCAATAACCCCGCTGGGCCGCGATGTTGTCATCAATGGGGTCGCCGGCGGCGCTAGGCTGTTCGGGGTCAAGCGCTCCCGACGCGACCTGAGCCTTGTGCGCAGCGCCGGCCAACGCCTCTGGCTGGACCTCACAAGTACTCTCAGGAACCGGCTTGGACGCCGGTTGGCCCGCGGCGGCCTGGCATATGTTGAGCCAGGCAGCCAGCAGGCCGTCGTTCGGCTGCTCGAAGACGGCGAATTCGACCCGCCAGGCTACCCGCGCCTCGGCACCGTGCTGCGTGCGCTGCGCCCACTTCCCGGCGTGATCATCGGCGTGTTGCGCACCCTGGCCAACCCGGATCGCAGCCGGCGGGCCTTCGAAGACTGGCTGGACCAGTGGTTGGCCGCTGTCGGAGCAAGCTTGGAAAGGGCGGACAATTTCAACGAGCAGATTGCACTGTTCCAGCAGGCGAGCTCCGCCGTTTTCGCCCTTCTCGTCCCGCGCTTTGTGTCCCGCTTTGCCCCGTCCATGCTGGGCTACAACCTGCTGATCCACCTTGCCGAGTCGCTGCCGGCGGACGTTGCTGATCCTCCAATCGACACCCGCCTCATGCTGCGGGGGCTGCCGCATAATGTCACGACCGAGATGGACCTCAAGCTGTGGCAAACTGCGCAGACCATCGCTCACGATCAAGAATCGCGTCAGATGTTGCTTGATCAAGAGCCGGTAGAGGTTGCCCAGGCGTACCAGCAAGAACAACTACCGCCGGTGGCGCAGGGCGCCCTTGAGGCATTCCTGGCCGGCTACGGCATGCGCGGACTCGGCGAAATCGACATTGGGCGGCCTCGGTGGTCGGAGGACCCCACGCCGCTGGTGCAGGCGCTGCGCAGCTACCTGCAGATCGACGATCCTAAGTTATCGCCGGAGCTGGTGTATGCGCGGGGCAAGGCGGCCGCCGAGGTCGAGATGGAGCGTCTGGTTCAGGCATTGCGGACAACCCCAGGTGGAGCGCTCAAGGCCCGCGTGGCGCGCTGGGCCTCCCGCCGGATGCGCGGCCTGATGGGCATGCGCGAGTCGCCCAAGTTCGGCATCATCCGCTTGTTCTGGCTCTTCCGCAAAGCCCTGCTGGCACACGGGAGCTTGCTTCTCGAGGCTGGCAGCCTCGACCAACGCGATGATCTGTTTTTCCTGACGCTTGACGAACTGGGGGCTCTGTCCGCTGGCTCGTCCAACGACTGGCGCGCGCTGATCCAACGGCGCCGGGCCAGCTACCAGCGTGAGCGCGCCCGCCGGCGAGTGCCGCGCCTGTTGCTGAGCGACGGCCGGGCCTTCTACGAAGGCATGCTCGATCAGGAGCCGGGCGGCGAGCATCTTTGGGGCAGTCCGGTATCACCGGGAATGGTCGAGGGACGGGTGCGCCTCGTCCTGGATCCACGCGGGGCGGCGCTTGAACCCGGCGAGATCCTGGTGTGTCCAGGCACCGATCCTTCGTGGACTCCACTCTTCTTGGTCGCCGGCGGTCTGGTGATGGAGGTCGGCGGCATGATGACCCACGGGGCGGTCGTTGCACGCGAGTACGGGATCCCGGCCGTGGTCGGCGTTCACGACGCAACCCAGCGGCTGACGACCGGCCAGCGTGTGCGGGTGGATGGGTCCAGCGGGCGGGTTACGGTCCTTGGACCGCAGACTGCGGACGGCTGACGGCGGACGGCTGACGGCGGACCGCAGACCGCAGACCGCAGAGTTCCATTCGCCGTTCACTTCTCTTCCATATCCCTGGTCCCTAATCCCCAATCCCCACTCCCCGCACCACCTCTTCCCATGGCCACAATAATGTGATAACTTTATCACATGACAGCATCTTCATCGCATGATGTCTGGGACGCGCTGGCCAATCCACATCGTCGGCGCCTGCTCGACCTACTGCGGGGCGGCCCGCAAACCACGGGCGAGTTGGCCGAGGCCTTGCCAGACATCAGCCGCTATGCCGTCATGCAGCATCTGGGGGTGCTGACCGAGGCCGGGCTTGTCCTCCACCG
>DASWJQ010000075.1:0-3949 GCA_036397095.1 Anaerolineales bacterium
GCCACGCTCGCGCGTAGTCTTGCTGGACTGTGACGGCGTATGCCAGCGAAAGCCCCAGCACAACCAAGATGCTTGACAGGACCATGAAAACGCCCACTCGCCTGGTTGCCAGCTTGAGGGTGATCGCCGCCACGCCAGCCCACAACAATCCGGCACCGATCACACCTGCAAAATGCACGCGGGTGCCCCGACTCACCAGGGCGATCGGATTGGTGGTCAATGTGAGAGGATACGCCAACACCAATAAGATCAAGCCCAGCAATGTTAGCCTGATCGGGCCGACCATCTGCAGGTATCGGCCGTCGGCCCGTTTCGCACTTGGCCGGACAAAGCTTCGCAAGGCCAGCGCCAGATCCGAGAGCGTGTTGGGCAATTGAGTCGGCATGGCCGCCGGGTAAAGACGGGCAAGCGTCCAGCCGACCACGCCGGCACCGGCCACGATCGCCGCCAGCACGCCTGGTGACAGCGTGGCCGCCAACTTGACCCCTTTGTAGAAGTAGCCTCCGAATCCAACCCATGGCCCAACAAGCGAATGACCCGCAGCTGTCAGGATAGCCTGGCCCAAGTCCAGATTCGCTACCCTGGAATCGCCCAGCAATGACCTTACCACGGCGACGACTGCGAACAGGCCAAGGAGCCCCAACCCGTTTCTCGCCAGCCCGCGCAGCGTTCCGCGACGCCATGGCTGCTGCAGAAGCGGGACAGCGAGCAGGAGTGGATAGACGGTCTCATAGGTTGCCAGGATGAGTATGCCTGCTGCAAAAGGAGCCCATCGCTTGCCAGAAAGATAGGCGTGCGCTCCAAGCAGGAAGAAAGTAATGGACGGTTGCAGGCCCAGGCTGTGCGTGAGAAAGGCGTGGGTGGTGTCAGACGGGTAGAGCGTGAACGCCAGTCCACCGAAGAATGCGGGCAGGGGGCCAGTCAGCCGGCGCAAGAGCCCGTAGGACAGCAGGCCGTTGGCCGCAACCATGGTGAACCCGAGAACATAGATTGCTTGCAGACCACCAAGTGACCACCCCAGACGGGAGAGAAACATGGTCCCCACGCCCTGAATCGTGCGGCCGTGGCCGCGAAGCTCGAGGAAGTAGGTGGCCGCCGAGCGCGCCAATCCCTCGGGCGTGGCTTCGATGGCTGCCGGGATCAGGGTGTAGTCATCCTCGTACAAGCCAAAGGAACTGCTGAGCCAGAAATGAGCAACCCATGTCAGGCCGGCCAGGAACAGATAGGGCCAGACCCGAGAAAGACGCCTGACAGCGCTCAAACCAGGGGGGTTATGATCCGCTTGTGAAAGCATCAAATGCGCCATGCCCGGCCGCGTCGTGGTTCAGACGACCGTCCACCAACTTGCCCGGCCGGACCATCGCAATCGCCCCTCCGGCGACTGTGGCGGCCACCAGCGCCCGGGAGACATGGGTAGTTTCCACCAGGAATTCCTTGGCTTCCTACCCGAGGGGCAGCGAGTGGCCAGCCACCGACCACAAGTAAGTGGCCAGCTACCCAGAGTTCTCTCCGGTGATGGAGAAGCCCTCCATCACCACGGAGGGAGCTGGGGCCAGCAAACCGGACATCGAAGAATCCCTCCAATGCGTCTGCACCTGCTTGATCGTAGGGGCCGCGCCCAATCATGCTGTTAGTGCCCTGGTTAGCCTGTCTGCCGCCAACGTCAGCCAGCACGGCAGCGTCGAACGAGCCCGCCGCTTTACGAAAGAAGATGAAATCTTGGTGATTGTCTGGCTTCGATTGGGACCCGGCCTTCGCCTACTACGCCGGGCGGCGGGCGCTGATGCGGCCGGCCTGGCTCGAGTGGGACAGTCCGGCCTTCCAGCAGGCGCTGGACAGTATTGATTCCAGCAGCCTGGGTGCCCTGCTTGTTTGCAGGCAGTTCCGGGACGTTAGTCATGCTGGTTCAGCGTGGTCCCTTTGGGCAGAGGGCTTAAGCATGGCAGCCAGTTCGCCCCTCTGCGATTTCTATGTGCCGCCTGAATGACTTCCTTCAGCCAAGTCCGCTCCATTTCGAATTATGAACTGCGAATCACGGAGCGCAGCTTGCGGCCAATGCTCCGAACTTGCCAACGCAGATAGTCAGACGAGGCAAGGCGACCCTTGATTGGCAATGGATCACCGATGTCTGCTGGCAGAGTACGCATCAATTCCATCGCGGCTGCCACGCGTGTTGATGCTTTGCCATCCGATGATCCCAGATGCCGCCAGCAGTACTCCTCGAAGAACGGATCCGAGTCCGGAAGTGACGGATCGGCAAGGGCGCTGGCGATCGCGCCCGGTAGCTGACCCGCCTCGTTGACCAGGCGGAGATGGAATCCATCGGGTTCAAAATCATAGAGCATTGTTTCTTGGTGCGGGTTGAAGTAGATGACTGGCCTGCCAAGCGCCAGCGCTTCGTGGATAAGGGAACTGAATCTGGTCACCAGGATGTCATGTTCAACCAGGAGCTGCTGAACATTGCCGCTGTTCGATCGTATGCGGTTGTATTTGGCCAGGTCAGCTTGGTCCCTCGGGTGCTGGGCGATAAGGTAGTCGCAGCGCTCTGAAGTGCAGGCAGACACGACTGATTCGAGCCAGGAGTCGCGGACCTCCTCGTGAATCCCGTATGTGAAATTGCTGTTGATTAGGATTTTGCGCCGCCGAGGCATGGCCTGTGGTCGCAGCTGTTCATAGCGTGGATTGCCTGTAAGGAACACGATTCGCCTGCCAAGCGGTTCGACTGAGGCAGCCCCTTGGAGAAGAGGGTAGTCAACCCAACGCATGCGCCTGGCGGGGCCGCCGAAGTCAATCACGGACTCTTGAAGACATGCTGTCGGCGTCCCGATCTTTCGGAACCGATGAACCCAGTACTTCTCCGCAGGTCCCCAGTCATTGGCTACCAGCAGACCGAAGTGCCGCCCAACGTCTCCGGAGCGAATCCTGTCGACTTCTATGCCCAGGACCGCCATCGCCTCCCTGGCTCCTTCCTCCTTGAGCGCAAGGACCCGGAAAGCCAGGTCGTCGGAAAGCCCAAGAAGTGCCTCGAACATATGCATGTGGGTATCACTGGAGGGAATCACGAGCAACGAGCGTCCTTCCCTTACGCGAGGGCTCACCGGTTTTGCTTGCCATGCGCGACCCTGGAGCTTGGGTAAGTCAGTCGAGGAGGCCGTGTCCAGCAATACATCCTGAATATAGAGCTCGGACGGTCGGGAGGCCCGAAGGAGGCCATGCAGCAGAGGCGAGCTGCCATCCCACCAGACGGAAATCAAGCCAGGGATGCTTTCGACTTCCGATCGATCGGGATAGGCTGAGTGGAAGACCAGAATTGGGTTCGTGATCAAGACACTGCCATCCGAGTTCCACCTGTATCTCAAGGAGGCGCCGGGCCATGTCCGCCTCCTCATTAGGACTGCGCGATCCCCCACGAGGCTGGGTGGCCAGGATTCGCAGACTAACTCATGTTGCGATTTGGGGATCTCTTGAAACTGGAACCTAGCAACATCGTTGCTTGCTCAATTGCGCCCGAGTCGAGAACCCGCAATCCCCGCATTATGCCAACAAAGCCAATCAGGATGAGCACATCGGTGGCCAGACCCAGGGCAATAGAGGCAGGTGCCACGATCGAATCGATCAATAAGCCAACAGCCAAGAACAGCCAAATCGCGGCCAGCTTTGGCAGCTCAAAACTGACTCGGGCGACCCGGATTGAATGCCTCAAGATGAGGCCAAACAGCACCACGTAGCCGACGAATGTGTTGATAGCCGCAGCCTGGACACCAAATCGGGGGACGAACAAAAGGTTGGCAACCACGTTGATGAAACCCGCCAGCAGAGTGAACTTGGCGACGCCGCTGGTTTGGCCGGCTGTCAGCGTCACTGCATTCATCGGTCCATAGTACATCGCCAGCGCAAAGAAACCCATCACGATCCACTTGGAAATCGCCGTCGCACCGTGATAGCTTTT
>DASWJQ010000076.1:0-28048 GCA_036397095.1 Anaerolineales bacterium
CGCCGTCCTGCTCCTGATTTTCCGGGACACCATTCTGTCCCTGGTGGCCAGCGTGCAGATCAGCACGCAGGACCTGGTCAAGGAGGGCGACTGGATCGAGGTCCCAAGCTATGGCGCCGACGGCGATGTCGTCAACATGTCGCTGCACACGATCAAAGTGCAGAACTTCGACAAGACCTTCAGCGTGATCCCGACGCACATGATCACCCAGGTCGCCTACCGCAACTGGCGCGGCATGCAGGAAAGCGGCGGCCGCAGGATCAAACGGGCCATTCACATGGATCTGGCCAGCGTCCGGTTCTGTGATGCGGCCATGCTGGACCGCTTCCGCAAGGTCGATGTTCTCCAGCCGTTCCTGGACAAGAAGATCGCGGAGATCGATCAGGAGAACCGGGAACGTGGGATCGAGGCCGACAGCATGCTCGACGGTAGGCAGTTGACCAACATTGGCGCCTTTCGCGCCTATCTCGAAGCCTACCTGGGAACGCACCCGGGGATCCACACCGTGGGTATGGCCTTCCTGGTGCGCCAGTTGGCGCCGGGACCTACCGGGCTACCGCTCGAGGTTTACGTTTTTACCAAGACGACCGATTGGGTGACGTACGAGCAAACGCAAGCGGACGTGTTCGACCACCTGCTTGCGTCAGTCCCCTATTTCGACCTGCGTGTATTCCAGGAGCCGACCGGCTTTGATTTTGGCGCCATGGCCGGAGCTACGGCTCGGGGCCTGTTGGGTCAGCCTTCGGAGTCCGTTGGGTCGCCAGCCCTACGCCAGTAGCGAAGCAAGGTCGAGCCATCGTTGAAACCCAACGGGAACAACGACCCGAGGGTGAAGATCAGCAGGCTGTCCGCCGCCAATAGGATGGCCAACCATTGCCATCGGCCCGTCGGCTCCAGCAAGCCTGCCATGAGGAGTGAGGCAACCCCCAACGCCAGGCTGATCAGCGGACCACCGGTTGCGCGGCGCCTGTGTTCGGCAGCGGTCAGCGGCCGTTCATCGGTTGGATAGAGTGAGGTCCCAAGCCAGCCCCATAGCCGGACACCGGCCATCGGCGCGCCCACCGATCGGGCCGCCAGCGCGTGGCCGAAGTGGTGCACCAACAGCGCCAGCCAATGGACTCCGGCCGCTGCTAGGCCGACGGCCAGCGCCGTCGCCCAGGGTCTAGATTGCGTTAGAACCCAGCCGGCGATCAGCGCCACGGTGAGGCCGACGGCTGGCAGGGCGCTCCATCTGGCCTCGATTCGCCACGACCGCAGTCCTAGCGTAAATGCCGCCTCCGATCGTATGAACCTCATCGGCGGGCCAATGATTTCGTCAACGACGTGTCCGGCCTGTGTTCGCAGGCATACTCAGCCTTCCACCTCATCAACCCCGGTGGCAAAGAATTCGGCCATTGGTTCGAAATAGGACTCGAGCCAGCCCTGCTTGTACTGCATGCCATGGGCCGGCAGGTTCGTGTGACGCAACGTGATCAACGTCCCGGAGTCGGCTGGTTCAAACTGGATCTCAAGCAGTGAGTCGTCCTCGTCCGAGGCAAACTCGGTTGTGCGCCATGCCTGCAGTATGCGGCTATGCGCCGTGAGCGCCAGATTACGCCCCTGGATGTAGCCGTCCCAAGCTTCGAACGAGGCGCCGACCCGATCGCTGACCCTGGCCGGAGCACCGGTCATGGCCGCGTGCTGGTCCGAGTCAAGCCACGAACGGTAGACGGTCTCTGGTGGCGCCGGGATCAGGACTGATACCTCAAACGCAACCGTCATCCTCACCTCCCCCCGGCCGATGGTCCGGCCGTTAGAACCCATTGTGACAGAGCGCCCGGTGGCTGACAAGCCAGACTTGGCAGCCGGAATGCGCCGCCCCTATTCCGACCCGATTTCCAGCACAAGTTCCGGGCTGCAGCACGGGTCGACCAACACCCGGTGTACCCCCGGCGCCAAATACGCTCCAAACGGCTGGTCGAGCAGCCAGCTTGCACCCGGCGCCAGTTGGGCCCGGTGAATTCCAATCGAGATGCTCAGCGGGCGTTCTGCCGCGTTGGTCAGCGACAACCGCTGTGTTGGGCCGACGACCGTGCAGCGCGGCTCCGGAATATCAGGGAGCAAGCGGACCTGGACTACGGCGGTCTCGGGCCGGGCGCAGATGCCGGCGGCCGGCTGGTCGGCATAGGGCGTGGCCAACGTGTCGGGCTGGCGGGTTGGCTGCGAGAGCGAAGAAGTCGCAGCGTCGGTTGCTTGCGGGGACGAGAGAAATCGGCAGCTCATACTCATGGACACAAGCAGAACAACCGCCACCGGCAACCAGATCCAGTGCCGTGCCTCAATGCAATCGACACGGCCAGTACGTGGAGGGTCGGATGACATTCAACCGTCCTAGTGTCTGAGATGGTAGGGAACATCGATGATGACACGCTGGAAACCCATACGCCGCCGCCGGTACAAGAGCGCGGCCTTCAGAATCCAAGCGGTCTGATTGTGTAGCAATGAGTGCCACCACCTGGCCGGCACAAACTCCGGCAATACGACAGCCGCCAGCTGACCGTCGTTGTGATCCAGGTCCTGCTTATCCAGGAACGCTAGCAGGGGAGCCACCAGGTTGCGTTTGGGCGAAGGGATGATTTCCAGTGGCAGGTCCGGAAACCAGTGCGACCAATCCTTCAGCACTTCGGGGGTCTTGTCAGGCTCCAACTCAACATAAGCCCCGACAATCTGATTGGAGATGGACCGGGCTAGATTGACCGCTTCAACCACGCCGCGATGCACACCTGAGACCGGAATCACGAGCCGCGCTGGCGGCCGAGGTTTGAGCGATGGTGGCAGGCCTCGCAATGTCAGGTCGGCCCGCACCACGTCATAGTGATATCGAATACGACGGAAAAGCCAAACCAACAGCACCAGCGCGCCGAAGACGAGCCATGCGCCGCGCACGAAGTTTGCCAGGGTAAGAATGACGATCGCCCCCAGTGTTATCGACGCGCCCAGTGCATTCCAGGTCGCCTTAAAGCCCCAGCTCACTTCCCGCTGCCTGATCCAGTGTGACACCATACCAGCCTGTGACAAGGTAAACGCGATGAACACCCCAACGGCGAAGAGCGGCACAATTCGATGGCTCTCGCCCCCAAAGCCGATCATGACCAGGGCTGTCCCACCTGCCAGCAACAGGATTGCATTGGAGAAAACCATCCTGTCCCCGGCGTGTGACAACTGGCGGGGCAAGTACCCGTCCTTGGCCAGCATGGCGGCGATGCGAGGAAAACCGGCGAAACTGGTATTGGCGGCCACCGCCAGAATCGCCAGGGTCATCGCCTGCATCAGATAGTAAGCCAGGCCACTACCCAACACATGCCGAGCCAGGGCGCTCAAAATGGTCTCGGAGTCCTCAACCACCAATCCAGCCCGCTGCACAAGCAACGCGCTGCCCAAGAACAGCACGGCCATCAGACCGCCAAGCGCTAGTAGGGTTGCGCGGGCATTGGCCACACGCGGCCGCTGAAAACTGGGAACCCCGTTGCTGATGGCTTCGATACCGGTTAGCGCTGTGCACCCCGAGGCAAATGCCCGCAGGACGAATTCCCCCCCTGCCTGAGGAGGTCGACCAGGCCAAAGTGTCCCAACGGAGATTTCTGGTCGCAGTTCCAGCCAGCCGCTAACCAGCAGGAAGCCGACCGCGCCCAGAAAACCGTAGACGGGCACAACCATCAACCAGGACATTTCCTGGGCGCCCCGCAGATTGACAAGAGTGATGATGACCAGCACGGCAAGAGCCAGCGGCAGTTTGTAGGGCCATAACCAGGGCAAGGCTGAGGCGATCGCTTCAAGCCCGGCCGTAAGGCTGACCGCCGCCGTCAGCAGGTAGGCCACTAAGATCGAAGCGCCCGCCAATTGGCCGGCGGCAGGGCCCAAGTTCTGACTGGCAACCGAGTAGGATCCACCGCCACTCGGATAAGCGGACAGGGATTGCGAGTAGGACACAGTCACGACTATGAGCAAGCCGACGATGGCCACCGCGACCGGGCCATAGAAAGCAAGGCCGGCCGATCCCAGAATGGACAGAGCCAGGTAGATTTCCTGGTTGGCGTACGCAATCGAAGACAGGCCGTCCGGCGAGAAAGCTGCCAGCGCCCGCCATTTTGGCAGTTCGCCGGGCGCTGTTCCCCCGCCGTTGGTGGGCGGCCCTGTGAGTAAGATCCGCAGCTGGGCAAGTGGGCTCATGGGAAGGCGGGGAACCAATTAGGACGAAGATCTCATGACGTGTCGACTGCCTAGCGTCGGAGAGCGCTCATCATTGGAATCTTAGGACCGATCCATGATTACCGCACTAGCAAACTGTCATGCCGATTGGCGCCTTCTGACAGGCGCGATTGGTTCAATGTGGGCGGCCCTCGCCTGCGTCGGACTTGGCCAGAACGCGAACAACAAGGGTCGCCAGCAAGCGCTCGGTCGCCTGCGCCACTTCATCAATGGCTGTCTCGTAGGCCGGCGTGTTGGCCTGCGACGGTCTGTGGAACCCGGAGACCTTGCGCACGTACTGGCGGGCGGCAGCTCGGATCTCCTCCCGGGTGGCGGGCTGTCCGGCCACCCGCAATTGTTTGATGCTTCGGCACATGGCAGAGACTACCTCTCGCGCGAGTTCGGTCCAGGCCGACATCCTACCACCTACGCCCGGCGCTGCTTGCGGGGTCTGGCGGCAGGTAGAATTACGCCTATGTCCGACTGCGCCCCCACCCTGCCCCGCTGTCACCCTGATTATCACAGCGCCCGCCGAAGAAGGCGATCCTGGTCTTGAACCGGACAACTCCCCGCCGTCACCTGCTGGCTGAACACTGGCCAATTGCCGTGATCCTGGTCGTCGGGCTTGTGCTCATCGCCTGGCTGGGCAACGACTTTGGCATGACGTTCGACGAGGAGCGCAACGTCCAGAAGGGCGAAACTGCACTTGGCGTGTACTTTGGTGACCAGACCTACTTCACGCTAGACAGCCTGGCGGATCATGGCACGGTCTACTTCATGTTGTTCTCGGCCACCTCGCGCACGATCCACAGACTGTTCCCTTCTTGGACAGAAGCTGATGGGCGCCATGCGACACACTTCGCCATGTTCTTGGTGGCGGTGTTGTCGGTCTACGTGTTGAGCGTGAAGCTGGTCGGCCGGCAGTGGGCCTGGCTGGCTCCGTTGCTCTTTGCCACCCAACCGCTGCTGTTCGGCAACGGTTTCATCAACCAGAAGGACACGCCGTTCATGGCGTTGTTCACCGCTACCGTCGCCGCCGGCGTAGTGGCGGTGGATGCCTGGCGGCCGGCCACAATTATGCCCAGCGGCCTATCGGCGGGGGCGATTCGGGCCCGGTTCAATGAATGGCGGCGGGATTTCCGGATTGACTGGGACCGACAACAACGCTGGCAGAGATGGGTATTAGGTGGCATGGCCGTTGTGCTGGCGATCGTCAGTCTGGATCTGCTGCTGATCGGCGGGCTGCGCTCGTTGGGCCATCAACTGCTGACGGCCGCCTATGCCGGCAACGGGCCCGAACCCATCCAATCCCTTTTTGACCGGATCGCAACTGATGCCTATAAGACCGAGCTAGCTACTTACCATGGCAAGCTGGATGTCAATCTCGACTTGCTGCGCTACCCGCTGATCGCCGCAGGCTGGTTTGTGGGGCTGTTCGTCGCCAGCCTGTCTATGCCCCGGCTGGCCCGCTCATGGGGCTTTTCGTGGGACTCGATGCGCCAGCCGTGGTGGTGGGCATCGGCAGTCCTACTCGGCGCCACGATTTGTGTGCGGCAGCTCGGCCTGTTTGCCGGCGGCCTGGTCAGCCTGTATATGCTCTATCGCCGCCAGGCGCAGAGCCTATTTCCTCTTGTCTTGTACTGGGCATTAGCTCCGTTAGTCACTGTTGCAACCTGGCCCTACCTGTGGGCCGATCCAATCGGCCGCTTCACGGAGAGTTTCCTGCTGGCCACTAGCTTCCCGTCGCACCGCGCCTTCTACCGCGGCACGTGGACGTCCTCCGCCCATTTGCCGTGGCACTATTATCCGACCTTCCTCGGCATCCAGCTCACCGAGCCGGTCGTCCTGCTGCTCGTCGGCGGCCTGGTCCTGGCCGCCTGGCGCCTGCTGCGACGACAAAGGGGCTGGGGCCTGACCGCCCTGCTCTTGGTTTGGGTGAGCGTGCCGCTGGCGGGCCTGCTCTTCTTCGACATGACGGTGTACGGCAACATCCGCCATCTGCTGTTCACGCTGCCACCTCTGCTGATCTTGGCCGGGCAAGCGCTCGGCGTGCTCGCCGCCAAGCTGGCCCGCCGCTGGCAACAAGCGGCACTCATCGGATTGGTGCTCCTGCCCGGTGTTGTCGGGATCGCCCGCATGCATCCTTATGCCTACGTCTACTACAACGCATTCGTCGGAGGTTCCAGCGGCGCTTTTGGTCAATATGAACTCGACCGGCAGTGCGTTTCGCTGCGCGAAGGCATTGAGTACGTTAGTCAGATTGCCGAGCCAGGCGCAGTGGTCATGCTGCCGCGGCAAACCAGCCAGGCGATCCCCTTCGCCCGACCTGACCTGCAGCTGGTGGATATTCGCGTCGACCTGAGCCAGGCGGACTATGCGGTCACTTGCTATTGGCCACGAACAGAGGACTACTCGCAAGAGGGCTTTGAGGTCATCTACCAGGTGCGGCGCGGACAGGCGATTCTGACCGATGTCTGGGCGCGCACATCCGGCTCGCAGTTCGACGGTTAGCCTTGTTGGTTAAATAGAACCATTGTAGGGACGTTGTATACAACGTCCCTACGCCATCATCACCAGCCCAGGTTCGCTGGGACCGCCCGAGTGGGGCGGCCCCAGCTTTCGTTCGATGGCTTCAGGCAAGCTCGGTGTCGCTGTAGACCTCGATGGCAGCCCGCATGAAATCAGCCAAGCCTGGCTTGACCTTCTCATAGAATGCCCGGAACTCGGCATGCTCGGCGTACATCTGGCCGATGCCGCGGTAGCGCTCCTCCGGCACCGGGTAGAAGTTTTCCAACCAGGCGTAGTGTTGGGCGATGGCGGCCTGAACTTGCTTATCGGCCGGGTCGCGGTCCATCAGCTCGGCCAGCAGAACAGTGACACGACTGCCTTCTTCCTTGACCGCTTCCCACTCGAACTTGCTCATTTTGCGCAGCCGGGTCTCTGTTTGATCGACCTGCTGACCCCACAACGCACGCGCTTCCCGCCCGTAACGTTCCGTCTGCTCGGGAGTGAGCCCGTCGAACAGCTCTTCATCCGTTAATGTCATTTTGTCCTCCATTAGCGTATTCAATGTGCGGTCCACCGTCCGGATCAACCGGCCAAGTCGCTGCCGCCTCTGTTCCAGCCGCCGTTTGTGCTCGGCCAATGCCGTCGTGGTGTCGAAGGCGGGGTCGGAAAGCAGTGCCTGGATAGCCTCCAACGGCATTTCGAGTTCCCTGTACAGCAGAATCTGCTGCAGCCGGATGAGATCCGACGACCGGTACTGCCGGTAGCCGGCGGCGGTCCTGGCGGACGGTGGGAGCAGGCCAATTTGGTCATAGTAGTGCAGCGTCCGGACGCTGACACCGGCCAGTTCGGCCAGCTCACCTACGGTGTAAGCAGACATTCCTGCCTCCGGAGGTCAAGCATAAACCCTTACGTTGCGTGAGAGTCAAGGGCGATTCGAAGCAGCACTAGCCGAGGGCCGGTCCCCTGTCAGGCGCGCGAAACGAGGTAGCCGCCGAGCAAGACCAGTGCGGTCCCGCCCAGCAACCGGATCGGATTGAGATCCTTCAATTCGGCAAAGACGGCTAGCCCGACGACCACGCTGACCAGGACATTCATGTTGTAGAGAGGCGACAACTGGGATATGGCCGCATCATAGCGAAGAATGGCCAGGGAGACGGCTCCGGCGCCCACGGCAAACAGGGTACCAGCCGCAGCCGCCAGACCAACCGACCGCCCGGAGGGCGTGCCCTCGGCCAACAGCCAATGGCCGATCAAGCCCACCAACGCCGTGGCCAGGCCAAACGCAATCAGGTAGCTTGGGACGGTGCCACCGGCACGGGCGCTGCCTTTCTGCAGGATACCGGCTATGCCATAGAGCAGCGCGGGCAATACGCCGCCAATCAGCAATGCTGCGTTCTTTGCATCGATCATCGGGAATCCTCCCTCCAGCCGATAGCCAACCTGGCCAGCAACCTGCACGCGACCGGCTCCACCCTGCCGGGTGGAGCCGGATCGCCGCTACCTTCAACTAACGGCCGCCTTGCCAGACCGGCGCCCTGGTCCTACAGCCGCCGTAGACCGCGCAATACCAGCAACAGAACTACGGCACCGATCAGGGCAACGAATACATCGGCCCAGAACCCGGAGCCGAGGGCGATGCCAAACACTCCGAAGAGCCAGCCTCCCAGGAACGCGCCCAAGATGCCAACCACGATCGCGCCCACCAGACCGACCCGGATCCCGCTGACAAGCACATCCGCCAGGACTCCGGCCAGCCCACCCACAACAATCCAGACTACCAGTTGGTCGACGGTCATTTGCGCTCCTCCTCACGTGGCAATTCCGGCTACCGCACAGTATAGCCTGCCTCCAGACCACGTAGTTTGTGCGCTAGATCAATCTAGGGTAGCTCGCCGGGAATCCGCCCTTCGGCGAAGGCAGAGCAGTCCCGACCGGCTTGATCGTAGGGTCCAAAACAGGGCGTCAGTCCGTAGGCGGGCCCGAGGTCTGTGACCGTCGTGAAAATTTCGTAGCCGACAATGATGAGTTCATTGTTGGCCAACGTCATCTGGCCGACGCATAGGCGCTGGAAGGTTCCCGAACCGATGCCCGGAATCTCTTGGGCGTGCGTCTCCTCGATCTGTCCAAGCCGCAGGGCACGGGCAGGCAGAAGGGTCGAAGCCTCGGGATGGCTGTTGGCAATCTGCAGGATTTGGTCGATGACGGCCGGATCATCGCACACGGGCCGGCCGGTAGCATCGAGCCCCGGGCCGGCCTGTGGATCGGCTGCGCCACAGGCGGCCAGCCACACACACAAGGCAAGTGCGAGCGTCCCATGCCGCAGGCAACCTGAAAACAAGTCGCGGAAAAAGACCCCTATATCAATGGGCGACTTCAATTCAGGTACTGCACGTCTTCGATCTCTTGTCCGAGAATCTTCCAGACCCCGTCATCCTTACGTAGGATCCAACGGCCCGTGATCACATTGTCTCGGAAAGCGGGCCCGGAAACCTTCTCAGTTCGGAGCACGAAGGCGACTGTGGCTTCGGAGCTGCTCTGCTCGATTACCGTCAGTTCCAGCAGCGTGTACGACAGGTCAAAGAGCTCGAATGCATCGCGCAAACCAGTTTCGGTGGTGGCGTAGGCTGTGCTATCGGGATGGATCGTGGCCATGTAGGCGACCAGATTCTCGCTGTTGACCGCCCGCATGTTGGCGTACACCACGCCGGTCACGTCCTCAAGCGTCGGTTCGACCTGGGACCCCGACACCAAACCCGTCAAGCGTTCCAGCCCACTCGACGCCAGCAGCCCCCCGACCACGCATAGCAGACAGAGGGCGATCAGACCCAAAACAATTTCGATTGGGAATCTGCTCTCGGGTTTTACAGGCGGGGCCGGCGGGGGCGTCCTGGCCGGGATGGCGCGGGGTTCGCCGCGTTCGGATTTGCCGGCGGGTTCGACCGCTCGGCTGCTCGGCTCGGGTGTGGCGGGCCGCTCAACCGCCGCCAGCGGCTTGGCAGGCGATTCGCCCAGTTGGCGCAACAGGCGCTTGGCGGCGGCATGATCGGGCTGAAGACGTAAGGCGCGCTCGAGTGCCTTGCGTGCATGGTCCGGGTTGTCAATCGCCTGGGCCAACATAACCCAGGCTTCGGTATCGCCCGGATTGCGCTCAAGGGCGGCCCGCAGGTGGCGAACGGCGGCCGGCCGGTCGTTCTGGTTGAGCGCCTGCCTGGCCAGCAACACGGGATTTTCGGAGCCGGTGTTCATCGCCTGCTTACTGCCCTTGGATAGGATCGGATTGGTCTAGATCAGCGCAGTCCAGACGGGCGACAGGCTGATGCGAGCGGACCCCCCCCTAGTATGTCCTGACGAGAGGGACTGGTCAACCAGCCAGGGCCGTGATCCACTGCCATACGATCTTGCAAGTTCAAGCCGGTCGCCGATTGGGGATTTCGCCCATCAGGGCCATTGTGTTGCCCTCGCTGTCCGCGAAGAAGGCCATCCACAACTCGTGGTCCGGCATCGTGGCGACCCTGTGGGGAGATTGCAGAAAAGCAACGCCCCGCTTCTCGAGCGTGGCAGCTGCCTGCTGGACGTCATCCACCCGGAAGTACAAAATGGAGCAGCCCGGTGGTTGGTCGCCTTCTTCAGGCATGGTCAGTAGCAACCGTGTTGGGCTGCAATCAAAGAACGCCATGCCCGGCACTTCAAACAGAAAAGGCAGGCGTAGCTGCTCCTGGTAGAACTTGACGGCCCTGGCCAGTTCGGTGACGGGAACGCTGACCTGGCCGATCGGACCTAGGCTGTTATCAGGATCTGCTGCCATCGTGTAGCCTCCGTGCCGTCGCAACCGCCGACCGACGGGTTGCGAGCTAACCCGCAGTTTGGGTTGTCTCAGCGAATGCCTTGAAGTTGTGCATGAAAGTCTGGGTTTGTTTGGCCATGCCGCCGCGCATAAACGGCGCCATGATCTTCATCAGACCGCTGAAGGCAAACTCCGTATCCACGATCCAGCGGGTCTGGTCCGGACCTTCCTCAACGAAGCGGTTGCGAATCCAGTTCTTAACGCCGGGGCCTTCGTAGTAGCCGTTGAATGCCTCGGGCAAATCGCGGCGCAAGATGGTCTCGATCAGCTCGACTTTCCGACCACCCTCATCGTATTCCAAACGCGCCTTGGCGCCGGGCTTACCGGGTTCTCCACTCAGATGCTGGTAGCTGCGCATGCCGGGCTGCCATTTGGCAAGGTTGTCTGGATCATCGAACAGCTCAATGACCCGGCTGCGCGGCAAGTTGACCACGATCTCCAGTTCGTAGCGCATTGTGATCCGCCTCCTCCATCCCGGTCGAACTATGCTACCACCAGCGCTGCCACATATCCCGGAAGCCCGGTCGAGGTTAAGGGATCCGCCGGCCGTCCCCCCCAAACAAAAAGCAAGGCCCGCCAGTGCTGACGCGCTGGCGGGCCTCATTGGCCGAACCCGTCCGGGCCAGGATCAGTCTGGGGGCCAGTCGAAGCTGGCGCCAACGCCGTTGACGCTAACCGCATACTCTCCATCTGCAAGCTCGACAGCGTTGACCGGCAAGGTCAGACCAAACGGCACGCCGACAAAGTCCGGTGGGCAGTTATCGACAGCTGGCGACGCCAGCAGCACAACGTCGATTTGCCTATCCTGGCTGGTCATTTCCACTTTCGCCAACTGGGCGCATAGGTCGGGCCATGTTCCGCTGACCTGGATGTGCACCGGGATCGGCGACCCCACACCCATTTCCACCTGGACATCGGCGACTTCTATGGGTCGCAAGGCATTGTCATCCATACCCTTTGCCTGCCCGCCAGCGCAGGCCACCAGGCCCAAGCTGACCACCAGCACAAGAACCGGGACAAGCGGCCGAACCTCTTTCAAAACCTTCATCTCACACTCCCGCTCGAGAATCGCGTCGCCAGCCGACGGCTCAATGGAATAGCGGCTGGCGGCCAACGACCTGATCGGCGTTTGTTGTATCACGAGGTCACGCTAAATACAAGACATTCATAACAGGATATTTTTGTCTTCTTGGCGAAGAATACTCACGGGAAACCGTATGGATCGCTGCTGGAACCATGGCAGTGGCCGACGGATTGCGGGCTTCGAGGGACCAGGGGAAGAGACACAGCTTGCGCCGACCGCCCAGCGAACGCGGTTAGTGCAGTGCGGAGCGCAGGACTTTCGAGACGCGGCGGTGCTGTGCCGGGGTCAGATCATCCAGCCTGGCGTGCAGCACTGCATTCAATTCCTTGATCCCGGGCCCCGCCCATCCATTCGCCAAAAACTCGGCATAGGAGGCCACATCTTTGGGCCGGCTGCGGCGTAGCAATTCTGCGGCAAATGCCAGCGCTTGCCGCCGGCAATGAGACTCCGAGTGGATCAGGGCCGCCAGCACCCGGACACCATTGTCCCGTGTAATGACCGAACCCCGATCGATGGCCGAGGTGATGTCGGGTAGGTGGCGGCACAACTCGTCCGATCGCAACCTGGCAATAGCTGCCAGGGCAGTCATCGCACCCCACACCATGCGATTGTCGCCGCTACCCAACAGGGTAACGAAATCTTGCCAGTACGACACGATAAGCTCCGGCCGCTGACTTCCGATCTCGTATAGGACCTTGATGCAATCATGCCGCGTTGCTTTGTCAGCCTGACTGAGTGCCTGCGCCAATTGCCCGATGCCAACCGCGTCAGCGCTCTTAGCCAACTGATGGGCCAAGGCGACGTTAGGGGCTTCGTCGTTGCGGCCAAGGGCACTTGCCAACTGCGACAGCACATTCAAGGTGACACGCCTCCTTCGGCCTCCCTATTAGCTAAGCCCGATCCGGGGCAGTCGCCTAGGGCCACCGGATGGCTGGCCATCGCCCGCCATCGAGCATCCGCTCCCAGCGGCCTCGCCAGCTGCCAGGCCGGAGCCGCCTCACTCCCGGCAGGCTTCCCCTGGTTTGAATAGTGCCGCACGGCAGCTGGCGCCGATCTATTCTGACCAGGTGTCGGCCATTTCTCGAGGGAGCCGCCGGCATGCCTCGAATGTCGTGCTCGCTTGGCAGGCCATGGGCTCAACCCCGACCACGCCCCATGGTCGCAGCTCGACCCGGACGAGTTGGCAAGCCCCCCCTGGTCGTCGGGGGCAGGCCGGCCAGCGGATCCACAACCGGACCGACGACAATCTCAGCCGCCGATTGACAGGATACTCTCCGCAGCGCCAGCGCCTGCCAACCCAGCCACGCGAGCAGCAAACCTATTGCCACGAACCCAACCCAGAGCCAGCCGCGCCGGCCCATCATCTAGGCCAACTGGCCCGGCCCAACGCAGCTCTACGCTGAGTCTTCATCAAACGCCGACCTGGTCATCCATAGCGGGAGGGCGATCAAGAGCAGGACCAGGAAGTTGAAGGCCACGTTGAACCACACGCCATACGCGGCTGACAAGCCACTGTCCAACACAAACCAGAGCACGATAGACCCAACCAAGCCATTGCGAATCCAGCGGCTCCGTGTCTGAAAGGGCCTGCCGGCCACGACCGCCGCCAGACCACCATAGCCGGCGACGGTAGCACCCCAGACACCATAGGCCCAACCCTGGAACGCCTGGGTGCCGAGGGGCAACGGGGTTTCCCCCCAAAACACATTGTTAATCTGCTCATTGAACGCGGCGAAAAGCGGCGTTGTGCTGCCAAGCGCCATCAAGATCCCGAACAGGCACATCCCCAGGCCAACGATCTGCAGCCAACGTCTCCAGAACTCGAAGTTCGCTATGGAACGCCTCCCGTCGACCCAGCTAGGCCCACCGATCTACAAGCAGGATCCGGTCCGGTCTTGGGCTTCGACTGTCAGTGATCGAAATTGGCCTGGTACAGATCCGGATAGCACAGGCCGCGGAAATTGCAGACGGAACAGATTCGCTGATCATCCACCAGGGGGAACTCTTCTTTGTCGAGTGGGATGTTTTGACCAATGTCGCGGCAGTACTCGTACATCTCCTGCGTTTCGGCCCGCACCTGGATGGCGAAGTGCTCCAGATCGAACGAGTTGAAGGTCTCCTTCACTTCTTCATACCCGGGCAGCAGGTAGGCAATCGCCGGTCTGACATTCGACGGTTGGGTCTCGAAATGGTAGGTTGCCCAGGTGGCATAACCCATCAACTGCTTGCGGTGTTTATCCGGGACGACCTTGCCCGTCTTCCAATCCAGAATGACGTAGTCCTGCCCGCTGGGGAACAGAAAGTCAACTTTGCAGTAGACCTTCAGATCGCCCAGACGAGTTTCCCCATAGCCCGGCGGGTCGATGATCCAGGCTTCTCCGTGGTCGGCAGCCTGTTCGGACAGCCAGGCCAGCCGCTCGCTCTCCAACAGGTTGCCGAGGCTGGCCTCGATCTTGGGCAGCAGGTCCCCAGCCGTGACCTCCGGAATGACGCCGTAGATCTGCTCGTCGAAGGTGGCCGTGCGCACCCGATGCTCGGTCGTGCGCTGCGCAAAGTCGAAAAACTTGGGGCGGTCGATGGCCTGGGTCGTTGTGCGCAGGCGGTTGAGCAAGACCTCGATCACCTTGTGCACGATGCCACCGATCTCGAGCGGGATTGAGACCAGGTCCTTGTGCTGCTGGATCAGGCGCGTTGGCAGTTCTTGATCGTACTTGGCGTAGTAGTGGTAGAAGTAGCGCCGTTTGCAGATAGAAAACAAATCATAGCGCGAGGCTGACCACCCCAGGATCGGGGTATACGGGAAGCGCTTGATCTCAGGCACCTTTTCGATCCTCCCTCCGGTCATCCCGCCGAGCCCGGCCCTGAGCCCTGCTGTACGGCCCACTGGTCTCAAGATACCATGCGCCAACTTTGCGCCGCCGGCCTGGCCCGGCCGGCGCATCCCTACGCAAGACGGCGTGCGTAGATATCGCCCGATTGGCCTCGTGCGGCAGTGGTGTCCATTCGTTCGATCAGCTCTTCCTGCGTGAGCCAGCTTGCCGACTGCAAGCGGCCTCGCTCACCAATGGCCCAGTTGAATTGGTACTCCCCCAGGGAAGAAAGCCGCGTCAGGCAAGCGAGCGCCCGCGGCCAGGCGGCATTTATGTATTCAAAGGAGATAACGGGGACTGGCAGCGAAAGCCCGGCCAGGACCTCGTCCTCTGCACCTTCGACATCAATCTTACAGAACGCCGGCGGGCCGTATTCGTCGATCAATCGGTCCAACGTCTCGGCGGGTACCGTCCGGGTCTCGTCCCAGGCGACGTGGCGAAAGCCATCGCTGCCGGCGATTTGCCGGCGCCAGCTCGAGTCAACCGTCGAAACGGTGGGGGACCGCCGGCTGACCCACAAGGTCCGCTTGCCCGGACCGACGCCCAGGGCGGCCTGTCGCAGCTGGACGTTGGCATCCCGGCCGTAGAGCCGGCGCAGCCAGGTCATACAGTCGGCATTGGGTTCGACGCCGACGACACGGGCGCCGAGGCTGCGCAGAACCAGGATCCGATTCCCAACATGGGCCCCGATATCGAAGCACAAGTCGCCGGGCGCTATGAACGGACGATACAATCGACGAAGCGCTAGCAAGCGATGGGGTTGACCATAGTAGGTCAAAAAGGATAGGCCCAGCCCGAACTGGCGCTCCAGCGTTCGGATGACTGTGCGCACAGGCTCCGACCGGACCAGCGTCATGCCGTCCACCCGGCGCGGTGCAACGACGCCCCACAACATGCAACCAGCCCGGCTTGACTCGGCAACGGAGAGCCCAATCGATTGTGGATGGAACGAGTGGTCAGGTAAGTAAGAAGGTGAATCCAGCAAGCATCATTGGCAGGTAGTAGCCAAGCGGCGGCAGCCTGCGGCGGATCAACGCAACCCCCAGGGCGGTCGCCAGTGTCAGGAAGGTGAGCCCGATCCGTTGGAGCGCCGGCGACTGCAGAAAGCCCGCTCCGTAGAAACCTAAGGCCAGGCCGGCCAGCACTACGCAGGTCCAGCCGTGCCAACCCTTGGCAAACGCCGGGCAGCCTTCTGGCCGCTCTACCCGCCGGTACAGGTAGTGGAGCCATACGAGGACACCGAGCAGAAAGAATAGGGAGGCCAGTTCGAGCCAGCGTCCCTGTCCACCGGCCAACCGGAGCAACCAGGTTTCCATGATCCATAGGCTGCAATAACGATGCCAAAGGGATCGTCAATAACGGTTCCATGCTGCTCGTTCTGGCCCAAAAACTTCTCCCCTTGTCCCTGGCTGGGCGCCCGACCAGCCTGTGCGGAGGGCTCGACCAATTCGGACAGCAATTCCTTGATCACGGCTTCATAGACCTGGTCCCACGGTCGAAAACGCAGGCAGCTCTTGCCGCAGTCGGCTGCCAGGCGCTGCCCGTATTTGTCGAGAACCTCCGGCATGACATAAAGGAGACATAGTGTATTTGGGCCGCCAAGTGGGCGATCCCCGAAGAGTGCAGCACGCCATACTCGATCGTTTCGTTAGGCGCTGGAACAACATCGAAAATGGATGACGCAAACGCTCCAGGATGGGCCTGAGTTTGGGGTCGACGTCGTCCCGATAGGCGGTCGGCGATGAGTCATCGCGCTGCATGCGGCGCCACCTTGGATCGGCGTATCGGTTGGGCGCGTTCGCGGCCGCGCAATCGCCTCCTTCGTTGGTCAGGCGATGGATGGTCTGGGCTGCTCCGGACGATCCCGGCTGTTAGAAAACTCTGTGAGCGAGAGCAGGTTTCCGTCCGGGTCTTTGAACCACACCACTTGGGTCCCATTGGGAAAGACACATACGCCCAGGTCATCTTGGGGCATGCCTTCAAAACGGAGAACCTCGATGCCTCGGTCTATCAACCAGCGCGCAAAGCGACGAATCGACTCGACCTGCCAGCCCAATGCGGTGTGTGGCGCCGGGGTGAACTGTTTGACTTTTGACACGCGCAGCATGCTGCCGCCGGCGTCAAACACCAACGCCGACGGTTCATCCGCCACCAGGGACAGACCAAGCACATCTTCATAAAAGCGGCGGCTTTGGTCGGGCTGGGTGGTTGCCAGAAATGGTATGACGCTGGCCTGGGAGAGCATGTCCGCCTCCGGAAGCTCGGCGATTCGGCGACCGGCGGCGGCAGGCGTGGTGACTGCCGTCGCCTGTCAGGATTGTACCGCCCTCTTTCCACCAGGCAGCTCTTGACAACCTACCTGGGTATCCACAGCGCCGATCCGGCCTGGATGGCCGAGACGGCGAACGTCAGTCCGAACGCGATCAACAACACGCCGGCGATCAGGGAAACCCATCGTCCCACACCTGGTCCGATCAGCCGCCCACCCCAGTGGGTGAGCAGGGCCATGCTTGCGTGCCAGCACAGTATGCCGAGCAGGATCGCCCCGCTGGTTATTAACGCATGCAGGGTGGAAAGATTTGGGTCGGTACCAAGCAGCAATCCGCCGAAGACCCCCAACCACCACACGATCGCCAAGGGGTTGGAGGCGTTGACGACAAAACCCATCAGCAGCGGATGGCGGGCGACCATCGGCTGCACCTCCCCCGTATCGGCCCTGGAATGCCCGATAGCCCGCTGCAGGCTTCGAATCCCGAAGTAGACAAGCGCCAGCGAGCCCAGGGACCACACGCCGATGCGCACGCCGGCCAGGTCGAGGAACGGCGCCAACCCCAGGAAGACCAACAACATATAGGCGGTGTCGGCCAACGTTACGCCGATGCCGGTCAGGAAAGCGGCCCGGAAACCGTCTCGCAAGCCATTCTGGATGACGGCCACACCGGCCGGCCCCAAGGGAGCCGCCAGCGATACGCCCAGAAAAAAGTTGCGAAAGAAGAGGGTCACGCGTCCGCTTCCGCGCTGTCGCGTGCGGAGCCGACGATCGCCTCCGCCTCGATTTCGACGAGCATGGCTGGATCGACCAGCCGGCTGACCTCGACCAGTGTCGTCGCCGGCAGGATGTGGCCAAAGGCTTCGCCGTGCGCTCGTCCAACCTGCTGCCAATCGTTGATATTGACGACATAGATGCGCGTGCGGACGACATCTTCCAGGCTTGTGCCCAACTTCTCAAGCGCCGTCCGCAGATTGCGGATCGTTTGCCTTGCCTGCCTGTATGCATCGCCCTCGCCGACCAGTTCACCGTCGGCACCGGTCGCAGTCGTGCCCGAAACAAATACCTGTTTGCCCACCCGCACCGCGCGGGCATAGCCGACAATCGGTTCCCAAGGCGTCCCGGTTGACAGTACCTTACGGCCCAAAACAGTCCTCCAAGACGCACGAGCCTGCGCCGGCGTACTGACTGCGCACTTGGCTGAAAAGTTCGACGCCAGCATCATATTCGATGCTGGCGTTTGGTAACGATTCGCCGCAGTTAATTGGGAAGCTGCCTGGCCGAACGCCGCCTACGGAGCGGGAATGTAGATCACCTCACCGGGCTCCGGCGCAAAGCTCCCGCCGCGCAGATAGACTTCGTTTCCTGGCCAGCTACTGATCGCTTCGGCGCTTACCCCCAGGGTTGCCGCCACCGCCGCCGTTGTATCTCCCGCCTGCCAGGTATAGCCTGTCCCTTCTTCTGTCGGGATCAGCAGCGCCATCCCAGGCTTCATGTTCTCCGCCTCCCCCTCCAGCAGCCCGGGATTGGCCCAGACGATGGTCTGCTGGGAGAGGCCGTACTGGTCGGCGATCTCGAAAATTTTGACACAGTCGTCGACCGTGTAGATACGGAAGCCGGTTTCGGTTTCGTCACTCCGACTGAGGTCAACGATCGGTTGGGGCTCGTTGTTCCTGATGACCGGCTGCTCTGCTCCTGGTGAGGCTGCACCAGCACACCCCACAAGCCACGTGGCGATGAAGATTGCGAGGATGGAACGCACGCTTTGCCCCTTTTCCGACTGGTGGGTTCGGTCGGTCGAAACATGGAAAGCACACCAGGCTTCGAGCCAGCATTAGGCTAGAAGAGCGCTGGCTCCAGGGCTAGTGACGGAAATCACATTCGTCAATCGGAACTCTGCTCCCGCAGCCGCTTGCTCACCGGACCGAGGCGGGGTCGTTCCGGTTGCGGAGCACTGCCCATGACAGAAGGAAGGCGATCACCGCAAGCGGCACACCGATGACCACGATCGTCGGCACGAACACGATCAGGAAAGCCAGGGCCAGCACCGCCACGATGCTTTGGCCAACTACGTCCTGGCGGGTTCCATCCGGGGCGACACATTCGACAACTGGTTCGGCTTCACCCGGCCGGTGATAGCTTCGGCGGATGGAGGAGATGGCCAGCCTCGACTCTTCGGGACAGACATAGCCTTCGACGAGGCCAAAGGCGAATTGGGGTGCAACCCCGATAGCTGTCCCGCCGATAGCGCCGAAGCTTACCAGGGCGATGAACCCACCGACGGAGCAGGCCAGTGTGATCGCTACGATTTGAGCGAGAAGGTGTATCCGAAGTGGTTTTCCCACGAGGTCTGACGCCTCCCGCGTCCCATATGAGCCTTAGCTGGTTCGACCGTTTCCGCCTTCGAAGTTGGCGGGCACGCGGCGTCCTGACCCCGGGGGTCCGAATACGGAGCGCTGATGAGCAGTTGGCTCCGAACGGACCCCCGGGGCCGGAAAGACAGACTCCGCGGCCTCTTATGACATAGGGGCGTGGACGGCTCGGTCGTTTACTCAGCCGCCACGTCGATCACCACGGTCAATTGTTCCCCCTTGTAGTTCGCGACGATCTGCCAGCAGCCCGGGCTGGGCAACTCGACGCCAGCCAGCATGGCCCATTCAAAAGACGGGTGGTAGGCATTGGTCGCTTCCGTCAGTTCAACGGTGGCTGCCGGCCCGTCGAGGCGGGTGGCCACGAGATGGAGGTCTGGCGTCTCGTCCTGCTTGACGTCGAACCACTGGCTCCACCACCAGAACTTGTCGCCGTGCGCCAATTGGGGCCAACGCCCATCGGCTGGCAGCGCCGTCCACAATCCGGCCTGGCCGACCCAGAACAAACCGGCCTGCCCCCCGCCCGGTGGCGGCTTGGCCGGCCATGGGTCTGGCGGAACAAATGCTGGCGAAGGCGGCTGTGTCAAAGGGCAAACCGCATTCTCGGCCGACCTGGCCTCCCCAGCCTGGGCCTGCGCCCCAGACGAGCGGATCACTGAAGCTGGCCCACAGGCAACAAGAATCCCAGTCAGTGGAACTAGGAAAAGACTCTTCGGGTTCAATAGGACCTCCCGTATTGGATGGACTCTACGGTAGGTACACCGCCGCCCAAGACCAGGTTCCACTGGGAAGAATCCCAGACCTTGGAGGTCCGCCGACCAGATCCTTAGCGGACCTCAAGCAAGCGGACCGCCGAGGTCAGCCGAACTATCTTCCTGACGACCCGACCCCTGTTGGCGCCGTCCGCCGGTAAACGGCGCCAGCCGCCAGCGGCCAAAGGCGACGAAACCCGACAAGATCGCCATCAGAGCGTTCATGCCGATGTTTGTCAACTCACCGCGTTGCAGATGCCAGACGGCGGCGCCGGCCATAACGAGCACCAGACCCAGTGCTGCCCACGTCGTCAGCCTGGGTTGGACCTTGGTCACGCCGGGCAGCACCAGGCCCAGCGCCGCCAGGATTTCGACGGTCCCGCTGAACCAATGCAGGGCCGGAGGCAGATCAAACATCCAGCTCATTTGCGGCGGAAGCGAAGTCGGCAACGTGAAGTGGACCAGCCCGGTGACGAAGAAGTAGATGGCAAGCAGAACCTGTAGGATCCACAACACAATATTCATCTTGGCGAATACCTCCCGTACCGGCATGGACCGGGGATTGCAATCGGAACCAACCCGGACCGGGTTGGTCTTGCCGGGCGTGCACTGGAGATATGCCAGACGAATCCAGTCGGGTAAGGCATGACGCTGCTCAAGGGAGCATGCGCCCAACCCGGCCCGGCTTGGCCCCGGGATTCTACGGCCCCATCAAGCCCAGCGCAGTTGCTGGACGCAATCTCCTGGCGCTCCGCAACGGCGGGTCGGAGGCCGCCCTTGGATCGGGAAATCACCTCG
Source organism: Anaerolineales bacterium (assembly GCA_036397095.1). Classification (GTDB taxonomy): domain Bacteria; phylum Chloroflexota; class Anaerolineae; order Anaerolineales; family E44-bin32; genus DASWJQ01. The sequence goes on from DASWJQ010000076.1 coordinate 20,722, forward strand.
GCCGCGATACACCGAGGTCAGACATGGCTTGGGTTGGAGACGGAGGCAATTAGCCGCCTTCGTACTTGAAGGAGACCTTGACCTTGGCCCGGTAGGCGCGGACCTGCCCGTCTTCCAACACCATATCCAAGTCGGTGATCTCAGCGACGCGCAAGTCGCGCAAGCTCTTGCTGGCCAGCTTGACGGCGTTGGTGGCCGCTTCTTCCCACGAAGCTGGGCTGGTGCCCACCAGCTCAATCACCTTATAGACACTGTCCGTCATCATGCCTCCTGTTCACGAATTCGATCTCTGCCCAGCGCAGGGCTGTCACAGCACTTCCCAATAGAAAGGGCGCAGCCGTCCCGCTGCGCCCCGTCTTGTTCATTGCTCGGCCCCTACCCCGGCAGATTGAAGCAGTTGCCGGTCCCCATGATGATCGAGTGATTGGGGTTGGCCACCAGGGCACACAGCTGGCTAGCAGCCGCTGGCCGGTTTCCGGTGTGGTAGCCGTCGAATGGGCGCGGACCACCCCAAACGGCCCAAGGACCCGATCCAGGCGAGCCGGCCTGTGACGGCGGCACCGTGTCGTAGAAGAAATGAACATGCTGACCGGGCAACATCTCCGTGTACCCGAAAGTCTCATAGTCGACCAGGTAGGTGCTGCCATTGAGCCGGATGTCGGTGATCAAGACGAAGGGCTCGGGCGGCGGGCTGGGGCTCGGAGTCAGCGTAGGTTCGGGCGTGTCAGTTTGTTCGGCAATGATGACTTCCACCGTCGCCGTGGGCTCCGGCGCGTCCGTCGGTGCTGGCGTCTCAGTGGCTGCGCCAAGCGCACCACCGAATTGTGTGTAGAGGAAGTAGCCAGCCACCGCCAGCACAAGGCAGCCAATGACGGCGATACCGGCCACGCCACCGGCGATCAGCCCGCCTGGCCGCCCGCCGGTCGCAGGTTGCTTGGCCGGTGGCCCGGCCGGGGGCACCGGCGGGGGGCTGACGTCGCGCACGGTCGCCGGACCCTGCTCCTTGACGACCGGCTGTTCAATCACCGTGCCACGGATATCGCCGCCGGGCACTGGCGCCAGCATGGGCTCGACCGTGGTCTTGCCCTGGTCGGCCACCGCCTCCAGGTTAGCCGAACGCAGTGCCTTGGCCATGTCGGCCGCCGACTTGTAGCGGTCGTCGCGCTCTTTGGCCAGTGCCTTCTCGATGACGTCTTTCAGTGAGTCGGGAACGTCCGGATTGAGCTCCCGGATGTCGGGCACCGGCTCGTTGACATGCATCATCATGGTCGTCATCGCCGAGTCGGCTTCAAATGGCGGCTTGCCGCTGAGCATCTCGAACATGGTCACGCCCAGCGCGTACAGATCGACCCGGTTGTCTGGCTCTTTGCCCCGCACCTGTTCGGGCGAAACGTAAAGCGCTGTTCCGACAACGGCGCCGGTGGCGGTGTGCTGCTTGCCGCCGATCATTTTGGCCACGCCGAAGTCCATCAAGATGACCTGGCCGGCATCGGTGATCATGATGTTGGCCGGTTTGATATCGCGGTGAATCATGCCGCGCTGATGAGCATACTCCAAGGCATCGCAGACCTTGGCCACGATTTCGCGCGCCTCGGCCGTCCCCATCGTGCCACCATCGCCGACGATCTTTTCCAGGTGCTCTTGCAGGGTGACCCCGGGGACATACTCGAGCACCATGTAGTAGGTCTCGTCGTCGTGGTTGAAGTCGAACACCTGGATAATGTTGGGGTGCTTGAGCTGGGCAACGGCCGCCGCCTCTTCCTCGAAGCGGCTGATGAACTGCGGGTCTTCCGACAGGTGCGGGTGAATGACCTTGATGGCCACCTTGCGCCGCAGGTTGGGGTCGTTGCCCGCATAGACCGAGGACATCCCGCCCCGCCCCAGAAGCTCAGTGACCTCATAGCGGCCACTCAGCTTCTTGCCGATTAACTCCGATTTCGCCATTCAGGATCCTCCCGCGGCGCTGTCATTGAAGAGCCACAACCACGTATTGTCGAATTGGCACACTGTATTGCCCGATTCGCTGACGGCAATCATAGCAACGAAGCCCCGTTCGAAGTAGGGCACTTCGCCCGAGAAGCTCGACTGGCGGGCGGCAAATTGGGCCTGCATTTGCTCTACGATGTCGGCATGATCGTCGAGCGCCTGATCGTAGGTTGCGACGGCCTCGGGAGGCGCGTCCTCGGGCGGTTCGGTCGGCGGCCTGGGGGCCAGCGGCTGGGACGGCGGGTCGCCGGCCGTTACCTGGCCGACGCGGACGCCATTGGTGTAGAACGTGAACTGTTTGCCCCGCCCCACGACCGTGAGCCGGTTGGTCGTGTCGTTGCGCCACTGGAAGCTGGGGTCCTGTCCATAAGCATAGATGTCGACCGCGTTCTTAGCCTGGCCATCGACCATTGACTGGAAGATGACCCGGCCATTGCCGCCGCGGCTGGCGACGGCCACATACTGGTTGGCGGCGTCTTCATTGCCGTCCGAGCGAAGGGCGAAACCGCAGCCCGAGGCTCCGGTTGTGGTGTTCCAGGTGATGTCGGACGAGATCACGAAATCGCGGGCGACCGTTCCCAGGTATTGGTTCTCGAAATCCGACGCCAGGAATCCACTCACACTGATCGTGATCGGAGGGTGAACCCAGGCCAGCTCTCCCTGCGATGGATCGACGCCGTAGTTGGGCAGCTCGGCCAGCAGCGGGGCGGCGGCTTCGACGGTCGCCGCCCGATCGGCTGCCGACAGGTTGAGCAGAGCATCGGCGGTCGCCTGGATCGAGAGCAGACCCTGGGTGGCGGCCGCTTCGGCCGTCTGCACAGCGGAGCCTGCGCCGGGTCCGCCGGCGGCGGCCGTGGCGGTGTTGGACAGCGAGTCGCCCAGCGCCTGGATCGTGGCCTGTTGGTCTCCACCCGCACCGCAGGCCAGCGCCAGGCTGGCGCAGGCGATCAGCGCCAGCAATACGCGTCGATCAGGCTTCATATTAGTTGACGTCCTTCCGTTTGATCAGCACCAGAATCGCCACGAACAGGATCCCAATAATCGTTAGTTGGGCGAACCATGAGAGGAACAAGCTCGGCCAGTAGGCCAGCGGGTCTTCCTTGTCCACCAGAGTCCAACCGAAGTCACGTTCGGTTGAACTGACCATGGCCTCAACGGGCTGGATGGCCGCCTCGCGGTTGAGCTGCCACTCAATCCGCGCTTGCTGGTACTCAGCCACCCGGGCTTGGTAGATTTCAAGCTCGGCCTCGTACGCGCCGAACTCGGCCTCCGACGCGGACTGGATCGTGGCCACCTGGTCCTGGTAGGCCTGCAGTGCATTCAGGTACTCGGCAACGGCCAGACTGTCACTCTGGTCCTCAGGTTCGACCGGAGGATCGGGCAGCGCCGGATCCTGCGGCCTGTCTGGCGGTGGCGGCGGTTCGTCGGGCGGATCGGCGTCCACGCTCGGGTGATAGAAAGCCCCAGAGCCAGGGAAGTCGCAGCTGTCCTGCTGCAGCGCCTGCGGACCCAGGCACTTGCAGCCGGCTTCGATTTTGTCTGCGGTCGTCATCAAAGCCCGCTGTTCCTGCGGCAGTTGGAAGCAAATGTCGCCGGCAATGTCCGAGCCGGGCCCGGTAATATTGACGAAGGACTTGAAGGCCCAGCTGGTCGAGGTGACGCCGCTGACCCACTGGGGCAGCGGCACCAGAGCCCCGCCAAGCACGATTTGCGGCAGCATGAAGATGATCACCAGCATCGGCGCTGCGTTCGAGGTCGGCGACAACGCCGAAGCGAACAGCCCGATCATCATGCCGGCCATCGTGGCCAGTGCCAGCGTGACATAGATCAGGACGAATTCGATCACGCCGCCGGGCATGCGGAAGGCCAGGTAGTGGATGATGACGTAGGCCGCCGACTGATACAAGGCGAACAATCCCGCCACCCACACCTTCGACATGACGTAGGGCAAGATCTTGAGGTTGACCAATCGCTCACGGCGGTAGATCTGCGATTCCTTGACGAATTCCCGCATCTGCGACAAACCACCGACCATCACGCCGTACACTGCAAGCAGGAACATGGTTATCAGGATGGCCGGCATGCTGCCTTCATTGAAATCGAACAGGTTGCGGCCAAGCAGGATCGAAAGCACGACATCGAGCATGCCGACAATCGGCGCCGCCGCCAGCATCAGCCCCAGGCTGAACCGATCGCGCGTCAGGATCCTCAGATTGCGGGTCGACAGGATCAGGAACTGGCGGAATGACGACACCTGCCGCCGCAGTTTCCCGATGACCGGCTTGACGACCTGCTCGCCGGCCGAGGCCTGACTGATTTCCGACTCGCGCGCCTGCAGCGGCTCGACAACGTAGTTCAGGTAGGCCGGATGCTGCTGATAGCGCTTGGCCCACTCCTCGGCATTGCCAAGCGCCGGATCGGACAGTAGGGCATAGATGTCGTCGAATTCCATGGCGCCGGCCCGCCGATCGCGGTCTGAGCGGTAGTTGTCGAAAAAGGCCAGGGCCTCGTCCGGCGGCCCAAACCAGGCCAGGTGCCCGCCGCGGGCCAGAAACACGACCTGATCGGCCAGCAGCACGTTCTTGGTGGCGTGGGTGATCAGGACGATTGTGCGGCCCTGGTCGGCCAAACGGCGCATCAACTGCATCAGCGCGGTCTCGGTACCTGGATCCAGGCCCGAAGAGGGCTCGTCGAGGAAGAACAGGCTGGGCTTGGTCAGCAATTCGACGCCAATCGACACGCGCTTCTGCTGACCGCCGCTCAATCCCGAGATCTGCACATCCTTGCGGTGGGCAAGGTCCAGCTCGTCCAGCACTTCTAGTATACGGTTGTGCCGTTCCTCTTTGGTCGTGTCCGACGGCATGCGCAGCTGGGCGGCGTAATCCAGCGCTTCGTACACCGTCAGCTCGACGTGAATAATGTCCTTCTGTGGGACATAACCGATGATGTTGCGAATCGAGTCGAAGCTCTGATAAACATCAACGCCATTGACCTGGACCTGACCGTGGGTCGCCGGCCGATAGCCAGCGATGGCATCGACCAGGGTGGATTTGCCTCCGCCGCTCTGACCGACGACTACCACAAACTCGCGCGGTTCGAACACCATCGACAGGTTTTGCAGGATGTTCAAGTCCTTGCGCACCCACTTATTCAGGCCCCGCACCTCGACCCGGATTTCACTCGAATCGTCGAACTGGGAGAGTGAGTCTTCGCCGATAACAAAGCGGTAGGGCCCAATCCGAATTTCGTCGTCGAGCTTAACTGCCACTTCGCCGTTGATCGGCTCACCGTTTACAAAGGTGCCGTTGGTGCTGTTGAGATCCTGGACGCGGAACCGCTTGCCAATGCGCTCGATGCGGGTGTGGTAGCGCGAGATGGCCGGCGCATCGAGCATGACATCGTTCTCAGGCCCGCGGCCGATGGTGACCTCCGTCCGGTCGGCAAAGTCGATCTCCATGGGCCCACCGACGGCGGCCTCGGCCGGCGAGTCGTATTCCAGGCTTACCATCGACCCGGGATCCCGCCCGCCAATACGCATCACGGCACCGTGGTTGAGGCGCTTGGCCCCTTCGAGAGGCAGGCCATCGATGAGGATGGGGTTGGCGGCGTCGGCCTCGGCCACGAGTTGATAGCCATCGCCCATACGCTCGAGGCGAGCGTGCTTGCGAGATACGATCGGTGAGGGAATGGCGATATCGCTGTCATCGCCACGGCCCAGCGTAACCACCGGCGACTTCAGCGTGTGCTCGACTTGCTTCTCGCCGGCGATCGTAACGATCAGCTTGGGGGGTACATCCTTCAGGCCAGCTGGCAGCGGCTCATCGCCGACGGTCGTCTCCGCCAAGCGTTTGCCGGCCATCGAGGCGGCGACTCGGGTCGCCCCGACCGGCCCATCATCGGCCTCACGCTCCACTGCCAGCTCGACCTTGGCCTTCGTCTTCGGCGCGGCCTGCTCGGCCGTAGCCCCGGCCTCTACCGCTGCGGCCTCAATGGCCGGCGCCTCGAAGCGCAGGACAACGGACTGGCCCAACCCGACCTCATCGCCGGGCTTGATCTGCACCCTGCCCTCGATCTTCTTGCCGTTGAGGAAGGTGCCGTTGGAACTGCCCACGTCTTCAAGAAAGAAGTTGTCCCCAGCCCATTCGACGGCGGCATGCTTGCGCGAGACGGCGGTGAACTCGATCTGAGCGTCAGCCGCCTCGTCCCGGCCCAGGACCGTTTTGCCTTCGGCCAGGTTGAGCTGGCGGCCCTCATCCGGGCCCTTAACAATGATGAGTTTGGGACGGTCTTGAGCTGTCACTGCAAGCCTCTTCTTGGTTGGACACCCGATCGCTAACGCAGGTGCGGAGCGAAAGACGACTTAACTGGTCCATTATGACGCGAGCCAGCGCTGGAGACAAGCCCTGCGCGACGGTTTCTCTGTCCGCAGACGCTTGCCAAGTTTAGGTATGTAGGAATCGGTCCCACCTCCGCGGGGCCAGGCTGTGGGGCCGACTTGGCAGCAAACGATAGGGACGGATCGGTGGCACAAAGCCCGCCCGCCGGGATGCGGCCGGCCTGCGCCGGCGACTGCTGGCGATGGGCCAACCCTACCACGCCGGCTTGGCCAGGTCCTGCCTACAGGATGACTTCCCTGTCACCCAGCAGTAGATAAGCGATGACTCCGAATGGCCGCGTGAAGAATGCGATGAGCAACCACAGGCATCAGGTCTTGCCGCTGCGTTGGGCATCCAGATTGAGCCACACCAGGCTGGCCAGGAACACCACGAACAAGGACAAACTCAGGGCCGAGCCCAGTAGCAAGCTCAGGTTGCCGAAGGTGTCACCACTCATACTGGCCTCCCAGAGGCGGTCTGGCTCCGCCCTTCGATCCCCTCCAGCCTACAGGTATCGAAGCTGGCCCTGAGCCGGTGTGGCGGGAGCTAGCCTGCCTGGCCGGCCAGCAGTTGGCGCCGGACAACCTCACTCTTGATCCAGCCCTGAGGAATGGACGCACCTGGCTGGGTGAGCAGGCCAATGGCCTTGACGGCTCTTGACCTGACGGCTGCGCTTGTGTCGGCCGTCAAAGCGGCGACCGACCGTGCAATCTCGTCCGGTGGCTCGGGATCGAGGCGGGCATGGATAAGAAGGCTGACGATGGCCCAACTCCGGACGAAAGGGCTTGGATCCGAGAGCATATCCAGCAGGCAGACCCGTACCTCCTCCCGTGGTGCGGGCTGCGTCGCCAGGTGGCCGAAAACCATCGCCAGATGCCAGCGCACCATTGGCACATCGTCCCCGCGGGCGCGGACGATTAGGTCCGGCAGAAACTCAGCCAGCCAGGCCGGCCGCTGGCGAGCCA